>CAZKKN010000003.1:252-82673 GCA_964553375.1 uncultured Eggerthellaceae bacterium | reverse complement strand
ACCGGCAACGTCGTTGGTCTTCACGGCAGCCTCGCGCACCAGCTGAGCGCCCATGTTCTGAACGGGATCCTCCAGCTCCACCTCACGGGCAACGGTCACGCCGTCGTTGGTGATAAGCGGCGCTCCGTAAGACTTCTCGATGGCCACATAGCGGCCCTTAGGCCCCAGGGTCACCTTCACGGCATCTGCTAGCTTGGTAACGCCCTTGGCAAGCTCGCCACGGGCATCTGCTTCGAATTTGATCTCTTTAGCCATTACCGAAAACTTCCTTTCCGAATCTTAAAGGGAAAACGATGGTATGAACGTCTATTCAGCCTATTCACAGATGGCATAGATGTCGTCGGCACGCAGGATGAGCACATCCTGCCCGTCATAATTGACTTCGGTTCCGCCGTATTTACCGAAGATGACCTTGTCGCCCTTCTTCACGGGCATGGGGAGATGCTTGCCCTCGTTGTTCACGCGGCCCTCGCCTACAGCCAGGACAACGCCGGACTGGGGCTTCTCCTTGGTCTCGCTTGCAAGGTACAGACCGGAGGCCGTCTGAGCCTCCACCTCGTCGGCCTTCACGATCACGCGATCGCCCAGCGGTTTAAGTGCCATGGTTAATGCCTTCCTTTCATGCATTGCCAATATAACCCGATTCATAAATTAGCACTCGTAACATCCGAGTGCTAATGCAGTACTATAGCATGGCCTAAGCCGCTTAGGGAAATATTTTTTATCCGTCACGGTTCTGTCATAAAAAAGAACGTCGCCCCGTAAGGCGACGTTCCCGTTGCGCGAAGGCGGATTTCCCGATTAGTAGTTCTCGGGCTTGAGCTCGAAGAACGAAGTGGGCTTGCCGCAGACGGGGCAAACCATGGGAGCCTTGGGACCGATGGCCACATGGCCGCACTCACGGCAGATCCAGGTGCGGTCGCCGTCGCGGGAGAACACGATGCCCTCCTCCATGTTGCCGATGAGCTTGCGATAGCGATCCTCATGCTGCACTTCCACCTGAGCCACCAGACGGAACTTCGCGGCAATCTCCTTGAAGCCCTCCTCTTCGGCGGTCTTGGCGAACTCGTCATACATGTCAGTCCATTCATAGTGCTCACCGTCGGCGGCATCGTTCAGGTTCACCAGGGTCTCGGGGATCTGGCCGTCGTGGAGGTACTTGAACCACAGCTTGGCATGGGCGCGCTCATTCATGGCCGTTTCCTTGAAGATGGCGCCGATCTGCTCGTAGCCGTCATCGCAGGCCTTCTGCGCATAGTAGGAATACTTCATGTGAGCCTGGGATTCACCGGCGAAAGCCGTGAGCAGGTTCTGATAGGTCTTGCTGTCTTTCAAATCCATAGAAGACGTCCTTTCCGTAAAGAATGATTACAGAACCACCTTACCACATCCCGGCGGCAGAGGTTCTCGAATCAGGCCTCGGTTTCTGCGAGCACGGGGCGCTGAACCCCATGGATGCGCTCGGCCAGCCAGCCGGCCCATTCGTCCATGCCCAAGGCCTTGGTCGCGGCTACCGGGAAGATGGGAGCCTTGGGGTTGAGGCGGCTCACCGAAGAGCGGAACGCCTCCTCGTCGAAATTGAATACCGGCATGGTGTCTACCTTATTCAAGATCACCGCATCGGATATCTCGAAGACCCCGGGGTATTTAATGGGCTTATCATCCCCTTCCGGCACCGACAAGATGACCACCTTTGCATTCTCGCCCAAATCGAAATCGGTGGTGCACACCAGGTTGCCCACGTTCTCGATGATGATGAGGTCCAACCGCTCAAGGTCAAGCACGTCCACGGCCTTCTTCAGCATAGCGCTTTCCAGATGGCAAGAGCCACCGGTGTTGATCTGCACTGCCGGGATGCCCTGGCTTTTGATGGTCTCCGCATCCACCGACCCGGCGATATCCCCCTCCACCACGGCGATGTTGAACTCGTCGCGCAAGGCATCGATGGTAGCCAGGATAGTGGAGGTCTTTCCCGAACCGGGACTTGCCAGAAGGTTCACCACATACACCTGGTTCTGGGCAAAGCGCTGGCGCAACTCGGCAGCCAAAGCATCGTTTTTGTCCAAGATGGGAGTGTGCATATCGATTTGCATGGGATCCTCTCCTTCAAAGATGGCGAAACGAAGCGATGAGGCTATTCCTCATCGGGAAGGTCGACCTCTATGGACTCGATCTCCAGCTCACGGCCCTTCGAGAGCTGGGTCTCGAAGCTGCCGCACTGGGGACAGGAGCGATGGAAGCGGTCGTGGCTGAACTGATGGCCGCACTGGAAGCACACGCTTTCCGGGTGCACCTTCTCCACCTTCAGCTGCGCTCCCTCGCAAAGGGTACCCTCGGTGAGCACCTCGAAGGCGAAATCAAGGGCCTCATCCACCACCTCGGTCATATCCCCGATGCGCAAGGAGATGGAGAGCACCCGTGTGGCTCCGGCTTGGACGGCCGAAGGTACCACGGAATCCAGCACGCCTGCGATGATGCTCATCTCGTGCATGGGATGTCAGTCCTGGTCATCCGGCTCGTCACCGTATAGTTCCGCCTCTTCGGCCGCTTTGCGCTTCAGCCGCCGCGCCAAGGCGATGCGAGCCACCAACAGGCTGAGCTCGTAAAGCGCCACCAAAGCCGCGAACATGAGCAGCATGGTGACGGGGTTCGCATCAGGGGTGACCATGGCGGAGAACACCATGAGCCCCACGTAGATGACGCGCCAGCTGCTGCGCAGCTTCTTATAGGGCACGATATTGAAAAGCACCAGGTAGAAGATGATGATGGGCAGCTCGAAAGCCAGGCCGAATCCCAGCTCGAACTTGATGATCACATCCACATAGGAGGCCGCATTGGGAGCCACGGTACCCAAACCGGAGGTCTGGTCGGTGAGCCATTGGAAAGCCGGATGCAAGATGATCAGGTAGCAGAACACCGTGCCCAGGATGAAAAGGGCCACCGCCGCAGCGAAGGTGGGGGTGAACCACTTGCGCTCCTTGGGCTTGAGGGCCGGCAGGAAGAACGCGAGGATCTGCCACAAGATGATGGGCGATGTGGCGATGACCGCCATCCAGAAGGCGATCTTGAACTTCACGGTGAAGGGATCGAAGGCATTCAGGAAGAACAGGTCAACCGACCCGTCAGCGGTCTGAGGCAGGAACTCGGCGATGGGCAGCAACAGGAACTGACCCATGGTGCCGGCGGCCAGGTAGAAGACGCATACCGCCACCAAAAGGACCACCACGATGCGCATCAAGCGCATACGCAGCTCACCCAAATGCTCCATCAAAGGCATGCGCGCAGGACCTATGGGCATCGCTACTCACCTCCCTTGGCGGACTGAGCCTTAGGGGTTTCAGCGGTCGCCCCTTTCGGTGCCGCAGCCTTAGCGGGCTTGGCAGGTTCAGCCGGCTCATCGGGCTCTTCGGTGGATTCGAGGGCTTGGCGCATAGCGCGCTCCCGTTCGTAGCGGGCTTTGCGCTCGGTAAACGATTCGGGAGCCGGTTCCGCTTCCGCCTGTGCAGGCGCATCGGCCGCCTTCGCTGCCTCTCCGTCCGTCTTCGCCTTCGACGCAGGAGTCTCCCCTGCGCTTTGGTCGGCCGGCTTCTCGGCTTTCTCAGACTTCTCGGCTTTCTCGGCCGCAGGCTTCCCCTCCCCGCCTTCAGCGCCCTTCTTCGCCTTTTTCTCCTCTTGGCGCTTAGCTACGCGATCAAGGACCTCAACGGGGTTCTTGAACGGCTCATCCGGGTTGTTCAAGTCGATGAACTTCTCGTTACCCAACGTCTCGTTCATGTCCTGCTGGGCCTGACGGAATCGCGCGATGCCCTTGCCAACCGTCTTGGCTATCTCGGGGAGCTTATCGGGCCCGAAGATGAGGAACCCGAAGATGAGGATTATGAATAGCTCAAAGCCACCTATGCCGAACACGCAAGCCTCCTACAGCCCGGCGCCCAGAATGGAAAGCCCGATGGTTGGGATTCCCAGGGCCAACACCAATATAACGCACACCACGATGGTGAAGATCTGCTTTCCGCGCGCCTTCTTCTCGGCCGCCGCCTTGGCTTTGCGCTCGCGCTCCTCGGCCGCCCGCGCCCGCTCCTCGATCTGCTTCGCCGTGAGCTTCTGCTTCGATTTCGTCTGCTTCTTAGCCATGCTATTTCCTAAGCTTCCCTCTCACGTCGATCACCCGAGCGATATCCCGGGCCACTTCCACATCGACGTTCCATTTGTCCTTCTCAAAGCGTATCTCGCCGTCTACCATGGTCATGAGCACATCCGAAGACGAGCTGGAATTGACCACCACCGCCTCGGGATCTGCTGTAGGAACACGGCTTGAGCCCGAAAGGTCCACGGCCGTGAGGTCGGCGCACTTGCCTATCTCGATGGAGCCTATCCTATCCTCCTGCTTCAAAGAGCGGGCGGCGTCGATGGTGGCCATGCGCAACATGGTGTGAGGCGCCACGAAACGTCCCGGGTTGGTGGCGCGGTTGAGCAGCATGCCGTAGCGCATCTCCTTGAGGATGTCGGAAGAATCCGTGGCCACGGCATAACCGGTACCCAGGCCCACGCGCAGTCCCGAGCGGTCGAACTCCAGAAGCGGTGCAACGCCCATGGAGAGCTGGGCGTTAGAGCGCGGGCAGATGGCGATGGCAACATCGTATTCCTGCAGTTTGCGGATGTCCTCCCCGTCCACGTGGACGCAGTGGGCGGCAATGACGTTATCGGCTTCGAAAGCGCCCCAATTCACCAGATAGCGCACAGGAGAGACGCCGGTGGGAAGCCAAGGGGGTATCTCCACAAATCCGCGACGGTCCTCGCTGTTCTCCACCGACAGGGCCGAAGTGCCCCAGCGGATGAAATCGTATTCTTCGCGGCTCGCCGCCAGATAAAGCGATAGGGCGATGTTCTCCTCGCGGGCCACCCGGGCAGCCTCAGTGTAGATGGAGGGATGGCAATCGAAGGATTCCCGCGGGGCGATGCCCACGCTCACCCGGGAGGAATCCACGGATTCCGCCCAGTTGACTATGTCGTTGCGGGCGATGCGCATGGCATCCTCCACCCGGCGTTTGTCCATCGTGCCCACTTCGTAGAACACCGTGCCCCGCAAGCCCGTCTTGGTGAGGGCAGCGCAGGAAGCGCCGGTGCTCGATATGTCGGCGACGCAGGTGATGCCCGCAGAGAGGGACTCCAAGGCCCCATAGATCGCGGAAGCGTGCCAGTCGTGCACATCCAGCCGTGCTGCAGCCAGGCGCACCGACTGAAGCCAGGGAACGTAAGGCTGATCGGGGATGATCCCGCGCAGCACCGAGTTCTCCAAGTGGGTGTGGAGGTCGATGAGCCCCGGGATGATCGCCGCAGCGCCGAAATCGCGCTCCTCCTCGTCGCTGTAGCGCAGGCGCATCGCCTCCGCTTCTCCCACATCGCGGATGACGCCATCGCGCACGAGGACCGCGCCGCCGGTGATGGGGTGGCTGGTCACTGGGATAACGTATTGTGCGCTCAACAGCATTGGGCATTCCTCTTGTCATTTTAGGGACTGCAACATATTATCATCTGCCGCGGCCGACGCTGCCGTTCATATGGTTTCTGCATCATTTAGCCCACTCGGGCCGAAAGCTCCGCCGCTGAGGCCCTATACTGCTTTCCATGGTAGCGCTCCCGGAGGAAATAACCATCGATACCGCCACCGGAAACGCGGCACCTGCCGATGTGTCCACCCAGCGGGTGAAGCAGATATTCTCAAGCATCGCCCGGCGCTACGAGCGCTTCAATGCGCTTTCCAGCTTCGGCGCCTATAAGCGCTGGCTGCGCGGCATGATGACCCAAGCCCCCATCACCTCCCAGAGCAACGTTTTGGATATCGCCGGAGGTACCGGTGATGTATCCCGATTCGTAGCGCGCTCCTTCCATCCCGCCCACATCCAGTGCACCGATTTGGTCCCGGAGATGCTCGAAGTGGCAGCGGCCCATAAAGCCCGGGGGGATTTCGGCGATACGCCGGTGGATTTCGACGTGGTGGATGCCCAGGACATCCCTTACGAAGATGAGAGCTACGATGTGGTCACCATGGCCTATGGCATCCGCAACATGCCCCAGCGCGAACGGGCGCTGCGGGAGATGCATCGGGTATTGAAGCCCGGTGGCGCCCTGGTATGCCTGGAGTTCTCCCGGCCCCGCAACCCTCTTTGGCGCGGGCTCTACCATTTCTATCTGCGCCATCTGATCCCCTTCTGGGGCGGGCTTGTGACCGGCGACCGGTCGGGTTTCGTATATCTTTCGAGCTCCATCCGCGCATTCCCCGACCAAGACGGCTTGGCCTCCCTGATGCGGGAGGCCGGTTTCACGGATGTGACTTGGAAGAACTATTGCGGCGGCATCGCCGCAGTCCATGTTGCGTATAAGTCAGAGGCTCCCGAAAGCGCCTAGGCTTTGTTCTCCGGGTTTTCCGGAGCGGTCTCGATGACCACTTCCTCCACCACGGTAACCGTCTCCTGAACAGGCGCCTGCTCAGGAGCGCCGCCCAGCTTACAGCCGCAGGACATGCAGAACAGGTCATCGGCGCCCACGGGGGCTCCGCATTGGGGGCAAGCAGCGCCGGAGGCCGCCGGAGGCTGGGGAGCCGGCTGCTGGGGCATGGCCCGAGCAGCCGGGGTGCCGCAGCCGGCGCAGAACAGGTCGTTGCCATTCATCGTGGCTCCGCACACGGCGCACTGAAACGTGCTTGCCGCCACCGTTGCAGCCGCCGCCTGAGCGTCGATGATGTCGATCTGCTGCTGGCAAGCTGCGCGCTCGGCATCGCAGGCGGCGATGCCGTCGAAAAGCGGCTCGCGACCGGCACGCAGAGCCGGATCGTCCTTGGTGGCATCATAGAGGCTGGCACCGAGCTGGGCGGCCAGCTGCTGGCGGCGCTTGTTGATTTCGCTCAACTGGGACTTCAGCTTCGCCTTATCCGCAGCGCGCCCCACCGAGCTGGTGCCCCGGTTCACCGCCGAACTCACGTTATCCAGAAAACCCATGGTCGAATCCTTCCTCTCGAACCGCTCTTCTGCAGATATGGTCTGTTGCCATTGTATAGCTTAGAAAGGCCCTAAGCTGCTAAAACCTTCGGCGTGCGCGCCTTCGTCACCACGATGAGCACGATGGCGGCGATGGAGGCGACCAGGCAAAGCGCAGGGAATGCGGTCATGGACCCAAGCTCCCCTAAGGCGCCGGCAACGAATGTGGCGCAGATGCCCGCGATGATCAAAAGGATTATGCTCCCCGCCAAAGCGAGGCCGATCTTCGAGCTTTTGAACAGGCGAATCGCCCCAACAACGAGCAAGATGGCGGCGATGAACCACAGCACGCCGACAAACGTGATGATCCCCGAGACCATTCCGGTTATGGCTATGGCATTGGAGGCCGATGTGCCGCCGATGTTGGAGGACAGGGAGCCCATAGCGCTCATGGCCTGCTGGGCGATCCTGGCATAGTCGCCGATGGTGCCGCCCAAAGCGAAGAACTGGAAGGGCGCATAAGAGTCCTCCATGGCGGACAGACTGGGAGTGCTGGCACCCACCGCACCGGTGATCTGACTCACGGATTCGTTTTGCAACAGGCTAGAAGCCGCATTGGTCATGGCCTTGATGGAAGAAGAAGGCTCGAACCAAGGCAGAAGCGAGAACACGAGCGCCAGGGCCATGACTGCGATCGTCGCAATGCGCAGCACGCCGGCAGCGTCTGCCGGCTTCGCCATGGCAACCGCAGCCGGAGCCGGACCGGGCATAGCCGCTCCAGCACCGGCGGCAGGGATGCGTGTCACCGGCGTGGCCTGAGCAGAAGGTGTGACCGGGGCCGCAGATGCCTGCATCCGGTTGCCGCATTTCGCACAGAACTGTGCGCCATCAGGGAGATTCTCGCCGCATTTAGGGCAAAACATAGCTCACCATCCTATCGATTCTTCCTATGATCCATATATGATTGCACAACATAGGGATTCCTGGCAATGCGCATTCGCCCGGTCCGCGTAGATCAATAGGGCTCATCCAGGGCGCCATGGGCCTGGGCATCGGCATCCAAGCCGGCGAAGCGATGATTCTTGAAGCGGTCCAGGGCCACCAGCGCGATCATAGCAGCGTTATCGCCGCAGCTAGCCAAAGGCGGCATGACAAGCTGAACCCCCAGCCGGTCGCAAAGGTCCTGATAGGCTTGGCGTAAGGCAGGATTTGCCGCCACGCCGCCACCCAAGCAGAAGGTTGGCGCACCCGTCTCCCGCAGCGCCGTCTCGGCTTTGGCCACCTGCACGTCGATCACCGCCTGCTGGAAGCTCGCGCAGATATCTGCCAGAGGCAGTTCCCGACCGCTTTCCCGCAACCCTTGGATGTGATTCACCACGGCGGTCTTCAGTCCCGAAAGAGAGAAGCGATAATCGTGGGAATGGAGCATCGCCCGCGGAAACGGGATGGCCTCGGGATCACCCTGGGCGGCATAGGCGGAGACCACCGGGCCACCGGGATAGCCCAAGCCAAGGGCTTTCGCCACCTTGTCGAAGGCCTCCCCCACTGCATCATCGATGGTCTGGCCCAAAACGGTGTAATCGCCCCAGGAACGCATGAAAACGAGGAGGGTATTGCCCCCGGAAACCACGGATGCCACGGCAGGGGGTTGGAAATCCGGATTGCCTATCTTATTAGCGTAGAGATGGCCCTCCAGGTGGTTGACGGTGATCAGGGGAAGATCCAAAGCCCAAGCTGCGCCTTTGGCGAAGGCGACCCCCACCACCAAGCCGCCGAGCAAACCCGGAGCCGCAGTCACCGCCAGAGCATCCAAATCCCTCCAAGAAGCTGCGCCCAAAGCCTCGTCGCACACTGCGCCGATAGCTTCGATATGCTTGCGGCTGGCTATCTCGGGTACCACGCCGCCGAACCGGGAATGGAAATCTATCTGGGACGCAACGACATCGGAAAGGAGCCGTCCATCGCCATCCACCAGGGCAGCTGCCGTTTCATCGCAGGAGGACTCTATGGCCAAGATGAGAGGCGGAGTGGGCATCCCACCGACGGATTGTGCGGGAACAGGCGCGCTAGCCTGAGCCTCATGATGCTGCAGCTCCATTCCCCCAACGCCATGGGTGAACCGCGGCAGCGGCCCAGCCATCAAAACGGCATCTTCGCCATCTGAGTAGTATCGGGGACGCGTGCCTGAAGATGCCAATCCCAGTGCCTCATAGAATGCCTGGGCGCCGTCGTTGGAAGCGCGCACCTCCAAAGCGCACCGGGATGCTCCAAGGTTGCGCGCGTCATCGGCCACCAGCGCGAAAAGCCGCTCGGCGATGCCTTGGCGCCGCCAGGGAGGGGCAACGGCCACTTTCAGTATCTGAGCCTCGCCATCCACCACCAGCGCCCCTGCATATCCCACAAGCTCGCCGCCATGCCATGCAACCCACCAAAGCCGGCCACGCTGGCCAAGCTCGCCGCCAAAAGCGGTCTCACTCCATGCATCGCTTCCCATGACCGCCGCCTCCAAGGCAGCGACCTGGGCGATATCCGCCGCGCCTAGAGGGCGGTACGTCACCGCAGCGCTGTGGCGGTCCGGCATTTGAGCCGAGAGCTCGTGAAGGGTCCGGCGGTCGGTCGGAGAGGTATCTTCCAGGTCTTGGACTCCAGTAGCCAGATTGCGCTCGGCTGCACAAGAGGCCCGAGCCCGCTCGTTTTCCTCCGCATCGGAAAGGCGCGTATAAACGGGGAGAACCAGCTGAGGCTGATGTCGAGCAGGGTTGCAAGGGTCCACCTCCCCCGCTTGCCAGGCGGCCTGGAAGGCCAAAAGGAGCCCTTCGCCTGTAGGCTCCCAGAGCTTGTCGGAGAGCACGGTGGCCACTGGAGCGAAGAGGTCGCGGTACTTCACCAAGCCATCGCCGATGACTTGAAGCGTCGAAGAGCCCCCTATGCTTTGAACGCAAAGCTGAGCTTTCACAACGCTATCGGCCTCCAGGCGGCTCACTCCCGTCTCATCCAGACGGAAGCGCACCGGGTAGACCTCCTTGCGCATGGCGTCGGCCACCACCAGTACATCCCCGCGAACGCCAGCGTCCCAGCTGCGCCACGCCACCGCGTCCAAAGTGGAGAGCCCCAAAAGCGGAAGCCCCAGCGCCTGTGCAATGCCCTTGGCCGTGGCCACAGCGATGCGCACACCGGTGAATGACCCGGGGCCGCGGCCCACAGCTATGCAGGCCAAAGCGCTGCGAGGGGCCTTTATCTGAGCCATGAGCTCATCGATTGCGGGAAGAAGCGTGGTATTGGATGCCCGATGGGCTGCGATTTGGCGCGTAACGAAAGGAGTGACGGCTCTTCGGTTTGCATCAAGCACGCCCAAGGCAACCGCTATGGCTTCATTGGCCGTGTCGAAGGCGAGCACGAGCGGCTCTCCCGCCCAGACGCAAGAAGGTGCAGCGTCTGTCGGCGTGGCGGCACCTCTCTGCTTTTGGGTATCATGACCCCCCTGCCTCTGGGTATCATGCCGCCCTTCCCCCACCGGCGCTGCTGGGTTCCATGATTCCCCGATGGACGCGGTCTTGATAGTCCGTGGTTCATCAATGGGCGTAGTCTTAAGGGCTCCTGGCCTCCCAATGGGCGCGCCCTCGACGTCCCCTGATCCCCCAGCAGGTGCAGCCTCGACGATCCGCGGCCCTCCAACAGGTGCAGCTCCTGATGACACAGGCTCCGATGACACCCCATCCAAAACAGCCTTCCATGAGGCTAAAAGCTCGGCACTGCGTTCGCCTTCGGCTGAAGCCCAAAACCAGCGCTCGCTTCCCTCCCCTTTCCGAATGCCGATCCGAAGGCACTGGTCGAAGGCCTCAGGGAATCTCTCCGCCCATTCGACGAAGCACACCCCGCCTCCTTCCAGGTATTCCCCAAGACCGATGTCTTCCAGCTGAGAAGGGCGGTCCAACCGGTACAGGTCGAAATGATGGAGCGGCAGCCGGCCGTCGTCGTAGCTCATAACGAGGTTGAACGTGGGGCTCACCGGCGCATCGGCGACCCCCAACCCTGAAGCGACCCCTTGAACGAACTGGGTTTTCCCTGCCCCCAGATCCCCGGTGAGCAGCACGATATCCCCTGGTTGCAGCATCGCGGCCAGGGCGGCTCCGAAGCCATGGGTATCTGCGGCGCTTTGGGAATGCGCCACCAGTATTTCGTTTCTCTTTTCACTTTCGATCATGAAGGAGATTATCGCACTTATGGGATGCCCGATGCGCGGAACCGAGGGGAGCAGTTGGGTTGGAAGCGCTTATGGGAGGTTTGGAGCCTGCGGCCAAGGGGTGATCGTTGGGTTAATCGCGCTTGTGGGAGGTTCGGGCCTGCAACCATGGAGAAGCAGTTGGGTTGACGGCTCTTGTGGGAGGTTCGGATCCGAAAGCGAGAACAGCTGTTGGGGTAATGGCTCTTGTGGGAGGCTCGATATCGGAAACCGGGGGGAGTAGTTGAGTTAAACAGGGTTATGGGAGGGTTAGACGGTCCTTTCCGTAGGTTAGGAAAGGACGGTGACCCTGTGACCTGGGGTTTTGCTAGCGCCTCGATGAAACAGGCGCGAATTTTCGCCCCGAACCCTCCCATAACCCTGCTTAACTCAACTACTCCCCCCCTCTTAACGATCGGACGCATGGGGTTGCAGGATTATGTCAGGGGACGGGGATGATGGCAGGATTATGCAATTGATGTCACACGCTTGCCGAAATGAAGCTAGCTTCTCCCATCTCGGGCATTAGAACAAGCCGGAGATGACGCCCTTCTCGTCCACATCGATCTTATGGGCAGCGGGAGCCTTGCCAAGACCGGGCATGGTCATGATGGAGCCGGTCAACGCCACAATGAACCCAGCGCCCGCCGACACCTTAACCTGACGCACGGTGATGGTGAAACCGCTGGGGGCACCGAGCTTCGAGGCGTCGTCGCTGAAGGAATACTGGGTCTTGGCCATGCAAACCGGCATATCCCCGAACCCTAAAGCCTCCAGCTGGGCAATCTCCTTTTGAGCCGCTGGCTCGAACACCACCCCATCGGCATGGTAGATGCGCTGGGCGATAGCCTCGATCTTCTGGGCGATGGAGAGGTCGTCGGCATAGGAGAAGGTGAAGGTCTCGGCACTGCGGCCAGCCTCATCCCCCTGTTCGCACAGGCGGATGACCTCATCGGCCAAGTCCACTCCCCCTTCGCCGCCCCGAGCCCATACCTCGGAGAGCGCAACGTTCACGCCGAGTTCACGGCATTTGGCCTCCACCAAATCAAGCTCGGCCTTAGTATCGGTGGGAAATGCGTTGATGGCCACCACGCAAGGCAGATGGTACACGTCGGTTATGTTGCTCACATGCTGGAGCAGATTGGGCAGCCCAGCCTCCAAGGCCGCGAGGTTCTCCTGGTTCAGATCGTCTTTGGCTACGCCTCCGTGATTCTTCAGAGCGCGCACCGTGGCCACCACCACCACGGCATCGGGCTTAAGTCCGGCCAGGCGGCATTTGATGTCAAGGAACTTCTCGGCGCCCAGATCAGCACCGAAGCCGGCCTCGGTGATGCAATAATCGCCCAAGGCCCGGGCCATATTGGTGGCCATGATGGAATTGCAGCCATGGGCGATGTTGGCGAAGGGCCCGCCGTGAACGAAAGCAGGCGTGCCTTCGAGGGTTTGCACCAAATTGGGTTTGAGCGCGTCTTTCAGAAGGGCGGCCATGGCGCCCTCGGCCTTGAGGTCATGAGCGGTGACCGGCGCATCATCGTAGGTGTAGCCCACCACGATGCGACCCAGGCGCTCTTTGAGGTCAGTAATGGAAGTGGCCAGGCAGAAGATCGCCATGACCTCACTTGCCACCGTGATATCGAAGCCATCTTCGCGGGGAACGCCATGGGCCTTACCGCCCAGGCCGTCAACGATGTGGCGCAACTGGCGATCGTTCATGTCCACCACGCGCTTCCAGGTGATCTTGCGCACATCGATCCCCAGCTCGTTGCCGTTTTGGATGTGGGCATCGAGCAAGGCCGCAAGCAGATTGTTGGCCGCACCGATGGCATGGAAGTCACCGGTGAAATGGAGGTTGATGTCCTCCATGGGCACCACCTGAGCATAACCGCCGCCAGCAGCGCCTCCCTTGATGCCGAACACAGGACCGAGCGACGGTTCGCGCAGAGCCACCACCACGTTCTTGCCGCGCAGGGCCAAAGCGTCAGCCAAACCCACGGTGGTTGTGGTTTTGCCCTCGCCTGCAGGAGTGGGGTTGATGGCGGTCACCAGCACCAGTTTGCCCGGCTCATGGGCCTCATCGGCCAGCAGGTTGTAATCTACTTTCGCCTTGTATTTGCCATACATCTCCAGGTATTCATCGGGTATGCCCGCCGTCTCGGCGACCTCGGAGATGATCTTCGGATTTGCAGCCTGCGCGATCTCGATATCAGTGAGCATAGGTACCTCCCTGGTAGGTGAAGCGGGACTATTCATTGCCCCTATCTTACCTGCCCAGGAAAGCTGCGCGAAGGACAGCGGGTGAACAATCAGCCAAGCGCCCGGGAAATCCTAGCTACGGCGGTCAGGCCACGATGGAAGGGATGGCGATGATGAAATTGGCACCGCCCTCGGGGAGGTTCACCGCCTCGATGCGCCCATCGTGGGCATCGATGATGGACTTCACGATGGAAAGCCCAAGGCCCGTCCCACCGGTGTTGCGGGCGCGCGAGAGGTCGGCACGGTAGAAACGGGTGAAGAGCAGGCTTGGGTCTATGTCCCCAAAGCCCACACCGTCATCTTTCACCTGGATGACCGAATTTCCCCGCAGACCGCAAAGGTCAATGGTGATGTGCCCGCCCGGCTCGATGAAGCGGCTTGCGTTCTCCACCAGGTTGGTTAAAGCCTCGCGCAGCTTATCCACGCTGCCAAGCACATCGGGTGCCTCCCCCACGATGCGCACGTTTGCCCCACGCTCCTCGAGCAGCGAGTGCAGCGCATCCACCACGCTTTGGGCCAGCTTGCGCAGATTGACGCGCCCCAGCTCCTCTGGAAGCGTCTGAGCGCGCTCGATGCGCTGCAAGGTGAGCAGGTCGTTTACCAGTCGGCTCAAACGCTCGGCCTCAGACACGATGATGTCTGTGAATTTCTCACGCATGGAATCGGGCAGGTCGGGGTCTTGGAGCATCTCGGCATTGCCGCGGATGGCCGTAAGCGGCGTGCGCAGCTCATGCGCCACATCGCTCACGAACTCCGTTTGGCGATTGCCCTCACGGATGAGGTCGGACTGCTGGGATTCCAGCTTCTTCACCAATTCGTCCATGGACAGGGATAGCTCGTCGGCCTCGAACATGCGCCCATCGGATTCGAACACCACGTTGGCACCGGCACGGTATGCCTGTGTCTTCTTGAGGAGCAGCCTCAGCGGCTCAGCGATGAAATAGCCAATGACCAAACTGAGGATATAAACGATGGTGATGATGGGGATGATGAGGAAGAAGGCGACCCACGGGATATCGTAGACCACCTGGCACACAAAAAGAATAACCCCGCTCGCCAGAATAGCTAGAAGGGTGGCGAGCAGGGCGAAATATGTTTGAAGCCGTTTTATTGCTTAAACCTATAACCGTAGCCGCGAACCGTTTCCACAAGGCCGGGATCATATCCGGCCTGCTCGATTTTATCACGGAGACGCTTGATATGGGTATCCACCGTTTTCGTCTCAGTGAGATACTCCCACCCCCACGCGTCGCGCAGCAGATCCTCGCGGGAAACCACCTTTCCGGCATTCTTCATCAGGCTGGCCAGCAGCTCGAATTCCCGCGGCGTGAGATCCAGCGGACCCTTGTCGCCCTTGGCGGTATGGGCATCCTCGTCCAACACGATGCCGCTTGCGGATATGGTGCGCACGGCATTGGGGAAATCCCCGCCGGCGCCACGGCGCAAAAGCGCGTGGATGCGAGCGGTGAGCTCGCGCACGCCGAAGGGCTTGGCCAGGTAGTCGTCGGCTCCCAGCTCCAGTCCCACCACTTTGTCCAACTCGGTATCGCGAGCCGAGAGGAACAGAACCGGCGCCGAGGTGAACGCCCGCAGGCGGCGGCAAAGCTCGTAACCGTCCATGCCCGGCAGCATGATGTCCAAAACGAAGAGATCGTATTGATTCTTGCGGGCAGCAGCCAAAGCATCTTCGCCGTTATCGAAGACATCCACGGTGTAGCCCTCTTTGCGAAGCGCATAGCCCACGAACTCGGTGATAGAGCTCTCGTCATCAACGACCAGTATGCGTTTATTCGTATCAGTCATCGCGACCCTCTCCTTTACATCCCTCCCCGCGAAGCCCCTCTTCTCGCCGCGGGTCTGTTGCCTGCTTGATATAATACCGTTCACTGTTCGCCATTTAGTAACCATAGTACCTGCGTTGACGATTTCTTGGAGGTTTGTAAGCATCATGTTACTAACCGTAGACGTGGGCAATACCCAAACGGTTCTCGGCATATATGCAGATGAGCGCTTGCTTCACAGTTGGCGTGTGGCCACCAACAAGGCGGATACAGCCGACGACCTGCAGCTGAAAGTGCTCCCGCTCCTCACCTCCGAGGGCCTGGAGCTCCAAGCTCTGACCGGAAGCATCATAGCCTCTGTGGTGCCATCCCTCACCGTTTCCTGGAAAGGGTGCTTGGCGAACATCTTGGGCATAGAACCGGTGATCTGCAACGCATCCACGGCGGCACCGCTTTTCACCACCTCCTACGGCAATCCCGCAGAGATAGGCGCCGACCGCATAGCCGATGCCGTGGCCGCCAAGGCCCTGTACGGCCACCCGGTGATCGTTGTGGACTTCGGCACCGCCACCAATCTGGAAGTGGTGGATAAGACCGGTTCATTCGTAGGCGGCGTGATAGCCCCCGGCCTGGAGACCTCGGCTGCGGCGCTCTTCTCCCATGCCACCAAACTTCCCGCCATTGACCTCATCGACCCCAAAACGGTGATCGGCACCGATACGATCCATGCGATGCAGGCGGGCATCGTCTATGGCGAAGCCGACCGCGTGGATGGCTTCGTGGGGCGCATCTTCAAGGAATTGGGTTACGAAGCGCCAGTAGTGGCCACAGGAGGCCTGGCAACCACCATGGCGCCCCTTTGCAAGGCCATCACTGCCGTGAACCCGGACCTCACCTTGGAGGGATTGCGTCTCATCTACGAGGCACAGCCCGAATGACCGCCTGGGCGCAGAAGGTGGCGGCTATCACCTTCGCAAGATCCACGACGATGAAAGGCGCCCCGGTTACCAGAAACGACGCCCAAAGGCTGATCTGCCCCAAAGCAGCATATTGGATGCAGCCGCAAAGATAGGCGACGGCCACGAACACCAAACCGGAGAGCACCCCGGTGGCGAAGTTATCCATGCCGCGGCGTCGAAACAGGGACAGCACAAGGGAGCCGCCGGCCACGCCCAGGATATAACCCCAAAGGTAGCCGCCTGTGGGACCGAGCAATATGCCGATTCCCCCGCGCATGCCCGAGAATACCGGCACCCCAAGCGCTCCCAGGCAAAGATAGCCCAGGATCGCCCCTAAAGCCTGTTTGGGGGTGAGCACTTGGATCATGAAGGATATGGCGAACATCTGCATGGTGAACGGGATGGGACCCAAAGGCACCGTTATCCAGGCGCAAACGGCAATAAGCGCGATGGAAAGCGCCGTGAACGCAATCGAGAGACTAGGTGAGCTGGTAGCCGTAAGCGGCCCAACCCTTTTTTCCACAGTGGGCTTCTCGCAGGTATTCTCCATAACCGACCTTTCTTCGCAGAGCTTCGGGCCGAAGCGCCCTCAGCCTTCCTTGCCGACCGAAAGCGGCATCGGCTCTTCAGCCTGTTCCATCTTCTTGAGCCTTCGCATCTCCCGCATCACGAAGATGAAGGTGAGGATGATCGAGAAGCCATCGGCAACCGGGGTTGCCATGTAAAGGGCATCCAGACCGGTGATGTTTCCCGGGAAGAGGTAAGGCAGAAGCTCCGGCAGCAGGAACAGCAAGGGCACCAGGAAAAGGATTTGGCGCGACAAGGACAGAAGCGATGACTTCAGCGGCTGGCCTGTAGCCTGGAAATAATTGGAGCCGACGATTTGGAATCCCACGATGGGCAACAAGAACAGCTGCACCCGTAAAGCGAATACAGTGAAGTCGTTGAGGCCCTCGTCGGTGATGCCGAAGGCATGGATTATCTGGCTGGGCCAGATCTGGATGATCGCATACATGAGCACTGCTATGGCCGTGGCCCCCAAAATGCCGTCGATGAGCGTCTTTCGCACCCGGCGGTACTGGCGAGCGCCGTAGTTGAAGCCCAGAATAGGCTGGATGGCGATGGACATGCCCACAAGCGGCATGATGGTGAACATCCCCACCCGCATGACCAAGCCGATGGAGGCCAAGGCATTCGCCGAGCCGATGGGATTGACCGCTCCGTATTTCACCAGCAGGAAGTTCGTGACGAAGTTCACGATCGCCGAGCCGATCTGCACGAAGAAGCTCGCCAAACCCAAAGCGAGGATGCGCCGGCAAAGGCGCCAGTCGGGACGCAGGTTGGCTGCACGCAACTTCAAAGGCACGCCTTTGGTCACCAGGAAATACCAAAGCACCGAAGCGCATGAGCATCCCTGGCCGCAGATGGTGGCAAGGGCGCTGCCCATAACACCCCAGCCCAACACGATAACGAAGAGGAAGTTGAAGATCACACAGGCCACAGCACCGATGACCATGGTGCCCAAAGCCCGGTTGGGGGCACCGGCCGTGCGAATGAAGTTGTTCACCCCCATGCCGATGCATTGCAGGATGAACCCGTAGCAGATGATATGAAGGAACACCGCCGCCCCGCCGCGCACCTCGTCGGTGGCCGAAGAGAGCGTGAGCAGGCTGTCGAAGATGACGGGAATCGAGGTGATCACCACTATGATGCCATAGAGGATGAAACTCAGCGTCACGGTGTTGCCCAAGGTGAGTTCAGCCAGATCGCGCCGCCCTTGGCCCAACTTCAATGCCGCCAAGGCGTTGCCGCCGGCGCCCACCAGCATGGCCAGCGCCATGAAGACGGTCATGATGGGAAGCGCCACCTGGGTTGTGGCCAAACCTATCTCACCCACCGCTTGGCCGAGGAACAAGGCGTCGATGAGATTGTAAGCGGCATTGACGAGCATACCCACGATGGCGGGTATGGCGAACTCCACGATCAGGCGCGGGATGGACCCCGTACCCAAACGATCGATCTTCTGCTCCCCTTGTTCTTTCTTAGCGCCCGACGGCGCAAGCTCGTCCTTCTTGCGGTCAATCATGAAACCTGTGATCCCCTTCTTTTTCAGATTCCAGAGTAATCCTATTTCTGCCAACTTATCATCGGTTGGGCGATACAAACCACATTCTCACCATACAACCCTATAATGGGTTGGCGAAAGGCCCTTGACCGATCCGTTAGGAGGCGCTGTGACCGTCCATGTGATAGAACATCCGCTCATCGCCCATAACCTCACCGCCATGAGGGACGAACGCACTCCTCCAGCGATCTTTCGCCAGCGACTGCGTGAGATCACCCTGCTCATGGGCTTTGAGGTCACCCGCGACCTTCCTTTGAGCACCGCTTCGGTCACCACGCCTGTAGCCACGGCGGAATTCCCGGTGCTCGCCAGCACCGCTGTGACCATCGTACCCATCCTGCGAGCGGGTCTTGGCATGGTGGATGGCTTCCTTGAGCTTTTGCCCTTCGCCTCCGTGGGACCCATCGGCATGGAGCGCGACGAGACCACCCATAAGCCCCGGGAATACTATTGTAAGCTGCCCGCAGGGGTGCAAGAATCCTCGGTGATGGTCATCGACCCGATGCTCGCCACCGGCGGAAGCGCCATAGATGCGGTAACGAGTCTGAAATCCCACGGGTGCAGGGATCTGCGCCTGGTGAACCTCTTGGCGGCCCCCGAAGGCATAGATGCCTTCCAAGCCGCCCACCCCGACGTGGACATCTATGTGGCGGCCATCGACGAGGGGCTCAACGAGAACGCCTACATCGTGCCTGGCTTGGGCGATGCGGGCGATCGGATATTCGCCACCGTGTCATAAAATCTAAACCTGTGAACCTTAAGGAGGAGGAAGCTATGAAAGTACTGATGATCAACGGAAGCCCGCGCCCTCAGAGCAACACCCAGATCGCCCTGGATGAGATGATCCGCGTCCTGGAGACCGAAGGGGTGGAAGCCGAATGCATCGCCATCGGCAAGGAGGTCATCCGCGGCTGCATCGCTTGCGGGGTGTGCTCCAAGCAAGGACGCTGCGTATTCGACGATGCGGTGAACGAGATAGCCCCGAAATTCGCCGAAGCCGACGGTCTGGTAGTGGCATCGCCGGTCTATTATGCCTCGGCCAACGGCACCTTGATCAGCTTCCTCGACCGTCTGTTCTACAGCACGCCCTTCGATAAGCGCATGAAGGTGGGAGCAGCGGTGGGTTGCGCCCGTCGCGGAGGCCTCACTGCCACATGGGATGAGCTGAACAAGTATTTCGGCATCGTTGGCATGCCCATAGCCACCGGCACCTATTGGAACGGCATCCATGGCGCAGCCCCCGGGGAGGCATCCCAAGACGCCGAAGGGCTCCAGCAGATGCGCGCTTTGGCCCAGAACATTGTATTCCTCATGAGGTCCATCGCCCTGGGTCGTGAACGCTACGGTCTGCCCACCCCGGAGGAACCGGTGCGCACGAACTTCATCCGCTAAGCGGGCGGAATCACTTCAGGGAAACCGAAAGGGGAAGATCCTCTGCTGCCGCGATGCTCCGGTTATCTCCACCTGGCCGGACGCATCTTCGCATAGGGTCTTCCCCTTTCTCCAAGGCGCCCATCACCGAAGAGCGCCTGCTATGGCGTTAGCACCTAGGCATCGGTGCTGGAAGAATCAACCTTCTTACGGCGACGCACCACTGCGAACACGATAAGGCCCACGGCCAGCACGGCCACCACCACAAGCCCTATCACCAAAGGCGTGGTGTTGTCACCTGTGGGCAGAAGCTTATCGGGGCGCGTGTCGTTGGTCCGGCCCACGGTATCGCTATCGGCCGCGTTGCCGCCGTTCATGGGATTCTGGTTCAGGCTGGGATTGGCTACCGGGTTGGACTCCTTAGTCACCACAAGCGTAGGGTCGCTAAAGGAGACGAGATTCGCCGGCGGCACATCGAAAGACGCATTATCGGAGCGCACGCCTTGAAGGGCCACTTCATCGGTGGGAACGCTTACCGTGGCGGTGAACTCCTGGTCATCGGGGGCAGAATCCTTCACTGCCAAGATGAGATTGCCCAAATTCACGCCGCTCGTACTGGATGCAGCCGGAAGCAGCGGTTGGGAGGCATTGGCGATATAGATCCGCACCCGCATCTTGTCGCCCTCTTCATGGGTGGTGATCGTCTTCACCGAGGCATCGATGGCGCTGGAGAACTGAAACGACGGCTGCAGATAGCTGATGGATCCGCTGGACAACGAGACATCCAAGGTCAGGGAAAGCGTAAGCAGGTCATCCATCTTGTCGTAGTTTTTCAGGGTAACGCTCACCTTGCCCGAACCAGCATCCTGCAAGTCCACCATGGCGCTGGGATCCGGTGCGGCCAAAGCCTGAGGGATGGCGATGGTCCAGGCTGCGACCACCGCGAGCAATGCGGTAACGATGCTTTTCTTCATAGCGCCTACCATGGCGGCTCCGATTCTCTTCGTATCTGTCATCTTCTATGCCTGCTTATCCAGATCGGCGGTTTCACTGGTGAACGTGATGCTATCCAGCTGGGAAGCCGGCTTTATGGCTACGGCCGCGCAATCGGCAACCAGGCGCTGCCCTTGGTTGGTGAAGGCGTTATCGACGCGGTAGAGCTCGGCTCTGATGGTCATGCCATCGTAGAGCTCGCTTGCATCCTCGATCCAATAGATCCAGCGGCCGCTGGCCGTATCCGAGAAGCTGGATCCCAAGCTGGGCTGAGGCGCCAAGATGATCTGCTGGGCTCGCAGCATCTCACCGGCCTCGGTCTGGTAGGTACCGCCCACGATGGCCCCACGGTCGTTGAAGAGCACCATGGTGTTATAGGCGGGATTACCTTTGAAGGAGCCAGTGAACACGATGGAGCCGGCCTTGATGAAGCCATCGGTATGACCCGAGCTCTCATAGAGGCCCTGGTCATAGATGAAATCGGTGCTCAAGCGGCCCACTGCGGGAATGGACGAGGGTTCGCCTTCCAGCTGAACCTCGGTCAGTTCGATGTCATCGCCCGAAGGACCGTAGACATCGATGGCGCGCAGGGAGACCTCCCCTGTGCCCTTGCCAAGCGCGGTAAGGCGGATGAAGCGGGCGTTCTCGGTATTGATATAGGAGGGCTCGTTGCCATCGGTGGTGGCCTCAGGGAAGTAGATCTGGGCAACGCCGTCGCTGTATTCCAAGGTGCCCTCGGACACGGTGCTCCAGTCGGCAGCTTCGCTGTTCTTAACCTCCAGCCGGTAGCCCTGAATGGCCTGGGAGGCGTCCACCGGCTCGATGGCCAGATGCTCCACGCCCTTCACGGCCCCCATGTCGATGACTATCTGCGGATCGCCTGAGGCGGTCTTGCCCACATAGCCGCGGCTGCTGTCGAAGATGGAGGCGATGGCCGACGTAGCCAGGGAGACCTCCTGCTCGCACTCCAGACCCTCCTCGTCATAGGCGCTATCCTGCACCGGATCATCCACGGAGATGGTATCCATGTTGGTGGTGACGCTCCAGCCCACTGTGGACAAGCGGCCATTGCCGTTCAGCTTCTCCTGCTGGGTCTCAACGGCATTGGAGCGATTGAGGTGCTTATCGATGGCGCAGATGCTGTAACTCACGCAGCGATTGCCCAGATCCACCGCATCGTCGGTGAAGGTGTAAGCGCCGCCATCTTCCTGCACGAAGCCGATGACCTCGCTTTGGCGCTGACCGGCGGCATAGGTGAGACGCGTCACCTCGAAGCCGTGGATGTCGCTGCGGGAAGCCAAGGAGGGATCGATGTGAAGCGTGACCTCACTGCCGTTCTTGCTCAGAGTGACATCGGAAGCGGTAAGCGCATCCTGCCCGCTCAGGTCGGCATAGGCCGCAGCTGCCCCGCTCACCTCATTGCGATGGGCGCTCGTCTCATCCGCATATTGGATGGCACGGTTCTCGGTGTTGAATTGAGCCATGAACTGCCGGGAGGTGGCATCGGGGATGAAGCCCCATGCGGTGAAGAACTCGGTGAGATCGCGCTCGGCTGCCGCACTGGCCAGGCGAATGATATTCTGCTGCTCGGATGTGAAGGTGAGCGGCACCGAACCGGTGAACGACGAGGGGTTGCGAGCGTAGCTATCCACCCGTGCGAAGAAGCGGTTCGCCTTCACCTGATCCAGGGTGCTGTAAAGCGCGGAGAGCTCGTGGTTATCGTAGGCGAGCATGAGCTGCCAGTACATGGCCAGCTGAGTGAATACGCCGCCGCCATGGGCTGTGGGGTTGGATGTGACATGCTCGAAGACCGCCGGGTACTTGAAGCGCGTGGTGCTCGTGTTGATGGAGCGGGTCAGCTGAGCGAAGTAGTTGTTGGTGACCTCGGCATAGGCGTAGCGGCCATCGTTGATATTGTGGCCTATCTCATGGGCAAGGCCCCAACCGGCATAGGTGCCGGTCCCCTGGGCACCGGGCGTGGTGTCATCCACCGGCACCTTGCCGCCCACCACGGTGCTTGAGCCGAAGCCGATGCCGATATGGTTGCCCGCCGCGTACATGAACGCGCCGGTGAACATCGTCATGGTCCTCACATTCAAATGGCGGGCCGGAGCCACATCGGTTCCCGTGGCACCTGTGGGATTGCCTGCGTCGTCAGCGGGATCCATGAGACCCTTATGCTGATAGAAGAGCTCCATCATCTGATCATAGGCATCCAATGACTGGAGGAATGAATCGGTCTGGCCATTGCCGCTGGCCGACCAAGCCGCCGTAGCCGGGATGGAGAACATGATCTTATCCAGCATGATGTCGGTGGCATTGGCGATGCAGTCCTGATCGCTGTAACCGATGGACAAGGTGCCCGCCTTATGGTCTTTCTCGTTGTGGATGCGGCTCAGGTTGCCTGCTGACACATGCTCCCCCAGCTCCGTCAGATAGGTATCAACCCGGGCAGCGCGCTCGTTTTCGTCAGTGACCTGATACAGGTCGAGCACGGGAATCTCATTGCCGCCCAGAATGCGCACATTCCACTGCTCATTGGGGTTGTTGCCCGTGTACTGAGCGTAGAGCTGGCCGCCATGCTCGGTGGTCTTGGTGGAGAAGAATTCATCGGAAGGCACCGTGAACACCGTGCGTCCCAAGGGGAAGGTGCCCACGCGACGCGGGGCCTTAGAGGACTCGCCGATGTTCTGACCCACATAAAGGTCGATCTTGGACTTGGAGCCGCGGGCGTTGGGGGCATTCACGTAAACCACGATGGTCTCGCCCGCCATGACCGAGCGACCCAAAGGCTGCCAGGCGTTAAGGCCGCCGATACCCAGATTCTTGCCCGAATCGTAAGCATCGGAGATGGTGGCATGGAGCTGAGCCGAATCGCTTAAGCCCGCGTTCTCGTCTTCAAGGAGCTTGTAGGCATAGGCGAGTTCGGATTCGGCCAGATCCTTCAGGGGGAAGTACTCACCGCTGACCGGATCGGGAGTCTGAAGGCGCGAGCTGAGGTCATCCATGAGCGGCTTCAAGCGCTGGGTGCGCTGATCGGCCGTCTCATCGATCACGTTGCCTTGGTCATCGCGGGCGCGCTTCAGCTGGATGTGGGTATCGTCCTCATACAGGCCCAGGATGTCATGGTAAACGCTGTCGTAGCCGTGGAAATGCATCTCGGCCATGTTGATGCCGCGACCGCCATCGGTGCGATGCACGCCCACTATGATGTGGTCGGTCACTATCTCATAAGGCAGCACGACCAGCGAGTAGCGGCGGTTGTTCCCGCCGTCGCGCTGAACGATGGTAGCACCCTCCACCTTATGGATGGCGCCCGCCTCATCGTAGTAATGCACCGCCACACCGCTGTAGCCCACGTTATCGGCGGCAGCGGCGAAGGAGATGAAGCCCAAGGATTGCGGGGAGTCGAATCGCACGTTCACGCCGTGTCTGCCCACGTTGTAGCTCGTGCCCAGATCCCAGTCGCCCACCTGGAAGTAAGTGGCGGAGTTGTTGTCGAACAGGCACATGACGCTGTTGGTGCCAGCAGCATCGAACTCCTCGTTGCCTTCGATGGAGGCACCGGTGGAACCAAGGGCAGCGCCTGCGATGTGATCGATGTAGCGACCGCGCTCATCCCTGGTGTTCACCAGTTTGTACTCGGGGAGTTTAGCGGCGTTGATGGAATCGGTGTGGGCCGTCTGCATGGCAGAGGGGCCGCTGGTACCTATGTCGTTGCTGGCCGTCAAATACACGTCGTAGTCGGTGTTATCGCTGAGGTTCATCACCGTATGGGAGACGTTCTCTATGCCGATGGCACGGCTCCAGTTGTCGTTGGAGCCATGGATGCGGTAGTAGATGGTATAGGTGTCGGCATCCTCCACGGCCTTCCAGGAAACCTTGATGGAGCGGAATTTACCCACGGCCGTGATGTATTCCGGCGCCGTGGGTGCCTTGGTGGCCACCGGGGTCACCTTATGGGCATCAGACCAGCCGCTGCGCCAGCTCTGATTGACCGATTGCACCTGCACGGTGTATTCGACGTTGTTCTCCACCTTGCCCTTCTTGCCGGCGGCGAAGCTCTCGATGGTCTTGGTCTGACGCTCGTCGGCGGTGTTCTTCACAAAGAACACCTGCTGGGCGCCCTTGGCCTCAACGCTGATCTCATATCCTGTCACATTGGGCTGCCGGTCCCACGAGACCTCGAAGGACTTGCCCTTCGTAGAGATGGCCTGAACCCCCGAGGGTATGTTCATCTCCGGCGCACCGACGAATTCCTCGGTATCGTTCAAGAATTCCACCGAGGATATGGCTGCCAGATTGAATTCTGGGCTCTGGGCATCGGCGCTATCGGTTTCCACGGCCTCGGTCTTGGTGAAGGTAAGGGTCACCTTCTTCACCGCGATGAGGCGACCGAAGCTCACGGTGATCACGCCCTTGGAGACGTGGCTGCCCATGGCGGAGCCCGTCACGGCGCTCGCCCCGTAGGCGGCTTCGGTACCCGGGCCATCCGCGAAGGAGCGCAGAGCGAAAACCGAGGCCTGCTCATCTTGAACGGCATCCCTGAACGGCACGGTAATCTGCTTTTCCACCCCGTCTTCCTCGTAGGTGGCAGTGATGAAGCCCTCAGAGACAGCTCCGATGGGCGACGAGTTGATGCGCATGCCCGAAACGAAAACGTCCCGCTCGGCTGTAGCGGAATCATCGGAGGGCCCGTCGGTGATCACCTTATCGGAGGTGAGGAACGACTGCACGTCCTTCATCTCCATGGAAACGGGGTTCATGTCGCTGATCTGCGCGCCATTGGCCGAACTCATGACGAACACCTTCTCGGCGCTCTCATTGTTCACCAGATCCACCACGCTATCGGAGGTGATGGGCGTCACGCCGGCCTTATCCAAATCGCTCACTACCGTGCCGCCGCTGACCGAGATAACGGAATCGTCGGCATCGGGGTTCACCGGAAGCGTGACGGCCACATGGTTATCCGAGGTGGGTGCCGGATTGTCCAACTGCTGGGCCAGGATCTGCAAGTCGGCCAGATTGGTGGCATCGCCATCCAAAAGCAGGTCGTAGCTGGCATCGGAGTAGCCCTCGATGGCATCGAGGAGCTTGGAGACGTCTTTGCCATCCACGGCGTTATCGCCATTGAAATCACCGTAGACGATGGAGCCGCTGGGCCGCAGCGTCTGAGTCTCGATCTTGCCGGCGATGAGCCGCATCTCGAAATCCTTGCCATCGGCGGGCTTGGTGATGGTCTGGGTGTAGCCCACATAGGGGTCGGCGCTATCGGTCACGGTGACGGTATAGGAGGCACCATCCAGGAAAGCGAACAGGTAAGTGTCCTCATAGCAGCCCTTGCCACCCTGCGCATCTTGCGCCAAGGTCTTCGTAGAGGGGATCTGCCCCACGTTATCTCCGGTCAGGGTAACGGTGTACTCCGGGCTTCCGGCCGTATCGCGATTCACGAAGGGTCGGGTATCGGAGATGGTGACGAAGATGTTCCAATAGGAACCGTCGTCTTCCGCCTCAGTGGCATCCGGAGTGGATCTTTGGACCGCAGAAGAGGCCCCGAGGTTCACGCCCGATGCCGCAATCAGCTCATCGGCGCCTGCGGTTTGGGCTTCAGGGGAGATATAGGGCTCCTCCGCCAGAGCGATGCCGGGAATCCCGAAAAGGGATGCGGCGAGGATGAATGAGACACCTAAAGAAAGGGCTCGGGTAAAATGTCGTTTCATGGCACTATCCGTTCTTTCGGCATACTTATCCAGTATTTGTTTCTGAATTGTATACTAATAGAAGCCTTGAAACAACAATTTCCCAGGTCAACCTTTATAATTGGGCATCTGTGGAATAACCTGCGAAACGCAAGTAATCTGCGGCTGAAACCTTAGATTATATGCACTTCCCCACTTGCGAAAGCCTGCTGTCCCGCCGGTCCACCCAAAAGGAGATTGCCGCCGGCATCTATACCCGCAACCACGCCCGTCGCCAAAGGGTCCCCTTGGGCGTTGACTAAGGAAACCGAGCGCCCTAACAAGATATCATGGCTCCGATATTCCTCCGAGAACCCCTCGAAGCCCTCTTCTTGCCAGCGCCCATAGAGCCGCCCGAACTCCTCCAAAAAGCCGTCCCCCGCAGCATCGATGGCCGAAGGGGTGCCCCGCAGGGGCGCCTCCAGGAAATCGTCGAGATAAGCCGGTGTGTTCTTGCCGCCTACAACCAGGGAGGCATCTTGGGTCCGCAGCACATTCGCACCCGTGCCCAAGCAGATCCCGCCACAATGGACCTCAGAGGAGATACCCACGAGCTTGCCCTGGCCAACGACCACGTCATTGGGCCATTTCACCTTAACCGGACAGCAACCCTGGGTGAGCGCTTCCACGGTATGCACCCAGGCAAGGGCAACCACGAGTCCCAAGGTTGGCCAGCGATCGAGGGGCTGGTCCGGGCGCAGCAGAAGCGATTGGTAAAGACCTCCGAAAGGGGATGTCCAACGTCGCCCCTGGCGTCCGTAACCCCCCGTTTGGGTGCGAGCCCGCACCACAAGACCCTCCGACTCCCCCATCTCAAGGGCTTGCTTCACCACAACGTTAGTGGATTCCACCTCATCGAAGCACTTCAAGCGAAATTCCACGAAATTCGCCTCTCACCAGCGGTTATCGGTGATAAGCTGGGCCTCGCCCAGGGTGGGGTGCGCCTCATCGAGGCGCGATTCATCAGCGAAGACGAAATGGGGCCGCAGCTCAGCGAGGGGCTTCACAACGAAATCCCGTTCAAGGGCCCGCGGATGGGGCAACGTGAGAACCTCGTTTTGGGTCACATACATCTGATAGTCGATGATATCGATATCGCAGGTGCGGGGCCCATTGGCCACCTCCCGCACGCGTCCGAGGCTGTTCTCGATGGTATGGAGGTAGCTGAGCAGTTCCGCCGGGGGGATGCCGCAGCGCATGAGCACCACGGCGTTGACGAAGTCGTCTTGATCCTCGAGATAAGCTGGCTTGCTACGGTAGTAGCCTGATATATCGGTGATGAGGGCGTCGGGCAGCGTGCAAAGCTGACTTATAGCATGGTTCAGCTGGGCGATCTTCCCGGCTTCCTCCTCCCCTGGCTCGGCCACCAAGGCCACATTGCAGCCCAAGCCCAAGACCACCAACGGCCGTAGGTCCTTCAAAGCCGCCGCCGTAAGCGCCACATTATGGGTGCGAACCACCGTAGCCCCCTGCTCGCAGGCAAGGAGCGCCTCGGCAGCCGATGCTTCATCCCGTTGGAGGGGATCGTCGATGCCATAGGCGAAGCCGATGTAGCTCTTCCGGGAAAGCGCCGCCATGACGGGATATCCCAGGCGGGCTATCTCATGGATGTTACGAACGAGCTCCATCGTTTGGCTGGGGGTCTTGCCGAAGCCGGGGCCGGGGTCCAGGCAGATGCGATCTCGGGCGATGCCAAGGCCTTCCAGCTCATCTGCACGCTGAGCGAGGTATTCCCTCACCTCCGCCACCACATCTTCGTAGACCGGGTCATCCTGCATGGTCTGGGGCGTTCTCTGCATATGCATGACAACCAAACCCGCATCGCAGCGGCAGGCCACTTCCCTCATGGCCGGGTCACGAAAACCCGATACATCGTTGATGATGCTCGCCCCGGCATCCACTGCGGCCTGTGCCACAGCGGAGTGGCGCGTGTCGATGCTCACGCAGATCCCCTGGGCAACCAATCCCTCCACAACGGGGATGACGCGCCGCAGCTCCTCTTCAGGAGCGACCTCGCTGCTCCCGGGACGGGTGGATTCTCCTCCCACATCGATGATATGGGCGCCGTCGTTTACCATGGCCAAGCCATGGGCGATGGCCGCATCGGCATCCGGGTGAAGGCCGCCATCGGAGAACGAATCAGGCGTAACATTCAGAATGCCCATGATGATGGGCATTCTCTCGTCGAAATCGAAGGCTCCGCAACGCCACATTATCTCGGCCGACCTCCCTGAGAATCCCCGTCTTGACCGCTTGGGCCCTGGGGCGGAGGCACCTGCTGGGTGTAGCCCGGATCGGCAGGATTACCCGGCTGGGCATAGCCCGGGTCTACCGGGGTGCCTTGCTGGGGATAACCGGGATAAGCGGGGTTGCCCTGCTGCGGGGTTGGCTGATAGAGCGGCTGGTCAGGCCAGACAGGCTGGGCTTCCAGGGGAATGGCGCCGCCTTCGCTTGAAGCCAGACGGGCCTGCTCATGGATGCGCCAATCGGGATCGGCCAAACGGGCATCGCGCTCCCGAGCAGCTGCCTCTTCAGCTTCCTTGCGTGCGATGATCTCGTCTTCATGGGAGAGGTACTCATCCCACTTGTTGTCCAAAAGCGCCTGGCAGGCCTCGCCTTCCACGGTCTCGCGCTCCAAAAGCACACCGGCCATGAGATGCATCTGATCGCTATGGCTGGAGAGGATCTCGTAGGCGCGGTCGTGGGCTTCCTTCATGATGCGCGCCACCTCGTCATCGATGCTCTTGGCGGTCACATCGGAGTAATCCTGGGTATTGCCGTAATCGCGGCCCAGGAACACCTCATGGTTGGGCTGGCCGAACACCTGGGTGCCCAGAGGGCTCATGCCATATTGGGTGACGATAGCACGGGCGATCTTCGTAGCCCGCTCCAAGTCGTTGCTGGCACCGGTGGTGATGTCGTCGCGATAGATCTCCTCGGCCACGCGGCCGCCCATGAGCACTGCCAGCTGATCGCGCATCTCACCTAAGGAATTCATCACCTTGTCCTCATCGGGGATGGACAGGGTGTAGCCCAAGGCTCGGCCGCGGGAGATGATGGAGATCTTATGGACGGGGTCGGCATGCTTCAAGGTGTGACCCACCAGGGCATGTCCGCTCTCATGGAAGGCGATGGTGGTCTTGGTCTCGTCATCCAAAACGCGGCCCTTGCGCTCCGGACCGGCGATGACGCGCTCCATGGACTCACTCACCTCCTGCATGGTGATGATCTTCTTGTTGCGGCGAGCAGTGAGCAGTGCGCTCTCATTCATCAGATTCATGAGGTCGGCACCGGTGAATCCCGGGGTGAGCGCGGCGATCTTCTTAAGGTCCACATCGCTTCCGATGGGTTTGTCCTCGGCATGGACCTGCAGAATGCGCTCACGGCCCTTCACATCGGGCACGTCCACTACGATCTGGCGATCGAAGCGACCCGGCCGCAGCAGTGCCGGGTCAAGGATGTCGGCACGGTTGGTGGCTGCGATGAGCACCACCGAATCGTTGGAATCGAAGCCATCCATCTCCACGAGCAGCTGATTGAGGGTCTGCTCGCGCTCGTCATGGCCGCCGCCCAAGCCGGCGCCGCGCTGACGGCCCACAGCGTCGATCTCGTCGATGAAGATGATGGAGGGTGACGCCTCTTTGGCCTGCTGGAACAAATCGCGCACGCGGGAAGCACCCACGCCCACGAACATCTCCACGAAATCGGAACCCGAGATGCTGAAAAACGGCACTCCGGCCTCGCCGGCCACAGCCCGGGCCAGAAGCGTCTTACCGGTGCCCGGAGGGCCCACAAGCAAGCAACCCCGGGGGATCTTCGCCCCCAGCGATTGGTATTTCGCAGGGTTTGCCAGGAAATCCTTGATCTCCTGCATCTCTTCCACGGCCTCATCCACGCCGGCCACATCGGCGAAGGTGACATCGGGCCGTTCCTCATGCGCTTTCTTCGCTTTGGTCTTGCCGAAGCCCATCTGCTGGTTGTTCGCCTTGTTCATCTGCACGAAGAAGATCCAGATGAGCGCACCGAAGAGCAGGAAGGGTAAAAGCGTGCCCACGATGTCGAGCCACTGGGTGGGCAACACCACGTTGTAGGTGATTTGCGGGTGCTGAGCCACCAGCTCGGCCAAGGATTCCTGGCCGACATAGGTGGAGGTGTAGTTATGCTGCTCGCCGAGCGGTTGGGCCTCCAGGCTCTGGGTGGTTATCCCCTCAAGGCCGGGATGCTCTGACCCCAAACGCGTATTGAGGGCATCCACTGCGCCATTGATGGCATCAACGGCGGTTTGGCCTGCGGTTACCGCAGGATAGTAAACGCCGGTCACCGTGTAATTGCGAGCATCATAGACCACGGAATCCACGCGATTCTGCTCCACGGCTTGCAAGAACTCCGACGTGATGAGCGTATCGGTGGGGCGGTTGTCCTCACCGCTTCCCTGATTCATCATCATGAACTGCTGCCCCACCAAAACGGCGATGATGACAGCCACCACGATCCAGATGATCATGTTGCGGTTGTTATTGCCGCCTTCAGGGCTCTTCTTAACAGGTGCGTTTTGTGGCATAGGGTCTTTTCTTCCTCGGTTCTCTCTCGGTTTCGGGGCTAACTGTAGATCTCCGGCTTAAGCACGCCGATATAAGGCAGGTTACGGTAGCGTTCAGCGTAGTCCAGGCCGTATCCCACGATGAACTCGTCCGGGCATTCGAAGCCCACTTCCAAGCAATCGATGGGCACCTGATCGGCGACCTTCTTCCGCAGAAGGGTGACCACGCTTATAGAGGCGGGTTTGCGCGAACCCAGGTTCTCCAGGAGGAATTGCAACGTGAGGCCGCTATCCAAGATGTCTTCGGCCAAGATGACATGCTTGCCCTCGATGCTCGAGGTGAGGTCCTTCACAATGCGCACCACCCCGGAGCTCTTGGCGCCGTTGCCATAGGAGGAGACGGCCATGTAATCCATCTCCAAAGGCACATCGGTTGCTCGGGCCAGATCCGCCATGAAGATGGCGGCCCCGCGCAATACCGAGATGAGCACCACGGAATCGCCCCCGTCAACGGTTTTGGAGTAGCGATCGGTCAATCTGCCGCCAATCTCTGCCACGCGCTGGGCGATCTCGTCTTCGCTGAAGAGTATTTCCCGTATATCCTTATGCACGCTTCGTTACTTCTTCTCCTTTGAGTTCAGAAAGAAAAGTGTACCATTTGGTCTGCCCAGGCGCGCTCTGATAATGCAACGCCTCATCAACAGCCACGATTTTTACATGGCCTCGGCTCCGAAGACCTCGGGATATTCCCGCAAAAGCCGCGAGACGGGAAGCCCGATCACCGTATCCAGACTCCCCTCAAGCTTCTCCACGAAGGCCCCGGCCCCGCTTTGGATGCCATAGGCTCCGGCTTTGTCCATCGGGTCTCCCGTGGCCACGTACTGGGAGATCTCTTGCGAGCTGAGCTTCCGAAAGGTCACGGCGGTCACATCGGCGAAGGTGCGGTAGGCAAGGTCCAGGTCCTCCATGGACGGCGCGTGGACGAGCCAAAGTGACACGCCGGTTATCACCTCGTGGCGCTGGCCGGAAAGCTCTGTGAGCATAGCCGTGGCCTCAGCGGCATCCCGAGGCTTGCCGAAGATGCGCCCATCTAAGACCACCATGGTATCGGCACCCAACACCGCTAGGTCGCCCTCGTATCCCTCGCAGAGTATCTGCTCCACCGCTTGACGGGCTTTGCGCTGGGCCACCTGCTTCGCCGCCTCAAGGGGGTCGGCCGCCAAATCCGGCTCCAGGGTCTCGTCGACGCTCACGGGGAACGAACGGAAATCCACGCCCGCCTCCTCAAGGAGCTCCCGGCGGCGCGGGGAGGCGCTGGCAAGCACGATATCGAATTCCATGGTCTTTCCTCGCTTCGCTGGCTTGAATGCCACCTGGGTCCTAGAGCATGTTGCGACGGGTACGGAATGCCGCCATGGGCTCGATGCGCAGCCCCTTGCTGTTGGCGCTCACGGCCAGATTGCCCTGGATGTTATTCACATAACCGCTGTTCATGGCCCCATCATCAAAGCCCGCAAGCAGCGCCTCCACCGAAGCCGACTCTATCCGCGCATCGTTGTCCAGCAAAGCCTCCAGCACCTTCACCATGACCCGGCGCTGAAGCGGCACTGGCTGGGCGCCCACGATGGGCGAGATCACGCAGCCTTCCTGCTCGGGCATAAGCCAGTGGACATGGCGGTCAACGAGGGCCTGGGCCATGGAGTTGAGCATGTCATCCTCATCGGCTATGGCGTTCATGGTGCGCACCAGCGTTTGGAGCAGCTTGGGATTCTTCTCCTTGGCCAAGGGGATGATCTCGTGGCGCACGTAGGCGCGGAACCGATCGGTATGGGCATTGGTGGCATCCTCGCACCAAAGCGCCCCCCGATCGTCGCGCACCACCGGCAGGCCCTCCTGGGCGCGGCTTTGGATGCCATTGCGCAAAGTCTCACGCCCGATGTCCAAAAGCGGGCGTCCCACCTGGCCATTCAAATAGCGCATAGAGCGAAAGCCCCCGGGGCCGGTGCCCACGATGGAGCGCATGTAGAAGTTCTCAACACGGTCGTCGGCCGTATGGGCCACGAAGATACGGCCTTCGGAAACCGGGACCGCCGCTTGCTGGCACAGGGCGGCCAATGCGTGGCTCGCGGCTTCGTAGCGCACGCGCCGAGCCACGGCCTCCAGGTTGCCGTTCTCTTTTCGGCAGACCTCAGCCACGTCCACATTCTCCACCGTTAAGGGAAGCGAGAGCGCTGCGGCAAGCTCCCGCACGAACCGCTCATCGGCGTCAGCCGCGTCACCGCGCAGGCCGTGATTGACATGCAGAAGCCCCAAGGGACCGAAAAGCCCCTCCCCTTGCAGGTCAGCGAGGAGATAAGCCAAAGCCGTGGAGTCCGAGCCTCCGGAGATCATAGCCAACACCGGCGTCTTATCCCCAGCCAGATTCCGCTTCAGGATGGTCTTCACTACCCGTTCCCGCAATTCCATGATCATCCCATCTCTCGCTCGAGCAATGCTATGGATTCGATATGCCTCGTGTGGGGAAACATATCCACCGGTTGTATCACCTTCAATTTATACCCTTTATCCCGCAAAACCGCTACATCCCGCACTTGGGTCTCGGGATTGCAGGAGATGTAGACGATGCGCTTCGGACCCAACGCACCGGCTGCTTCCAGGAACTCCTCTGAGCAACCGGCACGGGGCGGGTCGATCATAACCACATCCACCGACTCTTGGGCTGCGACGAGACGACCCATGAACTCCCCCGCATCGGCGGCGATGAACTCCGTGTTCTGAAGCCCGTTGTGACGGGCGTTCTCCCGGGCATCGGCTACGGCAGACCCCACTGCCTCCACGCCGATGACGCGCCCGGCTCCCCGGGCTGCCGCCACAAGCCCGATGGTCCCCGTGCCACAATAGGCATCGAGTACCGTGGTGGTGGCATCCACGCCGGCCAAGGCCACGGCCTCCTCGTAGAGCCGTTCGGTCTGTCCGGCGTTCACCTGGAAAAACGACTGGGACGAGATGCGCAGGCTCAAGCCGCAAAGCCTATCCAGGATGAACCCGGGACCGTAAAGGCGCCGTTCCGTCTGCCCGAGGATCGTATTGGTGCGAGCGGTGTTGATGTTTTGCACCACACTGGTGATGAAGGGGCATTTCCTTACGAGCTCGCGGCAGAAATCGCGAGACGCAGGGAATCGCTCTCCGCAGGTCACAAGCGTCACAAGCACCTCGCCGCTTTGATGGCCCACCCGTACGATGATATGGCGGACGAACCCCCGATGGGCATCCTCGTCGTAGGGGGCGAGGCGGAAGCGCTTCATAAGGCCGGGAAGAGCGGCGATGACCTGCTGGGCTCGCGGATCCTCCAAGCGACAACCGCTGGTGTCCACGATGCGATGGGTCCCCTGGCCATACATGCCGGTGAGGATCTGCCGACCGCCATTCACCCCGCGCCCACCTGGGGCTACCGGGCTTGTGACCTTGGAGCGATATCCGAAGGGATGCTCCATGGCGATGATCGGCCGCAATTCTGCCCCATCCTGGGCTGCCAGGGCACCGAAAAGCCCTTCCATCTGCGCGTCTTTGCGGGCAAGCTGGGTCTCATAAGGTTCGTTTATGTACTGGCAGGCCCCGCAAGCCTGAGCCACAGGGCAGACCTCTCCCTGCAACCTTCCTTGCCCGGCATCGCCTGAGCCTTCCTGCCTGCGCTTTTCGGCCATGATGCGGTGCCGGCTAATTCCAACCCAGCGAGTCGTCGCCGACGGATTGGTCCAGGTATTCCTTCACCGGATGGTCGCCATGATGCTGCACTTCAGCCACATGCCAACACTCCGTAGGCGGCAACCCCGGAATGGACTCGGACACGAACACCGGGTCTTTCCCTTGGCGGCGCTGGGCGGTGTAGTCGGCCAAGGCCCGCAGCGCCCACTTCCCTAAAAAGACTATGGCCACAAGGTTGATGATAGCCATGCAGCCCATGAAAATGTCAGCCACATTCCAGGCCAGCTCGAAGTTGTTCAGGCAGCCATAGAAGATGACTGCCAGGCAGAGCAGGCGGAAGACCACAACCACGGCCTTATTGCCGCCGAAGATGAAGCGCAGATTCGACTCAGCATAGAAGTAGTTGCCTATGAGGCTTGAGAACGCGAAGGCGAAGATGGCGAAGGTGACGAAATGTATCCCCCACTCGCCCACGGAGTTGCGCACGGCCATCTGCACAAGCGGCATACCGTTGAGCCCAGCGGCTGCTGCGGGGTCTTGGACATAGAAGACCAGCACGATCATGGCAGAGCAGGTGCAGATGAGCAGCGTATCTATGTAGACCGAAAGGGTTTGGACGAGTCCCTGCTTAACCGGATGCGATACCGAAGCCGTAGCTGCGGCGTTGGGAGCAGACCCCATGCCGGCCTCGTTGGAGAACAGTCCGCGCTTGATGCCCAGCATGACCACGCTGCCAGCGAACCCACCGAAGATGGCCGACCAATCGAAGGCAGAGGCCATGATGAGCTGGAAGACCGCCGGGATGTCACCGATATGAGCGAAGGTGGTCCACACGCCCAAAGCCAGATACCCCAGGGCCATCACGGGCACCACGATGGAGGAGATGACCGAGATGCGCTTGGCACCGCCGAAGATGACGAAGGCCGTCATCACCGCAAGCACGATGGCCAGAACCAATGCGGTGCCATCGGCAGCGTATTCGGGGTTGTAGTACTCCAGAGTGGAGGCGGCGTTATAGGCTTGCAGGCCATTGAACCCGAAGGCGAAGCATAAGATGAGGGAGACGGCGAAGATGACACCCAGCCAACGCTTCCCCAAGCCCTGCTGGATGTAGTAGGCAGGACCTCCCCGGAATTCCCCATGGCTGCCCCGCACCTTCCAGATCTGAGCCAAGGTGGATTCGATGAAAGCCGAAGCGGCGCCGATAAGCGCCATGGCCCACATCCAGAACACGGCACCGGGACCACCGGTTGCCACCGCCGTGGCGATGCCGGCGATATTGCCGGTACCCACCCGCGAGGCCGTGGAGACCATGAGAGCCTGAAACGATGAGATGGTCTTATGGCCTTCCACATGCTTCTTCTCGGTGAGCTGTGTGAACATATCCTTGATGTAGCGGATCTGCACGAACCGGGTGCGGATGCTGAACCAGACGCCCACGGCCACCAGCAAGATGACCAGGATATAGGTATACATGAAGGCGTCTATCTCACCGGTGACCGCGATAAGGCCGGCCATGAATTCCCCGTTGCCCATTTTCATCCCTCGCTTTGATGCTTGTTCGACCTACTGGATTCTACCAAAAGGGCGAAAACGCGTCTGCAAGCATCCGTGGAGCCGTCATGCTCCTGTAACGGGCCTTAAGGCGCAAGCGCGCCGAGCAATTCTGTGAAATCATCTATGACACGCTCGCTGTAACTTGCAAGCTCCTCGCGAGTGCCGCATTCATCAGCGCTATACACTCCCACCGGGTGCAAACCGGAGGCACCGGCCGCTTTGAGGGCATACCAGCTGTCATCGAAGAACCAAGTATCTTGGGGTGCGGTGCCCAAAAGGTCGCAGACGTGGTGGTAGGTCTCGCTATCGCGCTTGGAGCCGGCCACATCATCCACCGACACGATGGCCGTGAAGGGCTCCAAGAGCCCACAGCGCCCCAAGCCCGCCTGTAAGAACACCTGAGGCGAAGAGGAGAGCACCGCCAAAGGGATGCCGCGGGCCACAAGGGCCTCCACGAACTCCCGAGCCCCGGGCAACGCCTCGGCCTTGGTGCGGTAGTGGTCCAGCAGATGCTCCACGATGAGGTCGCGCACCTGGGTGGGGCTTTCCACGCCCGTGAACCGCTCGAAGAAGAAGGTCCCGGCCTCATCCAGGGTGAGGGTGCTCAACTCGTCGCGCTCGGCCTTATCCAGGGTTATGCCCTGCTCGTCCAAAAGGCGCTCCTGCACCTCATGCCAAGCCCCTATGGTATTGAGCAGGGTGCCATCGCAGTCGAATATCACCCCTGCCCCCATAAGGTTATTCCTCCACGCGGATGACCGTAGGCTCGGCCAGGAGCATATCAGGGCGTGCCGCCAGCTCATCAAGGGCTGCGCGGATATGGCGCTCCACTGCCGTATGGGTGACGAAGAACAGGTCCACCGCATCCCGGGCGCTGGTACCCTCCTGGACCACCGAGCGCAGCGATACGTCGTTATCGGAGAACACCTGGGAGGCCGCGGCCAAAACACCGATGCGGTCGGGCACGGTAAGGCGCAGGTAGTAACGGGTGGAGAGCTCATCCATAGGCACGATGGGCAGGTCATCGGTGCAGGTGCAACCAACGATGGGGGGCACCCCCGCATCCAAGCGGCGTGCCACATCCACCACATCTCCCATGACGGCGCTCGCGGCCGGGCCGGCCCCGGCGCCTTCGCCGAAGAACATCGTCTCCCCCACCGCGTCGCCTTCCACATAGATGGCATTGAATACGCCGTTCACGGTTGCCATCTGGTGCGTCAGCGGGATCATGGTGGGATGGACGCGCACATCTATACCGGAAGCCGTGCGATTGGCCAGCGCAAGGAGCTTCACCGCATAGCCCATCTCCCGGGCGGTGCGCAGGTCTATGGGCGAGATGGGGCGAATGCCTTCCGTATGGACATCATCCAGCGTCACGCGAGAATTGAAGGCGATGGAGGCCAATATGGCGATCTTCGCCGCCGCATCCAAGCCATCCACGTCGGCCGACGGGTCGGCCTCGGCGAAGCCCTTCTGCTGGGCCTCAGCCAAAGCGGCATCGTAGGTGAGCCCGTCTTCGGCCATGCGGGTCAGCATGTAATTGGTGGTGCCGTTCACGATTCCCAGAACCGAGGTGATGCCGTTGGCGATCAGGGAGTGCTTCAAGGGCCCAATGATGGGGATACCGCCGCCCACACTGGCCTCGAAGGCCAGTTCCGCACCCTGGGCCTGAGCCAAGGCGAGAAGCTCCCCGCCCTTGGTGGCCATAAGCGCCTTGTTGGCCGTCACCACGGACTTGCCCGCCTTAAGCGCCTCGGATACCACGTCGTAGGCCACACCGGTGCCACCGATGAGCTCTATCACCAACTCCACCTCATCATCGGCGATCACGTCCCGATAATCGCTGGTGAAGATATCTCCCAGGCCATGGGCGCAAGCCACGTCGCTTCGGCGCGAGCACAGGCGCACCAACTGGATGTCCACACCGAAATGACGGGCGAAGTCACCCTGATGGGCCTGCAGGATATCCAAACAACCGCCACCTACGGTCCCGGTTCCGATGAGCCCGATCTTAACCGTCATAAAACACTCTCCTCATGAATGGGCATAGCGCAGCGGCCCTTGAGCCCGGCGCGGAATGCAGAAAAAACCTTCCACCGATGATACTTTATTTCCCCGCACCTGCCCGCGGACATCTTGAAGCAGGGCTGAAAAGCTAGATATCACGCGCCATGAGGTCATCGTAGGTCTCACGACGGGTGACCACACGCGCCTGACCGTCCTTGACGAACACGATGGCGGGCCGGGGCTGACCATTGTAGGTGGATGCCATGGTGTAGCAGTAGGCGCCGGTGCCGAAAACGCAGACGATGTCGCCGAGTTCCGGGGTTTGCAAGGACCCGTCGAGCACCACGGCGTCCCCGCTTTCGCAATGCTTGCCGCAGAGCGTGACGATCTCGCTGCGCGGCTGGTCGGCCTTGTTGGCGATAACCGCTTCGTAGTTGGCATGGTAGAGCGCCGTGCGGATGTTATCGGACATGCCGCCGTCCACAGCCACGTATTTGCGGATCTGAGGCAGCGTTTTCAAGATCCCCACGGTATAGAGGGTAACCCCCGCGTTGGCCACCAGGCTGCGTCCCGGCTCCACGAGAAGCCGTGGCAGATCAAGCCCCAACCGGACGCAGTTCTCCTTCACGGCATTGGCAGTGCAGCGAGCGAAATCCTTGATGGAAGACGGGTTATCTTCGGCATCATAGGCAACGCCCAAGCCGCCGCCCATATCAAGGTCGGTGATGGAAAGCCCGTAGCGCTCCTTCACCCGAGCGGCGAATTCCACCATGACCTGCACCGCCTCGGCGAAGGAATGGAGGGCGAAGATCTGGGAGCCTATGTGGCAATGGAAACCGGTGAGCTCCACATGGGGCGCCGCCAGCACATCGCCCACGCAATCGAAGGCGAAATCCTCCAGCATGGTGAAGCCGAATTTGGAGTCCTCGCAGCCGGTCTTGATATATTCGTGGGTGTCGGCCTCCACCCCCGGCGTGATGCGCATGAGCACTTTCTGCACCCGGCCGAGCTCGCCGGCGATGCGGCTCACCCGGGCAAGCTCCAGGCGGCTGTCCAACACGATGCGCCCCACTCCCGCCTCTATGGCAGCGCGCAGTTCCGCTTCGGTCTTGTTGTTGCCGTGAACGAAGATGCGCTCGGGCGGGAAACCCACGGCCAAGGCACAGGCCAGCTCACCGCCCCCGGACACATCCAAGCAAAGCCCCTCTTCCATGGCTATGCGCAGTATCTCTTTGTTGAGGAAGGCCTTGGAAGCATAGAGCACGGCGGAATCGGGATAGACCTCGCGAAACGACTCGCGGTATTCCTCCATGCGGTGGCGCAAGTCGGCCTCGTCGAAGACATAGAGGGCCGTGCCTTCGCGGGCCGCCAACCCCACCATATCAACGTCGCCGATGAACAAGTGCCCATCCCACACCTGAGCGGTCCGGGGCAGCACCGCCCCCAGCTCCATGGCCGTGCGCCCATCGGCTTGCTTCGATTGATCGGATTTCGGCAGCGACATGGCGCCTTCCCTTCTGCGGCCCGGCCGCGGATCGGCAATGAAGGTTCCATGGTAGCAATGAGCGCAGTTCATTGCATATGCGATGAGCGAAAACATCGGCCGATGCACCTTACCAGGGGCGACCGTTGCATCCTATCCTCCATCAACTATAATCGTGTCGAACAACCCACAGAGAGAAAGGAACGGCGATGGCGAAACGTGAACCCTCGATGGACGAATGGCTGGCAGAAGCGAAGGCCAGCCCGGATGCCGATAAGTGCGGCATGTTCCTCACCCACAATGGCGTGGTGCGCGAGACCGCCAAGGCCCAGGTGCGCCAAGGCGAGGCGATGCCCGCCGTTGACCGCGTCGCGTTCTCGTATGATGAAGCCGGCGTGGAAGCTGCCGTGGCAGATGCCCTTACCTGGGACGGCGTGTACTACGTGAAGGTTTGGCTGAACGAGGGCGAGCTGGAAGTGGGCCAATCGCTTATGTACGTGCTGATAGGCGCCGACATCCGTCCTCACTGCATCGATGCCCTGCAGAGGTTGGTGGGCAAGATCAAAAACGACCTCGTGGTGGAAAAGGAAATCTACGCCTAAGCCCCAACCCCGCCTGGCCCCCAGCGATCCCTACGGAGGGAACGAGGGCTGCCGGCTAGAGGTCGGAGCGCTTCTCGTCGTCGCCCAGAACCGCTACGACCTCGGTGCTATGACCGGGATGCTCCGTCTGCGCTGCATTGAGCTCGCTTCGGACCAACGGGCTCTCTATGCCCTCAAGCACCTTCGAGGATTTCCGCGCCGCCTCGGTGCCAGCCGTCTGACGGGCGGCCACCGGCTCCGGCGTGGTGAGGTAATGGACGCCGCGCGCCGCATCGGCCTTGGCCTGGATCATCAGGAACACGAAACCCGCGATGCCCGCGATGAGGGATGCAGACAAGATGGCCACCTTCGCATCCACGATATATTCGGGATGCGCGGGAAACGCCAGGTTTGCCACGAAGATGGCCATGGTGAAGCCCACGCCTCCCAATATGGCGGCTCCCAGCATATGGCGCCAATTGACGTTCTCGGGCAGCTCCGCCAGATGCGTCTTCACCACCAGCAGGCTGAATGCCATGATGCCGATGGGCTTACCCAGCAGCAGGCCGAAGAAGATCCCGTAGAACACCGGCGACGTGAACATGGCTGCAAGGTCGTTGCCGATGAACGACACATCGGCATTGGTGAGGGCGAACAGCGGCAGCACGCCGAAGTAGACCCAGGGATACAGCCGCTTCTCCAGACGCGTGGCCGGAGGGATCACCTGGCGGGACACGCGGGAAAGCCGGTTGATGATGGTGAGGTAGCCCTCTTGGGCGTTGATGGGCACTTCGGGCTGATAGGTCTCTTGCGCCTTCTCCACCGTATGCCCCGACCACTTCATGAAATTACGCAGGTTCACGCGCGAGCCGGACGGGATCATGAAGGCCAGAAGCACGCCAGCGATAGTGGAGTGGATCCCCGACATGAACACGCAGTACCACAGCGCAACACCCACCAGCAGGTAGGGCAACAGCGCATATACATGGCACCGGTTCATGATGAACAGGACGAACAGCACGTTGCCAGCCAAAGCGAGCCAAAGCAGCGACGGCGCGTGCCCGTAGAACACAGCGATCACCACGATGGCGATGATGTCGTCGGCAACCGCCAGCGTAGAGAGGAACACGCGCACGCCGTTGGGGATGCGGTCGCCCAAGAGCGCCAGGATGCCCAAGGCGAAGGCGATGTCGGTCGCCGTGGGAACGCCCCACCCGTGGGCGCTGTCGGGATTGCCCATATTGAATGCGGAGTAGATGATGATGGGCGCCAGCACGCCGCCGAATGCCGCTACGATGGGCAGCAGCGCCTGGCGGATGTTCGTAAGCTCACCTGCGGTCATCTCGTACTTTATCTCCAAACCCACCAGCAGGAAGAAGACGGCCATCAGGATATCGTTGATTATCTCGGCCAAGGTGAGGGTGGCGCTCCAGTCGCCGAATACGAAGCCGAAGGGCGTTGCCAAGAAGGCGATGAATGGCTCGTAGAGATTCCCCAGATTGGCGATGACCAGCGCTACGATGGCCGCCAGCAGCATGATGCCCGCAGCCTTGGTGGACGAGTAGGTGAACTCGATGAACTTCAGGAAGCGCTTCTGATGCGCCTGGGCCTCATCGATGTATATGCTGGGCCGCCCGCCGCCATGATTCGGTAGGGGCTTAGCATCGCCGTCCTTTGGGGATTCGCCCTGACGGGGCTCCTCCAGCTTGGCGCCTATCTCCTGCCCGAACTCCTCTGTGAGGGCCTGGGCTTCCTGTTGGGCAAGGGCATCTTCCAGCTCTTGGCCGGTATCGCCACCAGCCGCAGGGGCGTTATGCGTGGTCTCGTTGTCTGCCATGTTCCCACCTGCTCTTTTCGTTTTAACTTATCATTTTCGCTTACTGAGGGCCGTTGGCGCAGCGCGCTCTGTAACCATTCGGTTAATCGCCGGAAATACCGGCCTCTTGGTTTATTATGGCGGGAGAGCGCCGATGAAGGAGACATGAACCATGGCAACCGTAAGACCGTTTAAAGCCGTCCATCCCACCGCTGAGAAAGCTGCGGCCATAGCAGCCCTTCCCTACGACGTGCAAAGCGTGGAGGAAGCCCGCAGCATCGTAAGCGCCAATCCCGAGTCGTTTCTGGCCATCGATGAGCCCGTGGTGAACTTCCCCGTCGGCACCGACCCCTTCGACCTGCTGGTCTATTTGAAGGCTGGCTCCATGCTGCGCGACATGAAGACCCGCGGCTCCATGGTGTCCGATGAGCAACCGAGCTTCTACCTTTACGAGCTCACCATGGACGGCCGCGTGCAAAACGGGCTTGTGGCCTGTGTGGCCATAGACGACTACCTCAACGGCGTGGTGAAGGAGCACGAGAGCACCCGAGTGGACAAAGAGGTGGACCGCATCAACCACGTACGCGGCTGCGAGGCGCAAACAGGGCCGATATTCCTCGCCTACCATGCCGAGCCCCGCTTGGGAGCCATCTATGGGGAAGTGAAGGCCCAAGAGCCGCTTTTCGACTTCACCGCCTCCGACGGTGTGCGCCATAGGGGTTTCACGGTGCCCGCCAGCCGAAACGAGGCCATCGTTGACCTCTTCCGCGAGTTGGGGCGCGTCTATATCGCCGATGGCCATCACCGCATCGCCGCCGCCTCAGAAGTCGCCAAGGCACGCCGGGTGGCCCGCGGCTCCCAAGAGCCCACCGAGGAATCCGACTACTTCCTGGCCGTGCTCTTCCCCGATGACGAACTGAAGATCTGGCCCTATGAGCGCGTGGTCTACAACTTGAATGGGCTCACCTCCGCAGAATTCCTCGCCGAGCTGGAAGAGCGCTTCGGCGCCACGGAGTTGCGCCTCGATGACGGATCCCCCTTGCGCATCCTGGGCGCCGATGACCCGGTTGCCGCCGAAGAGTCCGTGAAACCCCATGCACCCGGGGAGTTCTGCGTGTTCCTTGACGGCCGCTGGTATCGCTGCTTTCTCGACATGGATACCGTGGCCGATGACCCCTACGAGCGCCTGGAGGTCTCCCTGCTCCAGCGGCGGCTCTTCGAGCCGTTGCTCGGCATCGCCGATCCCCGCCGCTCCCCCCGCATCGACTTCATCGGCGGCATCAGGGGCCTGGGTGAGCTGGAACGCAGATGCCAGGATGACTGCGCGGCCGCCTTCGCGCTTTCACCCACCGGCATTGACGAGCTTTTCGCCGTGGCCGATGCCGGTCTGCTCATGCCCCCGAAATCCACCTGGTTCGAGCCGAAGCTCCGCAGCGGCCTTTTCATCCATGAGATCTAAGGCCGCCCCCATCTTCGCCGGCTGCCTAGCCGCGCTTGCGGCCTTAGGCATCCTGGCTTATCGGCGCCACCGCCAGACCTACCTCTCCTTTCCCACCCGGTTCGGACGGGCGCGCATCTACCAGGTGCAAGACGACGATGGCGCTCCGGTGCGCCTCTTGGAAGTGAATGGCATCGTGCAATCGGGCAGCTATCTCGATGAACGCTATGCGGAACCGGTCTTCCAATACCTCAAAGACTACAACCTGCTGTTCCAAGCCGAGCGCCCCGTAAGGCGCATCTGCGTTCTGGGCTGCGGCGGCTATGACTATCCCGAGTACCTCATCGCCCATCACCCAGCGCTCACCGTGGACGCCGTGGAGATAGATCCATCCATCACCGCTTTGGCCAGGCGCTTCTTCTTCCTTGACCGGGCCATAGAGGAATTCGATGCCCAAACGCCCCACCGGTTGAACCTCATCGCCGCCGACGCCTTGGAGCACTTGGAGACAGCAGATGCCTCCTACGATGCCATCGTGAACGACACCTTCGATGGCTCAACGCCGCCAGCGCATCTGACCACCGCATCGTTTTACCGGGTCGTCCATCAGCGCCTGACCCCCGGCGGCCTCTATCTTGCGAACATCGTCGCACCCCTGGCGGGCCCGGGGGCGGATTTCCTCTTACGCCAGCGCTCCCTTATGGCCCAGGAGTTCGGCCACTGCTATCTGTTCCCCTGCGACGCCTGTACCCTTGACGAGCCCGACAATATTGTCGCTGTGGCAACCGATGTGCCTTTGCCTCTGGATCTGGCCGGTCGTTCGCTATAATCCCTAGGAAAGCCAAAGCAAGGAGCACCCATGGGAAGACTGGACAACACACCTCAGCCGGTTCGCGAGGCCATCGCAGCCGCGCTCATGATAGGGTGCGTGACGGCCACAGCCGCAGCTTTGCTCCATGAACCGCTCTTCCTCTTCGGTGGCTTCGTCATCTTCGCCATCTTCTACGTTTGGAAGCTCTCGCCGCGCATCAAAGCGGCCTACCAGGAAGAGGAGCAGCGCGCCTATGACGAGCTTTACGCCGATGATGCCACCTATGAGCCCATCTTGAAGCGATTCCAGCAGACCCATAACGACCTGGCCCTCATCGACGAATATAAGACCTGGAAGAAAGGCCCCCATGATAATCAGGTGCGCCTGCGGTTCCTCCAAGCGGCCATCTTAGAGCTCATCGCGGCAGGCAAGATCTACCACATCGAGCCGCTCATGTCCGACGCCCAGCATATCGCAGCTGAAGAAGGCGCAACCGAGCGCTTCTTGGCTTTCCGCCAGGAATGCGACCGGCGCATCGCCCAAATCGCCCAGCAGCGCCTGACGTGACTCCCCAACGGACGTGGATCCGGCACGAGAGAGTACCGCGCGCATAGGCTGTAAAGGGGGAAAGCACGGCTCGGGAAGATTTCTGAGGGATTGAAATTGCTTCTCGAGCCGTGGCCCGCACCTTTTACGAGAAAAGGAAATTCACGAAAGGGTCGCGTGCGGGCGGTCGAGTCTTTCGCAAGGCTTGTGGCTCCGTCCCGTCAGCGCCGGCTCCATAGGGGTTTTGCCGGACGATAAGGCATTCATGAAGGCGGGAACGCAGCCTTGATCCCGATTCCGCGCCAATCGCCGCCCCACGGCGAAAAACCCGGTCCAAGATCGTATCTAGGAGATTACCCGAGGCTCCCGCTTATTTTCCCCGGCACCCGATGAACCATCCGTTCCCGGGTGTGAACTATTTGTACTGAAGGATATCCGCGACTCTGACAAGGCATTTCTCTGCCCATTGCCTCCCCTTCACCCATACGCCGACTTCCCAAGACCCCCTGTCGCGCTATACTCATCGGTAAACATCCGAGCACGAAATCAGAAGAGGGTTCCCATGAGCCAATTGCTCTCGAGACAATTGGAATATTTTATTGCGGTCTACCGACATCGCGACCTGAACCAGGCGGCGAGGTCGATTCCCATTACCTATCAGGGGTTGAAGAAGTCCATCACGAAGCTCGAGCGCGACCTGCAGGTGCCCTTGTTCATCCAGAACGAGGACGGCATGCTGGAGTCGACCCATGCCGCCGATCTGCTGTACGACATGGCCTTGCGGTGGATGCAGGACGAGGCCCAGCTGGAAACCCTCCTATACGAGCACGAACCCAACACCGAAGAGGTGATAGAGCTGTGCGCCGCCACCGGCGTGGTAGCCTTTTTGGGCTACGACCTCACCCGGGAATTCAACAAGACGCACCCCAGCATCCACCTGGAGGTGACCGAGTTCTTCGATGCCGAGATAGACAACCTGCTGTTGCAGGGGAAATACGACCTGGGTATCGTCACAGCCCCCTTCCATAGCCAGCTTCCCATGGAGAAGCTGGCCACCAACGGCTGCATCGCCTGGATAAACGACAAGGACCCCTTGAGCGAGAACGAGACCCTCACCATGGCCGACCTGGCGGGCAAGCATGTGATGATCCCCAACCGCATGGTGAAGGCGCACCGCTTCTTCCAAGAAGCATTCCGAAGCCGGGGGATCGAGCCCAGTACCATCGAGACGGGTTCGGATCCCTACGCCGCCTACTATTTCGCGAAGGAGAACCTGGGGGTGGGCATCGGAGTGCAGGGCACTCCCCACTACGGCGGCCCATCCGACCATGTGAAGGCTCTGGTCATAGAAGACGGCTACCCGTACGAATTCGGTATATCCTGGCGTCAAGGCCATGCCCTCAGCGAAGCGGAGACGACCGTGATGGCATTCCTGAGGAAGCGGGCAAACCTCAAGCGCCGCTAGATCTGCGAAGACCCGATAGCCGATCGGCCCCTATAACCGCCGGGAAAACCGCGCTACATCCTGTTGGGACAGGGAATGCCGGCGAAATTCCCGCAGATCCCGCAACTGATGCACTGGCTTAGGGCATCTGATCCGGAAGCCCAGCGATTCGGCAGATAGGGCTCGCGGATCAGCGGCCGACTCAAGCCCACTCCCGCTATGCCATCGGCGGCCAGGTGCGCCTCGATGATGCGCGGGTTGCGCCAACCGCCGGTCACGATAACCGGGATGTCCAATTCCTGAGCCAAACGGGCGCCGAAACGGCCGAAATAGGGCTGGCCATCGGTCACTTCCCCGGTGGCTCCATGCCAGTCTCCGCTCACCTCGATGGCGCTCGCCCCCGCCTCCTGGAACAAGCGCGCTGCCTGGGCGCTCTCGTCCTCGGAAAGGCCGCCGTTGGCACCTTGGGGGTCATCGAAGAAATCGGAGGCGTTCACCTTCACCAGGATGGGGAATCCATCCCCGGCCATACTACGGGCAGCCTCGATGCAGCGGCAGGTCAGACGCGCGCGGTTGGGAAGCGAGCCGCCGTATCCATCGCTGCGGCGATTGAAACGGGGACTGAGGAATTGGGAGAGAAGGTAGCCATGGGCGGCATGGATCTCCACTCCATCGAAACCCAGGAGCCGCGCCCGAGCGGCGCCGCGGCCCATAGAGGCGATGAGCAGCTCCAGATCCTCTTCGCTCGCCTCCTCAGGCACGATGCCTGTTGCAGGATTCACCACAGCAGACGGCCCAAGCAGGGCTGCGGTGGGAACGCCGTCTTGAGGTTCACCTGTGCGCCCGGCAAGCCAACGGGGGTCATCGGCAGCCAACTTGCTTTTGGAGCCGCCATAGACGAGTTGCAGGATGATGCGCGCACCTCCCCCATGGGCGCGATCCACCAAGGAGCGGAAGTCATCGTTGAACCGCTCATCGCAGAAGCTCAGCGCGCGCTCAGCGGGCTTGCCGTGGGGCTCGGTATAGCAATAGCCCGTGATCACCGTGCCCACGCCCCCCTGGGACAGGGATTCATAGACATCCAGGAGGGGCACTGTGGGCTGCCCGTCCCGAGTGCAGAGGGATTCCGCCGTAGCGGCCCGGAAAAGCCGATTGCGTGCGCGCAGGCTTCCTATCTGCAGCTCCTCGAACATTCTCTCCATGTGCTTTCCTCTGCATCGTCGCAGGCCGCGGGTCCATCCCGCAACCTTGTTGGATTCGAGATAGATTTTATCTCAACAATCCCATTATCAAGGATGGACCAAGACCCGAAAGCCTTAAAATGGAATCAGACGAAAGGAGCCCATCTATGGCAAAAGCGGCACGGAACCACATCCATCTTCCTGCCGCCCTCGCCTTGCTTGCCACCCTTCTGCTCTCCAGCGCCTGTGCCGCCACCTCCCAACCCGCCACCCAGGAGAAGGCCGATCCGAGCTCGGTTTCCCAGGAGGCTCAGATGAGCCAAGGCGAAGACGATTCGGTTGCGGCCAGTGGCACCTCCAGTTCCCAAGCCGCCTCCCCGGAGGCAGCCCCGGGGAGCGAGGCGTCTGCAAATGCAAATGCAAATGCAAATGCAAATGCATCCTCCACTTCCGCCTCAACGCCGGCCATCGGCCTCATATCCTCCCCGGAGCTTTTGCGACAGCGCGAGAGGTCCTCAAGCAGCTCCTCCGTTCCGCCCGATGCCGTCCTGGCCGCCACCCCCGAAAACGGCTATAACGGCGCTTTGATCGCCGACGGGGATTTCGTTGAGCAATACGGCCAGACAATCGAGTCCTCGGTACCGGATCAAAGCGTGCTCTTGGCTCAAAACGGCGGAATGCTCCTTTTCAATGGCGGAACGCTGAACAAACTGGGTGATAGCCCCGATGACCCGGACTCGGCCGCCTATGGCCTGAACTCCATCGCCCTTTCCGTTGGGGAGGGTTCAAGCATTCTTCTGGCCAGCGCCATCGCCCAAACGGCGTCGCTTGGGTCCTGCGGTCTGTTCAGCGCCGATTTCGGCCGCATCTACGCCAACGATATCACCTTCACCGCTGCCTCCAACAACGCCAAAGCCCTGGTAGCCACTAGGGGCGGCCAGGTGCTGGGCAACGGACTCACAGCGACCACCTCGGGCAATGGCAGTGCGTCTGTAGCCACCGGCACGGAGGAAGGCGCCATATCCTTGGCCAACTGCCTGTTGGAAACGAAAGGCTCCCTTTCCCCTTTGATCCAGGGCGGCGGCCGCGCCGAAGTGGATAACACCGTGGGCACCGCCGAGGCCTCGGCCTTGGCCACCGTGCGCGATGCGGGCGTCGTGCTCATCCATGGCTCTCGGCTGTGCTCCACAGCCGAGAAGCTGCCCGACACGACTCAGGGAGACTACGGAGTGCTCCTTTACAGCGAGAGTGAAGACGGCAAGCAAGCAGATACCGAGGATCCCTCGCTGAGCACCTCGCCTGTGTTCCAGGCCGATAACTCCACTTTGAGCAGCTCCATCCAAGACGGCGCCCTGTTCCGTCTCACCAACACCCGAGCGAAGGTGGTCCTCTCCAACACCCGGCTCGACTTCGATTCCACCAAAGCCCGGCTTCTGGTGGCCGCAGGTGACGAGGCTGGCAATTGGGGGTCTACGGGCAACAATGGCGCCAACGCCACGTTCACGGCTCGCCGCCAAACCTTGAAGGGATCCGTGGCCGTGGATTCGATCAGCACCGTGGACATGTATCTCCTGGACCAAAGCCACTGGGAGGGAACAGCCTCCATCACGGCCAACAACAAAGGCATCGCCGCCGCCGAGAACCTGAATGTGAGTATCGACAGCACCTCCACCTGGGTGGTCACCTCCCGGGCCACGGTGACGAACCTCAACCTGGCCAATGGCGGCAAGCTGGTGGACGAGAAGGGACTGAGCGTCAAGCTGGTGGACCAAAACGGGCTCACCTTGGTGGATGGCGCCTCTGACGTGAGCGTCGTGGTGATGGGGAACTTCTCAACCAACGTGAAGACATCCGCAGCCAACGAACTGGAACCGAGCACCATCGACCGCACGGAATTCGATGAGGTCTTCGGCGTTTCCACTCCCTTCGGCCAAAACGGCTCCAGCGCTTACACCGAAGACGAGCAACGGGTAGCCGGCTTGGAGGAGCGGGTGCGCGCCTGGTTCGCCGCCCTCTGATTTGAGCGCGCGCATCGGGTCTGGGGACTCTATAATATGGATGCTATATGGGTGCTCGGATACCTCTCAGAAAGGCTCTCGCTATGGTCTCACGCGTCTATGTGGAGAAAAAACCCGGATTCGCCATCGAAGCCCAGGGGCTTCTGCGGGAATTGAAGGAGATCCTCGGCATCGAATCCCTTGAAGGGCTGCGGATCCTCAACCGCTACGATGCAGAAGGGCTTTCCGACGAGCTCTTCGAGACCTGCGTGACCACCGTTTTCAGCGAGCCGCAAACCGACGAGGCCACAGCCGAGCTCAACACCCGCCCCGAAGACATCGTGATCGCCGTTGAGCCGCTGCCCGGGCAATTCGACCAGCGCGCCGCCTCGGCCAGCGAGTGTATCCAGCTGATCAGTCAGATGGAGCGCCCCGAGGTCAGAAACGCCAAGGTCTACGTGCTCAGCGGGGACTTGAGCCCTCAGGACATCAGCGCGGTGAAGGGCTTCCTCATAAATCCGGTGGAAAGCCGGGAGGCATCCCTTGAGCTCCCCGAAACGCTGAAGGCCCTCTACCCCGAGCCCGATGCCGTGGAGGTGATCGAGGGATTCCGCACCCTGGACGCGGAGGGTCTCCAGGCCTTCTTGGATGAGCGCGGCCTGGCCATGGACCTGGCCGACATCACCTTCTGCCAAAGCTACTTCCGTGATGAGGAGCAACGCGATCCCACCATCACCGAGATCAAGATGATCGACACCTATTGGTCAGACCACTGCCGCCACACCACCTTCGGCACCGAGCTCACCTCTGTTGATATCGCCGATCCCAACGTGCGGGCGGCCTTCGAGCGCTACCTGGACCTGCGTCGGGAGCTCGGCCGCGAGCAAAAGCCCATCTGCCTCATGGACATGGGCACCATCGGCGCCCGCTATCTGAAGCATACCGGCCAGCTCACCGGCCTCGATGAGTCCGAGGAGATCAATGCCTGCACGGTGAAGGTGAAGGTAGACGTGCGAGGCGAGCAGCAGGACTGGCTCTATCTCTTCAAGAACGAGACGCACAACCACCCCACGGAGATCGAACCGTTCGGCGGGGCGGCCACGTGCCTGGGGGGAGCCATACGCGACCCGCTTTCGGGGCGTGCCTATGTATATCAGGCCATGCGCGTCACCGGCGCCGCCGACCCCACCGCCCCCGTGGCGAACACCATCCCCGGCAAGCTGCCCCAACGCAAGATCGTGACCACAGCCGCCAACGGCTATTCGTCCTACGGTAACCAAATCGGACTTGCCACCGGTCAAGTCCATGAGCTGTATCATCCGGGCTACGCCGCTAAGCGCATGGAGATTGGCGCCGTGGTGGGAGCAACACCCGCTGCCGATGTGCGACGTGAGACGCCTGCACCGGGAGATGTGGTGGTGCTCCTTGGCGGTCGCACCGGGCGCGACGGCATAGGAGGCGCCACGGGTTCCTCCAAGGCCCACAGCACGAGCTCCATAGAGACCTGCGGTGCCGAGGTGCAGAAGGGAAACCCGCCGATGGAGCGCAAGATCCAGCGGCTGTTCCGCAATCATGAGGCATGCCGCATGATCAAACGCTGCAACGACTTCGGAGCCGGCGGCGTCTCGGTGGCCATAGGCGAGCTTGCCGACGGCTTGGACATCTACCTGGATCGCGTGCCCAAGAAATACGAGGGCCTGGATGGCACCGAGCTTGCCATCTCCGAATCCCAGGAGCGAATGGCAGTGGCTCTATCGCCCGACGACGTGGACGACTTCATCGCGCTGGCTCGGGCTGAGAACCTGGAAGCCACGCCGGTTGCCGTGGTGGCGGCCGATGGCCGGGTGCGCATGCACTGGCGCGACCATGCCATCGTGGATGTGAGCCGCGACTTCTTGGCCAGCAACGGCGCCCCGAAGCAGGCAACGGTGCGCATCGAAGCCCAAAAGAGCTTCGCTGACGGCGCGGCTGACCGAGCCTTCGAGGCATGCGATGAGCTGGTAAGCGACGTGGTGGATGCTGTCTGCGAACGCGATTCCCTTGCCGTGGCCTTAGGGGGTCTTCTGGGCGACATCAACTTCGCCTCCAATAAGGGTCTGGTGGAGCGTTTCGATTCCACCATCGGTGCGGGTACGGTGCTCATGCCCTTCGGCGGTGCCTATCAGCTCACCCCTGCCCTGGCCATGGTCTCGAAACTGCCGGTTTATGGCGGGGATACCACAACGGTCTCGGGCCTTTCTTGGGGATTCAACCCCTACCTTTCGGCCTATGACCCCTTCGCGGGCGCCTACATGGCCGTGCTGGATTCCATCGCGAAGCTGGTGGCCACCGGCTTCAGGCGCGCCGATATGTATCTCACGTTCCAGGAGTACTTCGAGAAGCTCCGCGACGATCCCGCCCGCTGGGGCAAGCCGGTCTCGGCCGTGCTGGGAGCGCTCATGGCCCAGTTGGACTTCGGTATAGGGGCCATCGGCGGCAAAGACTCCATGTCGGGCAGCTTCGAGGATTTGGACGTACCCCCCACTTTGGTGTCGTTCGCCACAGCAGTGGGCCCCCTAGAGCGCGTCACCTCGCCGGAGTTCAAAAAGGCGGGCTCCTCGGTGATCTGGGTCTGCTTCGAAGAGGCGTCGCCTCAGAGCCTCAACGCCACCTTCCAAGCCGTGGAGCATCTTATCGGCAGCGGGCTGGTGAGCGCCTGCGCCTCTGCCGGTTACGGCGGTTTGGGCGAGACGCTCTTCAAGATGGCCGTTGGGAACCGCATCGGCATACGGTTCCATGAGGACATCGATCTTTGCGACCTCTTCGAGGAATCCTATGGCACCTTCGCCATCGAACTGGCCTCTGGCGTCGACATAACCCGGGCCATCGAGGCATTGGAGGCAGCGGACCTCCTTGAAGGCGTGGAGGTGCTTCCCTTGGGCACCACGGTGGGCTCCTACACCATGGCCACAGCGGAGGAGACCGTGGACCTGAGCGCCATCCAGGAAATCTGGGAAGCGGGCTTGGAGGAGGTTTTCCCCTATCGCAGCCTCAAAGAACAGGATCAAGACCAGCAGGAAGTGCCGACCATCAGCTACACCGCAGGTCCCAAGGCAACCTACAGCGGCCCTGCCCTCGCGCGACCCCGGGTGGTCATCCCGGTCTTTCCCGGCAACAACTGCGAATACGACACCGCCGCCGCATTCGAGGCGGCAGGCGGTGATGTGACCACCTTCATCGTGAACAACCTGACTCCCCAAGCCGTGGTCGAGAGCACCCGCGAGCTTGCGCGGCTCATCAGCCAGTCTCAGATCGTCATGATCCCTGGTGGCTTCTCCGGCGGCGACGAGCCCGACGGCTCGGCTAAATTCATCACGGCATTCTTCCGCGCCCCTGAGGTCACCGAAGCCGTGCGCGAGCTGCTGCAGAAGCGTGACGGGCTCATGTTGGGCATCTGCAACGGGTTCCAGGCCCTTGTGAAGCTGGGATTGGTGCCCTACGGCGATATCCGCCCGATGGACGCGGAGTGCCCCACCCTCACCTACAACACCATCGGACGCCACCAGAGCATGCTCGTGCGCACCCGGGTCGCCTCTAATCTCTCCCCTTGGCTTGCCGGCTGCCCGGTGGGCACCATCCACAGCGTGGCCATCAGCCACGGCGAGGGACGCTTCGTGGCTCCCCAACCCCTTTTGGAAGAGCTGGCGGAAAACGGGCAGATCGCAACGCAATATGTGGATGCGAACGGCCATCCCTCCCTTGATCTGGCTGTGAACCCCAACGGGTCCCTGCTGGCCATCGAAGGCATCACCAGCCCTGACGGGCGCATCTTCGGCAAGATGGGGCACTCGGAGCGCGCCGGTGCGGGCCTGTATAAGAACTTCCCCACTGTGGCCGACCAACCCCTGTTCCAAGCTGGCATAGATTACTTCGCGTAAAGCTTCAGAGATGGGATGAGGAGGCACCCCTGCTACCCGGGGTGCCTCCTGCTTTCGCACCCCTATTCCCAGGCATCTATGAACCTGCCCGTCTCGCTCCAGTTATCGAAGTCCAGGGCGTTGCCTTCAATGACATATTCCCGAAACTGCGTTTCCGTTAAGTCCGGCAGGCTATCGGTGGTGAGATAGTAGCGCAGGCGATCCGGATCGATCTCCTCGAACATCGAGAACCCGGCATAATCCCCACGGCGGCTGTAGTCGCTGAAGTCTAGACCCAGGGCATCGAGTATCGTGGCTTGCAGGTCGAGTTGGCTTACCGGCTTATCGCTCACCACCAACGGAGCTGCAGCCTCTTGGGCGTTTTGGGAGGGCTTCACGAACATGATGGGGGTGGACGGTTGGTCGATGGGCTCCTCGGTGATGGTCCAATAGCCGTGATCGGCGGTCACGATGATAGTCGCACTGTCGTAGAGCCCCAGAGCCTTCAGCTGACGCAGATACTCACTCACCATGGCCAGCGTGCCGCGCGATTGCCTGAACACGTTGGAGTTGTCCTCCCCCACATCCGTCCCGTTCTCATCGTAGGTGAAAGGGTAATGGGAACCCAGCAGATGGATGAACCGGAAAGCGCCTTGGGGCGCGTCGTCTTCCACCGAGAGGCCTATTGCACGCAGACGGTCGTAGTAACGCACGTCATCGATGAGATAGATGGTCTCCTCCGGAGCCGCTTGAGGGTCGAAATGCGCCATCCGGTTGTTGATCTCATCGGTGTAATACCAAAACGCCCATTTCAGCGCCCATGGCGCCTCCCTATACAGCCCCATCTGGTACAGGGAATAGAGCGCGCCCCCGTAATCGATCACGCTATTGGGCAGATCGTGCATGTTCAGCGTCTTGTCGGTGATGGCGCGCTGCTCGGCCTGCGGCAGCTCGCCTATGGTCAGCGAATCCGTGTAGATGCCAAGCGAATAACCCGCATCGGCTATCTGGTCCAAGAACTCGCTTCGTTCATAACGCTCGGCTTTGTACTGGGAAAACGCCTCGCCTTCTTGGGGCATCTCGCCGGTTAGAAGAAACGGTATGGCGAAGCGCGTGGGAATCATGGCCCCCGTGCAATTCTCGTAGCTGGTGAACCCGGTGAACTCATCGAGGAGCTGGGGGTCGGTCTTCAAGATGCGCTTCAAGTAGGCGTCATCGAAGGTGTCGAGCACGAACACGATGACGTTATCTTGGGGGTTCACGGTGAAAAGGCCCTCTTCGGTTGTCACCACCTCTCCGCCCGAAGGCGCTTCCTCGCCGACTGCGCCCTGCATCAGCGGGTTTATCACCATGAGCATCAGCAATCCCAGAAGCTGGATTGTGGCCAGGGCTGCGGCGCTGAGCACCTCGATTCCCCTGGCCCGTTGGCGGTTATGGAGCCCGTAGAACACCGCCGCCACGATAACCGCCAGCCAAATCCCAGCCGAGACCACTTGCATGGCCATATAATCGCCCCAGTGGATGGTGGCACCATCGGCTGCCGGCAAACCGCCGTTGAGGAAGAGCGCCTGGATATAACCGCAGATACCTAAGGCCCAAAGGAGCGCCAAGGCAAGATCGAATGCCCGACCGCGCAATGCGGTGAGTCCCAGGGCCAGAAGCAAGATGATGCCCAAATCGGGGCCGATGAGCACCCACCAGACGTCCTGAGCTCCGAAAATGAGCGATGAGACCGAACCGGCCATGATCTCCAGCGGAGCAGCGAAGAAGAACGTGATGACGAAAAAGGCTGCAACCACCAAAGCGTAGGCGAAGCGGACCCGCGCCCGCCCCTCCCCTGGCCCGCGATCGAGGAAGCGCCGCCGCGGGGCCTCCGATTCCGCTGGGACCTCAAATGCCTCCAGGGCATCGTCGGCTTCAGGAACGACAGCGGCTTCGAGCCCCTCAGCCACCCCTGGCACCTCGACCTCGCAAGCCTCAACTTCAAGCACGCAGGCGGCACCCACGCGATGGACGTCGGGTTCCACCGTGCGATTACGGTGCTCTTCGATGGCCAAAAGCCGACAGATGGCCTTGCGGCCACGGCGAAACATCACGCCGAACACAGCCGATAAAGCCACCGTCACCCCAGCCAGGGCCTGGATGGTGTAGGTCATCACCGATGGATCGATGTAAGCGAAAGCCGCCCTCGGGAATCCCAAGGAGACAAGCGCGCCCAAAACAGCGAATCCCAGGCAGTCATAGAGGGCGAGCCCGAGGCGGCGGATAACCGAGGGGCGGCCCATGGGCCTAGCGCACCACGAAGGGATAGACGCCAAGGGACTCCCCATCGCTTTCGTCAACCAGCACCGTGCCTTCCACGTTCTTCAACGCCGAAACGCTGGTGGTGCCCAGTTCAGCTGTATCGAATTGGATGAAGGCCGTCACCGTTTGATAGGGCTGGACGGTCTCGAAAAGATAGGCGGTCACAGACGTTCCGTTCACCAGGAAGGGGTCGAGCACCCAAACGTCGATGGCCTTGGAACCCTTATTGGAGATCTGAAGGTTATAACCCGGGTCCCCCCATTTATCCACGCCATCGCCTGTGATGGTCAAAGAGCACGCCTCGTCATCGATCAGAGGCAGCGGCAACGTCCACAGACCACCCCGTACCACCGTCTCGCTCAGGCCAGCCGCCTCTTCGCCCAAAGAAGGAGCGCTTTCCTCCTTGAGCACCTTCTCGGCTGCATCGGAGGCTTTGGGGTCACCCTTGGAGAAGACCAGGGTCGTTGCCCCTTGCTTCAGATACAGCTTGTCATCGCTGATGCGCATTTCGGCGTTTTGGCCTTCCACCTTAGCCGTTGCAACGTTGTTGCCGCTGGCACTCCAAGTGCCCCGTTTCGCCTCATCGATGGTCACCAGCACGAAGGTGCCATCGCCATCCAGATTGAGGTAGGTATCAAGGCCCAGGTCGCGCAATCCCGCTACGTCGATCCGCTCTGCTGCGCCGTCGTCTTGGGAGCTCTCCCCGGACTGCAAATCCCAAGTCCCCAAAAACGCCTCGGCATTGCCGCCGGAAGCGCAACCGCTCAAAGCCAAAGCCACCAGCAGCGCCGCGGCCGCCACCGCAACGCCTAAGGCTTCAATCCTGCGGGAAAACGATCCCATGGACCTTCTCTCTCCTCTCGGCTCCGAGCATTCTCCACCATTGTACCTTGGCTTGAGAAGCTGCTGGGTGAGGCTATGCTAGGATGTATCGAAACATCACGGACGACAGAAGAGGATATGGAACCTAGCCGCACAAAGCAGTCTCTCAGCGTGGGAACGGGCGCGCGCACGGCGCGGGAGTACACCTTGGGAGAAGAGGTGGCCAACTCGGTCACCCACGGTATCGGCGCGGCCTTAGCCATAGCCGCCCTGGTACTGCTCATCGTGAAATCGGTGGGCGATGGCGGCGGGGTGCTGCTATTCGCCGCATTGATGTATGGCATCTCCCTGCTCATCGAGTACCTCATGTCCACTTTGTATCACGCGCTTGCCCCCGAGAAGGCGAAGCGCGTGTTCAAGGTGCTCGACCATAGCGGCATCTACCTGCTCATCGCCGGTACCTACACCCCTTATTGCCTCATCCCCCTTGCTCCGGTGGGCGGCTTCTGGCTTTTCATCGCCATTTGGGCCATGGCGCTGCTCGGCGTTGTCTTCGAGGCATTCTGGACCTTCCGCCCTCGGTGGGTCTCGGCGGTCATCTACGTGATCATGGGATGGTGCGTGGTAGCCTACCTCCCCACCCTCTTTTACACCTTGGATCCTGCCGGGTTCTGGCTTCTGGTGACAGGCGGCGTGAGCTATACCGTAGGTGCGGTGTTCTATCTGTTCAAGTCCGTCAAGTTCATGCACTCCATCTTCCACGTGTTCGTGTTGGCCGGCTCTGTTCTCCAATTCTTCTCGGTGTTCCTCTTCGTCATCTAGGGATGCGACCCATGACCACCGAAGAGCAGTTCACCCGTACGGAACTCCTCCTGGGCCCCGAGGCCATGGGGATCTTAGCCCACTCCCGAGTGGCCGTCTTCGGTCTGGGCGGTGTGGGCAGCTATGCCGCCGAAGCCTTGGCCCGCACGGGCATCGGCGCCTTGGATCTGGTGGATCACGACCGCATCTCCATCACCAATATCAACCGCCAGGTGGAGGCCACCTTGGATACCATCGGCCTACCCAAGGCCGAGGCCATGGCCGAACGTATCCGCACCATCAACCCTTCCTGTGAGGTCACACCACAAGTATGCTTCTACCTTCCCGACACAGCCGATCAGTTCGACTTCACCGCCTACGACTACGTGGTGGATGCAGTGGATACCGTCACTGGGAAACTCCAGCTCATCACTCGCGCTGCGGAGGCAAAAACCCCCATCATCTCCTCCATGGGTGCGGCCAACAAGCTGGACCCCACCGCTTTCCGTGTGGCTGACATCTACGAGACCTCCATCTGCCCCCTTGCCAAGATAATCCGCAAGGAGTGTCGCAAGCGGGGTATCAGATCCTTGAAGGTCGTCTATTCCACAGAGCCGCCTCACCCTCTCTTCTCCGACGGAACCGAGGTACCCGGCAACGCCATCGACGCCGTCTCGGAGGAGGCCAGCCGCCACGGGGTTCCCGGATCGGTGGCCTACGTTCCCCCAGTGGTGGGCCTTATCATGGCCGGTGAAGTGGTGAAGGATATCTCCGGCATCCGGGGTGCCGAGCGAGATACCCCAAACGGACCGATACGGCGCAACCGCTAGAAACCACGGCTCTCATAGAGCTTCACGGATACGAAAGCGCTTGCCGCATAGAGCGCTATAGCCACAACCATGAGGATGCCCCCGAAGAGAAACGGCCCCTGGCTCATCTGCACGAGAATTCCCCCAATGACCTCGCTGTCCACAATATCGCTCGTCCCAATGAAGGATATGCCGAAGGTTAGGACCAATACGATGACCACGGGGACGATGCGCGTAGCCTTCGTCATGCCGAACCGCAGGATGGGGGGCAGGGAGAATGCCATACCGGCGAAGACCACAACCAACGCGAGCATCATCCCTGCCAAAGCAAGCATCATGTTCTCGCCTGTGAGCAGCAGCTCCTCACCCACCGTCAGGGTTCCTGCGAGCGCCTGCGCCACGGCCATCACCACCACGAGGATGACAAGCGTTGCCACAGCACATCCCAAAGCGATGAGGGCGAGGAAGGCGTAACGGCCCCAAACCACTTGCCGACGCGTGATGGGCAGCGTCAACCGGAAGCTCTGCCAATCGTTCTGCTCGTCTGTCACGGCAAGCGAGAACATGAATAGGAACGGCATCATGGCCACCAATGCTGCAGCTGAGGCCGCGGTGGATTGGAAGGCGACGCTCAGTGCCACAGCGATCACCACTGCTATGCCTGCCATCTGCAGAAATGCGCATTTGAGCGCCATCAGGTCGGATCTGATCATCGTCCTCATGCCACTTCTCCTTTCAACATGAGCGCCATATACCCCTCTATAGAGGCGCGTTCCACTGCGATATCCGGGAAAGCCTTGCTGAACGCCATGCGATTGGGAACGAGAAGGACCGTATCGTATTCGCGCCTCTCCAAGCGCACCTCACCTGGCTGGAAGAAGCCGCTTTGCAACACCTTGGCGACTTCCGCAGCGCGCAGGCGCGCGATGCCGGCCGTATCGCAAATGGTGTCCTTATCCGCAGTGAACACCACACGACCGCCATCCAGGCAAACAATGGTATCGGCGATCTTCTCCAAGTCGGTGGTGATATGGGAAGACATCAAGATCCCGCGGCCCTCGCCTTCCATGAAGCCGCGCAAAAGCTCCAGCACTTCCTCGCGAGCCAAAGGGTCAAGGCCAGCCGTGGCCTCATCCAATACCAACAGGCGAGGGCTATGGGCTAGCGCGAATGCCAACGAGAGCTTCATGCCCATACCCCGGGAGAGCTGACGCACCTTCTTAGATGGCTCCAGCTGGAACAGCGCTGCCAGCTCATCGAACCGCTTTCGGCTCCAACTCCCATAAGCTGCGGCGCCCAACTGCGCGATGTCGGCCACACGGGCCTCCGCCGGGAAGGCGCAGGCATCGAACACGACTCCGATACCCGATTTGACGCTATCGGGTATCCCGGAACCCACATTGGTTCCCAGGAGTTCCGCACGCCCTTCATCAGGGGCGATGAGCCCGAGCAGGCACTTGAGCGCAGTGGTTTTGCCTGCACCGTTCGATCCCACCAGACCCACAACCTGACCGGCGCATACGCTTAGATCAAAGTCCTCCAGGACAAAGCTGCCATAGGACTTCCTCAGCCCTTGGCAACAGATGAGGTTTTCCATAGTGACTCCCTAGTCGCAATCAGTGAGCGCCTGGAGCATGGCTGCGAGTTCGCTGACGGGGATGCCCGCCGCCTCTGCAGCGCTGACCGCCTGGGATAGATAGCCTTCCACTTGGCGCAACTGCTCCTCGCGCAGAAGCTCCAGATTACCCCCTGCCACAAACGAACCTTTCCCTTGCACGGTGTCTATGAACCCGGCTTCTTCCAGGTCGGCGTAAGCGCGCTTCGTGGTGATCACGCTTACGCGCAGGTCGTTGGCAAGGGCCCGGATTGAAGGCAGGGAATCCCCTGGTGCCAGCTCCCCTGAAAGGATGGCGCCTTTGATCTGGGCGGCTATCTGACCATAGATCGGCTCACTGCTTGCATTCGATATGATGATGTCCAAATGCTTCGCTTCCGTTCTGTGCCGCCGCTGCCTCGGGCGTCCCCTTGGTAGCCGCAGCGTATATAGTGTATATACTCTATATGCACAGTATAGGAATCACGGAGCCTCCTGTCAATAAGCGTTTGGAAAACCGAAGCCTGTCGCCTTTCAGCAAGGGGAATCAGGCGCTGATCTGGCAGATGTGGCTCCCGCTGAAGATATTGAGGTCGAGTCTTCGCATGACCGATCGGATGGCTGCCTGGGCTTTCACGGAGTTGCCATACTGATCCAGCGGTGGTGCGAAGGCGGCTATGCCCATGATCCCGGGCATGACACCCAACACACCGCCGCCCACGCCGGATTTCGCCGGGATGCCCGACTGGAAAAGCCAGTCGCCCGTATGCTCGTAGAAACCCACGGTGGTTATGAGGGAGGTGATCTTCGGCCCTATCTCGCGGTCGAAGACGATCCTATGGGTTGCAGGATTCATGCCATCGGCTGCGATGGTGGCCGCCATGATGGCCATCTGCCGGGCGGTGATGCCCATGGAGCACTGGCGGGTGTACAGATCAAGGGAAATCTCCGGATCGTCGTAGATGCGATCGAAATCCTTGAGCAACCAGGCGATGGAGCGGTTGTTGTAATCGGTAGCGGATTCGGATGCATAGAGCTCATCGATCAAATGGAGCTCCGAGCCGGCCAATTCCGCCAGGTTCCCTTCGATGGCCCGCCACTTCCCCACCGGATCGCCCACAGGCTCCACCAGCGAGCAGGCTGCAATGGCGCCAGCGTTCACTAAAGGAGTGGAGGGGCGGTCCTTTTCCAGCAGGATGGCCATGATGGAATTGAACGGCAAGCCGGTGGCATCGGCTCCGATCTTCTTCAGAACGCCTTCGGGGCCGATTTGGCGCATGGCGAGGATCGCGGTGGGAACCTTGGAGACGGACTCGATGCCGAAAGCGTAATCGGTGTCCCCTGCGGCGATGATCGTCCCATCCAGCAGGCAGATGCAGATTCCGAAAAGGTTCGGGTCCACGTCGGCAAGATAAGGGATATAGCTCGCATTCTTGCCGCCTTTAAGGCTGCTTACTTCCTCGTAGGCCCCTTCCACAGCCTCTTTCACTTGGTCAACGGTGATCTCGCGACATACGGTGCACGACGCCATGGCACTGCCCTCCTCCTCGCGCTCATCCAAGGCCGATTCTACCTATAGTAGAGTCGCCCCGACCTTAAGCCAGAAGGGCTGTTACGAAAGCGTAGGCCCATCCGTTGCCATTCTGAAGTATGATGGCCCTACGGAAAAAAGGAGGATCCGATGGAAACACCCATCCTGTATTATTGGGCACCTTGCCCCACCTGCTCGGTAGCCGTTCATTACGCCGATGAGCATGGCATTGAGCTGGACAAACGCGATGTGGAGCAGCAGGCTCCCTTCGATGAGCTCACCGCCCTTGGCGGAGATGCGAACAAAATCCCCTATCTTTACCTGAATGGCGAGCTGATTGAAGGCAACGATGCCGTTCTGGCCAAGCTGGAGGAACTCGCTTAATCAAAGAGCATGATCCGCTGAGCTCAAGGGCGAAGGCGGGACGAAAGCGCGAAGGCCTTACCGGCGCCCTTTCCTGAAGCACCAGAAAAGGGCGATGGCGAACGTGCCTATGGTCGGCACCAGCATGGCAACCCACATCTGGGAGAAGGCCGCAGCTTGGCCGCCTAAAGACGGCGCCAACAGATCCACCAATGCGCCGCCCACCACAGGACCGATGAGCTGGCCCGCATCCAACCCGGTGAACGTCGTATTGCTCGCAGCCCCCCTCCGCTCCATCGGCACCGATGCCAGCGTCATGGACTGCAGAAGCGGCCCGCAGCATCCAAAACCGGCCGAGCCCAAAACGGCAGCCAGCAAGAATCCCGGCAGATCGACCGCCTGGGAAAGCGCCAAAAAGCTCGAGGCGAAGAACACCACGCCCACCGCGAGCATCGGAGGCGAGCCCAACCGGTCGGCCAGATTCCCGAAGATCGGGCGCGTCAGCAGCAGGCAAGTGGCATAAACGATGAAATAGATCCCCATCTCCTGCACACCGCGCTCATAGCCATAAAGCACCACATAGGACGTCACGCAGGAAAATGATATGGTCAGAAGCATGAGGGCACCCGCTTTGCCCACCGCCTCCTTGGCGAACATGCGCGAGACCCTGAATTCATAGGGCAGTTTCTTGCGCTGGGGCTCTTTGATGGCGAAAACCCCCATCATGGCAATCACCACGCTGCCGCAAGAAAGGAAATAGGCCGAGGGAAATCCCACAGCATCCACCAGGTATAACCCTGAAGCAGGCCCAATGACCTGGGCAAACGACTGAGCAAGCGTGTAGATGCTGATGCCGCTCGCGAATTTCGTAGTGGGCAGGTACTCCGAGACGAGCGACATGGCCAAAGGCCCTCCGCAACCAACCCCGATCCCATGAAGCAACCGAACGGCAACCAGGGCGGGAATGGACTCCACGACTCCATAGAGGAAAAGCGCGAGTGCGATGATCGCCTGAGACGCCAACAGCATCTTCTTCCGGGAGAAACTGTCGAAGGCCGGTCCCGCGAACGGCCGGATAAGCAAAGCGGTGACGTAAAACGCGCTCGCGATTCCGCCCACCGTGGCCGTAGTGGCCCCCAGGGACTGAGCGAAGAGCGGCAACGTGGTATTGCTCATGAACGCCGCCATGGACTGGAAGAAGTTGGTCGCCATCAAGATGACATAGGGAACGCTCCAGATGGTGTCTTTCGCCCGATGCCTGTTCAGCTCGCTCTCCCCCATGAGATGCGCTTCTTAGGCTCGAAACAGGGCTAAGGCCTCATCGCGGGTCTTGGCGTTGGACTGGAATGCACCACGCACTGCGGAAGTCACAGTGAGCGACCCGGGCTTACGCACCCCGCGGGCCGTCATGCACATATGCTCTGCTTCGACCACCACAAGAACCCCCAAAGGCTCCAGGGCCTCCATGAGGGCATCGGCGATCTGCGAGGTCATGCGCTCCTGAACCTGCAAGCGGCGCCCATATCCCTCCACGCAACGGGCGATCTTCGAAAGCCCGGTGATGCGCCCTTTGCGCGGGATGTAAGCCACATGGGCCTTACCGTTGAAGGGCAGCAGATGATGCTCGCACATGGAGGTGAAGGGGATGTCCCGCACGATGATCATCTCTTCGTGGCCATCCTCCCGGAACTGTTTTCTCAAGTGGGAGGCGGGGTCCTCATGCATCCCCGAGAACAGCTCCTCGCAGGCGCGGGCTACCCGGGCCGGCGTCTCCACAAGCCCTTCGCGGTCGGGATCCTCCCCAATGGCAGCAAGCAGCTCACGCACAGCCGCCTCTACACGCTTTTGATCCAGCTCTCGGTACTCACTCGTCGCCACAGGCCACCTCTTCCTCGTCATTTCCCGTATTCGATTATAGCGTTCCTTGGACCGGGTCACCCGAACACCCCGGCGACACTTCTCGGCAAGATGTCGCCTTGCCAGCGACAGCCGACAAACCTATAATCCGATACGTATCTGTTTCAGGGCGAGGTGAAATTCCTCACTGGCGGTATAGTCCGCGACCCTGGTGACGGAAGCGTCCGTGCAAGCGCTTCCGACCCAGGCTGACCCGGTGGGATTCCGGGACCAACGGTTAAAGTCCGGATGGAAGAGACAGGAGGTCTCATCATGTCTAGCACTGCACCGTCTGCAATCCCGCAAAACACCAACCGGTGGACCACCAAGCAGCTGGTCATCATGGCGCTCATGTGCGCTGTGGCCATCTTGCTGAGCTTCATCGCGTTCCCGCTCTTCCCGGCGGCATCGTTTCTGAAGCTGGATATCGCCTTGGTGCCCTCGGCGGTGGTGGGTTTCTCCTATGGCCCGGGGCCGGGCCTTTTGGTAGGTATCGCCTGCGCGGTGGCCCATGCGGCCATCACCGGCAACTGGGTGGGCTGCATCATGAGCTCGCTTGTGGCCGTTGCCTTCATCCTGCCCTCAGCGCTCATCTACAAGCACAACCGCACGCTGAAAGGCGCGGTCATCGGGCTTGTGGTTGCTACTATCTGCCTTATCATCGGCGTGACCGTTGCCAACCTCATCATCGACCCGCTTTTCTACGGTATGCCCTTCGAGGCCGTGGCGGCTTTGGTGGTGCCGGCCATAATCCCCTTCAACGTCATCAAGGGCATTCTGGTGAGCCTTCTGACCGCCCTGGTCTACAAGAGCATCTCGAACCTCATAACACCCCAGAAGCTCCAGGTGAAAGGCCGCTAGGCATTCCATGGCCCAGATACGCTTCGAAAACGTCACCTACAGCTACGATGGGCACACGCCGGCCTTAGATGGCCTCACCCTCTCTATCGAAGCCGGCTCATTCACCTGCATCCTCGGTGGCAACGGCAGCGGGAAGACCACCTTGGCCAAATGCATCAACGGGCTTCTGGTGCCCGACTCCGGCACGGTGATCACCGCTGGAAACGACACGGGTGACCCGGCGCTCATCTATAAGGTGCGAAGCGATGCGGGCATGGTGTTTCAAAATCCCGACGACCAGATAGTCGCGAGCATCGTGGAAGACGACGTGGCATTCGGGCCTGAGAACCTCGGTGTGCCCTCTGAGGAGATCCGTCGCCGTGTGGATGAAGCGTTGAGCACCGTGGGCCTCGCCGGCTTCTCCCAGCGGGAGACCCACGGGCTTTCCGGCGGCCAGAAGCAACGGCTTTCCCTGGCCGACGCATTGGCCATGGAGCCTCACATCCTGATCCTGGATGAAGCCAGTGCCATGCTCGATCCCCAAGGGCGCCAAGAGCTCATGGAGCTCTGCCATCGCCTGAACAGCGAGGGTCTCACCTTGGTTTACATCACCCACTTCATGGAGCAGGCTGCTCAGGCAAGCCGTGTGGTGGTCCTTGAGAAAGGCGCCGTGTCCCTTGATGGGCCGCCTGCCTCGGTGCTCACCCAAGCCTCGAAGCTCAAGGAGCTCTCTTTGGAACTCCCCTTCCCGGTAGCCATGAGCCAGGCATTGCGCGCTCAAAACGTGCCAGTGGAACTCTGCTTGGAAGAAAGTGCTTTGGAGCAAGCCTTGATTGACCTGGGCCTTGACCTACGAGTTTATGAAGACGACCAGGGCCCGGCGCAGCAACCGGAGATGCTTCCGGAATCCACGCCTGCCGAAGAGCCCTTACTCCGTTTCGAATCGGTATGGTTCTCCTATGACCCGCCGGCAGCGAAAGCGAAGAAACGCTCGTCGAACACTGCTGAAGACGCAGAACCGCTCTGGGCCCTCGCCGACGTCAGCTTCGAGCTTCTTCCGGGCGACTTCCTCGGCATAGCGGGCCATACCGGCTCAGGCAAGAGCACGCTGGTGCAATTGGCCAATGGCCTTTTGCAGCCCACCGAAGGCGAGGTCTTCCTGAAAGGCCGAAACCTCGGCGATAAACGCAGCCTGGCTGAAGCGCGCAGCGATGTGGGGCTGGTGTTCCAATATCCTGAACGGCAGCTTTTCGCCGCCACGGTATTCGATGATGTGGCCTTCGGGCCACGCAATCTGGGATTCAGCGCCGAGGAGGTGCAAACGGCCGTAGAGCAGGCCCTTGAGGCAGTGCATCTGAGCAGCGAGGCCTTGAAGGATAAAAGCCCCTTCGCCCTTTCAGGCGGCCAACAGCGCCGGGTGGCCCTTGCCGGGGTGCTTGCCATGAACCCCTCCACGCTCATTTTGGACGAGCCCACAGCGGGCTTGGATCCCAAGGGCCACGATTCCCTCATGACCCTGATCCAAGAGCTCCATGACCAGCACCATATCACTGTGGTCATGGTCTCTCACAACATGGATGACCTGGGGTATCTGACCAATCGCCTGCTCATTCTGAATGAGGGGCGCATCTTCGCCGAGGGTGCGCCCTTAAGCGTATTCTCCCATGAGCAGGCCTTGCGCTCCATCGGACTCGACCTGCCCCGGACGCTTCACCTCGCCCGCATCTTGGGCCTGGAAGGCCGGTTCAGCTCCACCCCCACCATCGATGAGCTGGCCCGCGCCATCGCCGATGCCCTGAGCGGCGCTTAGGTTCAGGAGCATCTATGGGAACCGGCGCGCTTTTCGGACGCTATAGGGATGTCCCAAGCCCCATCCATCGGCTCGACCCGCGAACGAAGGTGCTGGGAACCTTCGTTTTGGTTATAGTCACGTTCCTTGCGGGAAGCTTCCCGGAACTGATCGGGCTTACCGTTGTCTACTTCGGTTTCTTCGGGCTGGCGAAGCTATCACCGCTTCAGGCGGTGCGCTCCATAGCGCCGCTGCTCTTCATCATCGTGCTCACGGCCCTATTCAATCTCTTCTTCGTTCAAGGAGGCGAAACCTACCTTGATTGGGGTTGGCTGAAAGTGAGCGCCCAGGGCGTGACCACGGCGGCATTCGTGAGCCTGCGACTGCTGCTCTTGCTCATGGCCGGCAGCTTGCTCACGCTGACCACCACCTCCCTTGCCATCACCGATGGGCTGGAGCACCTGCTCAAACCCTTGGGGAGGATCGGGTTTCCCGTCCATGAATTCGCGCTTATCCTGGGGCTCGCTTTGCGCTTCCTTCCCCAGTTCACCCAGAAGTTCCGCGACATCCGCGCCGCCCAGCTCGCCCGAGGCGCCCGCCTGGCTACAAGCCCCTTCCGAAGCGGCCTGTCGGCTCTCTCAAGCTTGCTCGTGCCGTTATTCACCAGCGTCTTTCGCCATGCCGACACGCTTTCGGCTGCCATGGAGGCACGCTGCTACCACGGTGCTGCGGGACGCACACAGCTGCACCCCCTCGCCTTCGGCTATCGCGATGCCATCGCGGCAGCGGTGCTCACCGCCCTGCTGATCGCAACCGCGCTTTTATAAAAGAATCATTGCGGCGCAGCGCGGTCAACCGGTGAGGCAAGAGGGGCTGGGGCGCCTCTAGTCGGCCCGCCTTTTCACCAAGCCGCCTTCGTGCGGCGCAGCGCAATCAACCGGTGAGGTAAGAGGGGTTGGGGCGCCTCTAGTCGGCCCGCCTTTTCACCAAGCCGCCTTCGTGCGGCGCAGAGTGAAAAACAAGGGCCGAATAGAGGCGCCCCAACCCCTCTTACGCGAAGTCGTAGAGATCTTTTGCAACTTCCTTGAACACCCCGTAGACCTCATCGGCGATGGCTTCATCGTCTACCAACTCGAATTCCTGGGGCTGGTCATCCTCATCCAACGCGGTCACTTCCAAAACCACGACCTCGCCGGACGAAAGCGCAGGCTCGTCCTCCGACACGGGAAAGAAGAATCCGTAACGACGGCCGCCATGAAGCACCAGACCCAGGAACTCCAAGGCGATGGTATCTCCGTTCTCGTCTTCCAAGGTGTAGACGGTGCCCTCTTCCACGGGCGGGCAGAAATCGGGGTTGGATCCGGTGCGCATGATGCCTCCTTGGGTCTGATCACACAAAAAACGGGAGCGGAATGAGCGCTCCCGTTTCATAGGCCTGTAACTACTTCTTTTTCTTCTTGATCTTGTTGGGATTTCGAACCGTTTGCTGATAGAGCGGACGGCCATCGGGGCCAAGGGCATTGGAGCCTCCGCCGCTGATGACGATGTCATCGAACGCCGTAGCGTCATCTTCTGCGACTTCAACCTCGGACACCGCAACATCTCCCGCTCCCGCCGGGGCAGCCTTCAGACGAGCGGCCTTAGCGTTGTTAAGGGAGCCTGTCAGCGCAGTACCGGTACGCACGAAATCGAACTTGCCCACTTGGGGCCCCATCTTGGCATAGATCTTCGCGTACTTCGGTTCGCGGTTCTTCCACATAGCGAACAGCGGCGTGCCTACGGCGATGGAGGAATAGCAGCCGATGACCAGGCCGACCGCCGCCGCGAAGGCGAAATCCTGCAGCGTCTCGCCGCCGAAGAACAGCATAGCGAGCACCGGGATGAGCGAGGTGATGGAGGTGTTGATGGAGCGGATGAACACCTGGTTAAGCGAGAGGTTCGCCATAGTGTAATAGGTGCACTTCAAATCGAGGCTCTTGGCGTTGTCGTTGATGCGATGGAACACCACCACGGTATCGTAGAGCGAATAGCCGATGATGGTGAGCAGGGCGGCCACGGCATTGGGCGTGAATTCACGGCCCACCAGGGCATAAACCCCCACCACGATGAGGAGGTCATGGAGCAAGACCCCTACAGCCACCACACCCATCTTGAATTCGAAGCGGATGGCGATATAGATGATGATGAGCACCAGGGAGACGATAAAGGCGATGAGCGACTGATTGATCACGCTTGAACCCCAGTCAGGGCCGATGGTTGTGACCTCGAAGTTCTCTGAGGTGAGGCCGAATTCGTCGGCGATCTGATTGGCGATCTCCGTGGCTTCTTGGGCATCGGTCACCGTCATGCGGGCCAAGAAGCCCTCCTGACCATCGGTTGTGGTGGTCTGCAGCGTCGCATCGCCTTGACCGGCTTCGGCGAAGGCGTCACGGAGCTCCTCAAGCTGCACATCCCCTGTGTCGTGGAAGGTGATGGAGGTGCCGCCGACGAACTCGATACCGAAGGTGAGCCCCTTGATCCCTATGACACCGATGGAGAGGACCACGAGCACGGCGGAGATGGTGAGGAAGATCTTGCGTTTGCCCACGAAGTCGATATCGCGCTTGATGAAGCGGCCTTTGAGCCCCTTCACCGCATCGGCGATCTTCTTCCCCGCCTCGCCACCGCGGGATTGGGCCTCAGCCTCCACCTTCGCGAAGTCCAGCTGCGAACCCAGATCGGCATCGCCGGCGGGAACGCCCAGCACACGCCCGAGATTCGCATATTCCTTCGCAGCGATCTGGCCATCCTTGATGTTCCAGAACCCTGGATGCTTGGACATGGTGTGGGGCGCCAGCAGGCGAACGAGAGGCGCCTTGAAAAGCAGCATCATAACGATGTCGCAGAAGATGCCCAGCGCCAGGGTGAGACCGAAGCCCTTGACCGAAGCCGACGCCAGGAAGAAGAGCGAGAGTGCCGAGACCAGGGAAACCAGGTCGGCATCTATGGAGGTCAGGATCGCGTGCTTCACGCCGGATTGGGAAGCGGCACGTACGCTTTTGCCCATGCGTATCTCCTCGCGGAAACGCTCCACGGTAAGCACCGAGGAGTCTGCCGCCATGCCGATGGTAAGCACGATGCCGGCGATGCCCGCAAGCGTGAGGCTGAATAGGCCGAATGCCGATAGCGCTGCGAGGATGCCCAGGTAAAGCACCGAGAAGACGACCACAGCGGCAGCGGTGATGATGCCCAGGCCCTTATAGAAGAACAGCAGGTAGAGCATAACGAGCAGGATGCCCGCCAAAGCCGCGATGACACCCGAGCGCAGCGCGTCCTGGCCCAAGGTGGGGCCTACCACCTGGCTTTGGGAGTACTGGAAGCTCACGGGCAAGGAGCCGCTTTCAAGCACCGTCTCCAGAGCGCCAGCCTCTTCACGGGTGTAGTTGCCGGTGATGGAAACGCGGCCATTGGGAATCTCCGACTGCACCGCCGGAGCGCTTTCCACCTCGTTATCCAGGATGATGACGATCTGGCCCCGATCGGGGGCGAGCTCGCGGGATGCATCGGCGAAAGCCTGGGTGCCCGCAGCGTCAAGCTCCAGGTTCACCGCATAATAGCTTGAGGTCTCCGAGGCGCGATCCACACTCACTCGCTCAATGTTCTCACCGGTGATGATGGGGGTGTAGGTGCCTTCTTCCACCTCAAGCTTCGCAGCATCGGGATTGACGAACGTATTGCCGAAATCGTCGGTGAGAGTGGCTTGATCACCGTAGTTACCGGATTGGATAGCCTCCTTCACCGACTCATCAGTGAAGGAATCCAGCCGGGCGAACTCCAGCTTACCGGTCTTGCCGATGGTATCCAGAGCGGTCTGGGTGTCGGAAAGGCCCGGAATCTGCACGAGGATTTGGTTGCCGCCCTGCACCTGCACCACAGCCTCGGAAGCGCCCAAGGCATTCACACGGCTCTCGATGATGGTGCGGCTGGCTTCCATGTCCTCATCGGTGATGGCCTCACCATCGGTTGACGATGCAGTGAGAACCACCGAGAGGCCGCCTTGGATGTCCAAGCCCTGGTTGATCTTCTCTTGGGGAGGCATGAATAGAATGATCGAGCCGATCACAAGCAGGGTCGTGAGGATGAGCAGCCAGATATTGCGCCTGTCAGTGCTCTTCCCTATCCTGTTGTTCTTCTTATCCGCCGTTGCCATGCGAAGTCCTTCTTTCAGTGTGCGTTATTCGCGAGATGTACCTTTATCTAACTTTACTATTTTGCCACAACGGAAGCGGTTTTTGCTTGTTATTACATTACAGGCAGGTAATCAGTAGTCTTCGGCTGCAGGGCTCGCCATCCACCCGTCAAGGAATTCCCCATAGGAGTCAGCCAAGATGGCTTGACGGGCTTGACCCATCAAATGGATGAGGAAATGCAGGTTATGATAAGAAAGGAACACCCCGCCGAGCATCTCGTTCTGCTTCACCAAGTGGCGGATGTAAGCGCGGCTGTGGCGCTCGCACACCGCACAGGAGCAGGCGGGATCCAACGGACCGAAGTCCCGCGCATACTTCGCATTGCGCAGGTTCATGCGCCCCTGGCTGGAAAAAGCCGTCCCCATGCGCCCGGTGCGGGTGGGCAGCACGCAATCGAACATATCAACCCCTTCGCCTACCGCCCGTACCAATGTGGTGGGGTTTCCCACCCCCATGAGGTAGCGCGGCCTATCCTGGGGCAGCGAGCGCGCCGTGGTGCCCAGGGTCTCGAACATCACCTCGTGGTCTTCCCCCACCGAATAGCCGCCGATGCCGAAGCCATCGAATCGCCGCCCGCCCGAAGCAAGGCTGCGCTGCTCTATCTCCTGAAGACGACGGGAACTCTCTTGACGCAGGTCTTGAAACATCCCGCCCTGCACGATGCCGAAAAGCGCCTGGTCATTGCGCTTATGTGCCGCAAGGCAGCGCTCGGCCCACTCCCAGGAGAGCCGGGTGGATGCCTCCACCTGCTCCCAGGTGGCGGGATAGCCCACGCATTGATCGAGCTGCATGATTATGTCGGCCCCGAGGCGCTCTTGGATCTCCATGTTGGATTCCGGGGTCCAGCGATGCTTTGAGCCATCGTAGTCATCAGCCCGAAACGATACGCCGTCGGCATCGGTCTTCATCAGGTGATCGAGGCTGAAAAGCTGAAAGCCCCCCGAATCAGTCAGCATGGGGCCGTCGTAGGCCATGAACTCCTGGACCCCGCCGGCCTCTTCCACCACTTCAGCGCCGGGGCGCATATAAAGGTGATAGGTGTTGGCAAGCACCACCTGGGCATCCAGGCTATGCAGCTGATCCACGGTGATTCCCTTCACCGTGGCATGGGTACCCACCGGCATGAACAGCGGAGTGGTGAACGTGCCATGGGCGGTCTGGAAGCTGCCGGCCCGAGCAAAGCCGCTCGTCGCCTCTATGGTGTAATCGAATAAAGCCATAGGTGGTAGTATACCCTCATGAGATTATTAGTCCACGCATGCTGCGGTCCCTGCTCCATCATGCCCACACGTCTGCTCACCGATGCGGGCCATGACATCACGGTCTTTTACAGCAACTCCAACATCGCCCCTCGCGGGGAATACGAGAAGCGCCTTGAGGAGCTGAAGCGATTCGGCAGCGAAGAGGGATTCGCGGTGATCGAGGATATCTACGAGCCCGAAGAATGGGAGCGCCGGGCCGGGGCCGTAGGCGAATCCCTGAAAGCGTTCTCTCCCGCTTTGGGAGCGCAGACGGCTCAAAAAGCCGCTGGAGATGCAGATGCTTACGACGGAATAGGCTCGGTGGGTGACCTGTTGGATGACGCCCGGCGCCAAGAGCGCTGCCGGGAGTGCTATCGCCAACGCCTGGAGCGCGCAGTGAGCTACGCCGCGCAGGGCGGCTTCGAGGGCGTTGCCACCACCTTGGCCGTAAGCCCCTATCAGTTCGGAGAGGTCATCCAAGAGGAGCTGGAGGCCCTTTGCGGGAAGGCTGGGCTCATCCCGCATTTCGAAGACTACCGGCCCTATTATCGCGAAGCCACCCGTATAAGCCGTGAGCTGGGGATGTATCGCCAGAACTACTGCGGATGCCGGTTCTCCGTGGCCGAGGCCGAAGCCACCCGCGCTTTCATCAAAGCCCAACGTAAGAAAGCGAAGAAGCAGAAGGCGCAAGCCTAGGACGCATCGCTTCAGCAGCGGAGGTCCGTTGGCGCTCAGTCAGCGTAGACCTTGCGGAAATCGGTGAAGCCCTCCTCTTCCAAGGAGGCGATTTGGCGCTTCATGTTCTTGCGCATGGGGAATACCGCAGCTCGGCCGCCTGCCGCTCGCAGCTCCTGGGCCTCTTTGAGGGCCTTCAGCCGCAAAGGGCCATCGGCTCGGCCATCCACGAGGAAGGCAGTGGCCTGGCAGCCGCCTTCTTCTGCGGCGCTCGCATGCGCATCCTTCAAAAGGGAGATGATGCGCTCGAAGCCGATGGAAAAGCCGCAAGCGCACACTTCCTCACCCGAGAACTTGCCGATCATCTCATCATAGCGGCCGCCACCGGCGATGGAGATACCAAAACCATCCACGGTGACCTCGAAGATCGGCCCCGTGTAATAGCCCATGCCACGCACCAAGGTGGGGTCGAATGCGATGCGCACCTCAGCGCCGGTCAAAGCCGATGCGTGGGCGATTATCTCGTCGAGGTTATCGGCCACCGCACCGAGGGCCTCCTCGCCTATGGCATCGCAGAAGCTGCGAGCCGAGGTCCGGTCGGCCTCGGTGCTGAAATAGCCGAGGTACCTATCCACTACAGCCTCATCGGCATCGCCTTCCAAAAGTTCGGCGCGAACGCCGTCGAAGCCGATCTTATCCAGCTTATCCAAGGTGATGAGCACACCGGCCAGAGCCCCCTCGCCGAAGCCCGCCTTGCGGGCGGCGGCCATGAGGATGCGCCGGTCGTTCACATGCACCGTGAAACCCCCGACACCCGCTGGTGCCAGCACCTCCCGAAGCGCCGAGGAGGTGGCGGCGATGAGCTCTATCTCCGCCAGGTTCGTGGAGTCTCCCAACACGTCTATATCGAGCTGCACGAATTGGCGGAACCGGCCCTTAGCCGGCTGATCAGCTCGCCAAACCGGCCCAACCTGAAGGGCGCGGAAGGGGTTCGGAAGCGCCTCCTTGTTGTTGGCGTAGAAGCGCGCCAAGGGCACCGTGAGGTCATAGCGAAGCCCGTTGTCCACCAATTCCTCGGGATTGCCCGATTCCAAAGCCCGGGCAAAGGCCGCACCGCGCTTCTGGATCTTGAAGATGAGCTTTTCGTTGTCGCCCCCCTGCTTGGAGGTGAGATTCCCGATGTGCTCCACCATGGGCGTTTCGATTTGCGCGAAGCCATAGGAGCCGTAGATGCCCTTGATGCGGCTGAGCACCGCTTCGCGCAGCTGCATATCCGCAGGCAAGAAGTCGGTCATGCCCTTGACGGGTTTTTTGGAGAATGCCATGAAAGAAGCCCTTTCGTCTCTTTGCTTACTCGAAGACCCACCGACCATCGGCGTTGGGCTCTATATCTACGGCTTCGTCACCTTGGTCTTCTTCCACCACCGCTTCTTCTTCGATCGCTTCTTCCTCGATCTTCTCAGGGAACACCGCGCGGAAGACATCCAGACTGGGACCGCCGGGGATCACGAAGAGCACTGTCTGGAAAAGCCCCGGATGACCATCGAGCCATGCCTTGAAGCTCTCTGCCACCACCTGGTCATCGTTGCCCAACGCACCGCAGCCGAATGCGCCCAAAATGAGCGTATCCGTCTCATGAACGGCAGAGATGCGCATGAGGGCCTCGATCCTATGGGAGAGGTCCATGGCGCACTCCGCTTCGGAGCGGTGATTGTCCAAGGCCATCTTACGATTAGGAGGCGCGATGGCAAGCACATCACGCTTCTTCACCGTGCCCTCGGTGGTGAACGTGATGTCTTCCAAGTAGACGGCTCTATCGGAATAAAGGCCGCCATGCATGGATTGGCGATTGCCCTCATAGAAACCCTTGAGCCCCTCAAGCACAGGGAAAAGCGTGCTCTCGGCGCAAAGCTGGGCTTCGGGCGACCAACCGCCCTGCAGATAATTGCCTCCAGGGGTGCGATAAGCCATGGGGTCCACCACGCACACGCGCCCCTTGGCGCGCAGCACGGCCGTGGCCACATCCCCCCAAACAACGACGGCTTCGGTTCCCTCGAACCGAGCCTCAGGCAGCTCCAGCTCGCGGCCTACGCCATCTTCGTAGAACTGCGCCTTCTCTATGACCTGTTTGATCTCCGTTGCGAAGACCCCACGGGCAAGCCCTACGTGCTTTTTCGCCTCCGCCTCGCGCTCTTCTTTGGTCGCCATAGCGCCTCCATCGCTCATGTTCTGAATCACTCAAGTATATTACAATGACTCCTGCTTGAATCCGGAAAGGAACCCCATGCGAACCAGCGACTTCGACTACGAGCTTCCTCAACAGCTCATCGCCCAAAGCCCCGCACCTGTGCGGGACGAATGCCGCATGCTGGCGCTTAACCGCGAAACCGGGGTTTGGGAAGACCGCATCTTCCGCGACATCCTGGATTACGTGCGACCGGGAGACCTTTTCATCGCCAATGAGACCCGCGTGCTTCCTGCTCGCCTGCTGGGAGCCAAGCGCGGCACCGGTGGAGCGGCCGAGGTGCTTTTGCTGCGGGAGGTCTTCGACCGCGAGCCCAAGACCTCTGCCAGCGCCCTTTGGGAAGCCTTGGTGAGGCCCGGCAAGCGCCTGAAGCCAGGGAGCGGAGCCATCGTGGATGTAACCGATCAAGAGGGCCAGGTCATCCTGTCTGCGGAGATAGTGGACTGGGTGGAAGGAGCCGCCAAAGGCGAGCGCCTGGTCCGCTTGACCACTCCCCTTCCCAGTTTGGATGAGGCGCTGCATAGGGTCGGGCATACCCCTTTGCCGCCCTACATCCACGATTATCAGGGCGATGAGGAGCTCTACCAGACGGTCTATTCCGCCCGGGAAAGCTCTGCGGCAGCCCCAACCGCAGGACTGCATTTCACGCCAGAGCTCATAAGGGCGGTGCAGGCAGCTGGCGCGGACTGGAAGACCGTGGAGCTGGAAGTGGGGCTGGATACCTTCCGCATCGTAGACGAGGATGATCCCGCCGAGCATCAGATGCATACCGAACACTACACGATACCGCCAGCAACCGCTCAGGCCATCAACGAGACAAAAGCCCGCGGCGGCCGCATCATAGCCGTAGGCACAACCAGCGTACGCAGCCTCGAGAGCGCTTGGAACAGCGACATCGGTGCGGTGGAGCCTTGCGAACGGGCCACCACCTCCCTTTACCTGCTCCCAGGCAGCGAGTTCCACGTAGTGGATGCCCTCATAACCAATTTCCATGTCCCCCGCTCAACCTTGCTCATGCTCGTGAGCGCCTTCGCCGGCTACGAGAACGTGATGGCAGCCTACCAGCACGCCATCGAGGAGCGCTACCGCTTCTTCAGCTTCGGCGATGCCATGTTCATCCATTAGCGGAGCATCCCTCTTCCGGGACCGGCAGGTTTATGCCTCCAGATTCTCACACGACAGCAGAGACGTGATCCGCTTCCCTTCCACAGCAAGTTCACGTAAGTCGAAAAAACTGACAACGCGATGCTTCTAATCGCTATTTTTGCCAGAATTCTCGAGCAAAGTGAACTTCTGCGCGATATCCGAACACCAAAAAGCCCTTTTCAAGCATGTTTCCCCAGGTCACAATAATATTACCCATGGCTAACTGACAACTTACTCAAGATTATTGACAGAAATCAGGTTTTTTCTCCCAACTGACTACTCACTCGATATTCAGGTTGGCGAACTCGGACGATCATTGCGCCCTCTTCAAATAACACCATCACATACCTATCAGCACCAGAACCATGAAGACAGCCATATCACAGAGCAACGCCCAAGTTGCCCACCGGACTGCATCGCTCAGAGCAGAGGCTACCTACTCCGCATTGTCGGCGGTGTCCTCGACTTCGGCGATGGCCGGGGCTTCCGCGGCATCCTGAGCTTCGGCGAGAGCCTCGAACTTGGCTTTCATGGTGGGATTCTTGCGAGTGAGCTTCTTCACAGTGAGACCCTCGAGTTTATTGTTAGCAGCGCTCAGGTGCTTCTCGGAAACGAGCAGCTTATCGCGGGCCGTCTGCAGATCCTTAATCGCTTTGTCTATGGCCTTAATGGTGTCTTCGAAGCGCAAAGAGGCAGCGGAGAAATTCTTGAAGAAGCCGGCCTTGAAGGTCTCCAGGTCCTGTTCGAAGGTGGTGATATCCATCTCCTGTTGGCGGGTGATGGCCAGCTCCCGTTTGTATTGTATGGTGTTCAGAGCGGCATTACGCAGAAGGGAGATGAGCGGGATGAAGAATTGGGGACGGATGACATACATCTTGGGAAATTTATGGGAGACATCCACGATACCCTCATTGTATAGATCGCTTTCCGGCTCCAGAAGCGAGACCAGAATGGCATACTCGCAGTTCTTCTTCGTGCGATCCCGGTCCAGTTTGGCGAAGTGGTCCTCGTTGCGCTTGCGAGCCATTTTGGGATCCTCGGCGTTCTTCATCTCAAACATGATGGAGATGATCTCGTTTCCCTCGTCATCGGACTCGCGGAAGATGAAGTCGCCCTTGGTGCCATCGGTCACTTCGTTGTCTTTCTCAAAGTAGGCCCGGGGGAACGCCGTGGCGCGGATGCGGTCGAACTCGTATTGGCAGTGCTGCTCCAAAGACTCCCCCACCAATTTGGTGGAAAGACGCGCCTTCATATCCTTGATGCGCTCTATCTCCGCTTGCTGGTAGGCGATAACGTCGTCCTTGGATTTGAGTTGCTCGCCCATCTGCTCCTTCAGAACCGCTTCGGCCCGAGCCTGCTCTGCTCGCTGGAGCTCCAGCGAGGAGGAAAGGGCATCGCGTTCCTTCTCCACCGCCGCTACCGCTTTGGCCACCTCCAACTCCTGTTGGGTGCGCGCCATGGCTTCCTGGCTTTCCAACTGGGTACGCAGGCGCTCTATCTGAGCATTCTTCTCAGCTTCAGCAGCCACCGCCTTCGCCTCGGCTTCGGACAGGCGTCTCGCAGCTTCGGCTTCGCTTTTCGCAAGGGCCGATTGGGCCTCTGAAACCTTCTGATCGGCTTCCGCCTTCAGAGCGGCCACACGCTTCTCTTCCTCCGCCTGAGCCTGAGCCGCAGCCAGCTCTAGCGCCTTCGCCTTATCGGCTTCCATCGCCCGCACCCGAGCGGCCAGCTCCTTTTCGAACTCCTCATCGCGCACCTGTTGCACCACGGAGTCCAAATCCGACTGCTCAAGGGAAATGAGCGTACCGCATTGCGGGCATTTTATCTCAGCCATAGCCGTCTCCTATCTTCTTGGGATAAGCATAGCGCGAAATAATGGCATCGGTGTCCTTCGATGGGGACAAAGAAGGGGCTTCTCCCGATTCGTGCATAAAAAAAACCCCGCTACCGAAGCAGCGGGGATGCATGTTCCATTGAGAAAGCGATTACATCTTCGTAACGTTGCTCGCCTGGAGTTTGCCGTTGTCGCTCTGGGTAACCTCGAATTCCACGGCAGCGCCCTCGTCAAGGGTCTTATAGCCGTCCATCTGGATCTCGGACCAATGGACGAACAGATCCTCTCCGCCTTCCTGAGAGATGAAGCCGTAGCCTTTTTCCGGGTTGAACCACTTCACTGTACCTTGCGCCATTTCTTTCCTTCTTTCTTTCTCTCCGGCTGAAACGAAGAGTTGATGCTGCGTGCCGCATGGCAACGGCCCCCGCCCTCACATCGAGGGCACGAAACACACTATACACTGGTTTGCAAGCAAAAAGGAAGAGGATTTTAGATATCGTTAACTTTGGTGGAAACTGTTACCATTCCACGTTAAAATCCCCATCTTTTGCCTTATCGAAGCCCCCTGCGAGCGCTGCTTCTTCCAGCCCCTCGGTGATTCCATCGAAATCCGCCGGATTCTCCGGCAGCGAGAATCCGTATTCCCGCGCTATGGCATGGGCTTGCCCAAGACGCAAAGCAGCCAACTCGTCTTTTCCAGCCTGGGCAAGATAGACCGAATCCAGCAGAAGCGAGCGTGAGACGAACTGCGTGACGTCAGGATCCACATCGGAAACGCGCATCACCTGGGCCATGGATTCGGGAGCTAAGGCCAGAAGCGCCGCACCATCCAGCTCAACCGCCTCTTGGATGGCGGCCTCGAGCATCTCCGATGCCGCCTCCGGGTCGTCCTTTTCGTGGCGCAGCTCATTTGCGCGCATAAGCGCTTTGAAGAACTGCATGAGGAGGTTCATCAGATAATCCCGTTCGAACATGCTATACCCCTTCCGGAGCCTGAAGGCCTAAATGCTCATAGGTGCGAAGCGTGGCCTGCCGCCCCTTGGGCGTGCGCACCATGAGCCCCTGTTGGATAAGATAGGGTTCATAGACATCCTCCAAGGTGCCCGTATCCTCTGAAAGCGCGCTGGCCAGCGTGGTGAGCCCCACAGGCCTGCCGGCGAACTGCACGGCAAGCAGGTGAAGAATCCTGTTATCCATCGCATCGAGCCCTAAAGCATCCACCTCGAAGAAGGTAAGCGCTTGAGCAGCCACATCTTCAGTGATCACCCCGTCACCTCGCACCTGGGCCCAGTCGCGCACACGCTTGAGCAGCCGATTGGCCAAACGGGGTGTCCCTCGGGAACGCCGAGCGATCTCCAGGGCCCCTTCAGGCTCCACAGCCACCTCCAATATCTGCGCCGAGCGCTCCACGATGGAGGCCAGCTCCTCGGGGCTGTAGTATTGCAGACGGAAAGCCACGCCGAATCGGTCGCGCAGCGGCCCGGTGAGCAAGCCTGTGCGCGTGGTGGCGCCGATGAGCGTGAAATGGGGCAGATCCAGGCGGATGGAGCGCGCTGCCGGTCCTTTGCCTACGATGATATCGAGCACGTAATCCTCAAGGGCGGGATAAAGCACTTCCTCCACCAGATGATTCATACGGTGGATCTCATCGATGAAGAGCACATCACCCTCTTCCAAGTTGGTGAGGATAGCCGCAAGATCCCCCGTACGTGCGATGGCGGGACCGCTCGTGGCCTTTATGTGAGAGCCGAGCTCGTTAGCCACCACGGTGGCCAACGTGGTCTTGCCTAAGCCCGGAGGCCCCGAGAAAAGGATATGGTCGGCAGATTCACCCCGTTCCCGGGCCGCCTGGATGAGGATGGTAAGCGATTCCTTCACCTTCGTTTGACCCAAGTAGTCTTTGAGGAAGGTAGGCCGCAAACTGCGGTCGATGGTGAGGTCTTCTTCCTGCAGGTCTGCAGAGAGCGAGAGACCGTCCGGTGGGAAACCGTTTTGGCCCTCTTCCGCGTCGAAGACGACGCCCTCTATCTCCGTTCCCAATGCCATACGTTCCTTAGGTCCTAAGATCCAAGCCGTTTCAGAGCATATTGTAACAAGGCGCTTTCATCGGCTCCCTCCGGAGCGCCCTTCAGCGCCACTTCAGCCTCAGCAGCGGTGAATCCCATTGAGAGCAGCGCCTCTTGGGCCGCGCTCATAGCCGCTGACGCAACATCCGCCTTCTCTTCGAACGGATCGCCAGAGAAATCGTCCAAAGACCCTTTGAGCTCCAAGATGATGCGCGATGCCATCTTCTTGCCGATTCCGGGAACCCTCTGGACTGCCGCCACATCCTGATTGGCAATGAGATCCACGAGTTTCTGTGGACTGTACTGGGACAACGCGGAAAGCGCCACTTTAGGCCCCACGCCGCTCACGGAGATGAGGCGCTCGAAGAGGGATTTCTCCTCCAGATCGAGAAAACCGTAAAGGGCAAAGGCATCCTCACGCACTTGGAGGTAGGTATGAACGAGCACCGGCTCGCCCACCGGCGGCAGTTGGGACAGGCTGGATGACGCCATGCCCACCTGAAAGCCCACCCCTCCCACTTCTATCAAGGCATCGGTGAGCGTTTTACCTGCAACGGTGCCATTCAAGAATGCGATCATGCCGTCCTCGCCTTCCACTCGAATCCTTCATGGGTGGTGTAGCAGATGGCAGCCGCCAGGGCATCCGATGCGTGATCGGGCTTGGGGATCTCGTTGAGCGAGAGCAGCTGCTTAACCATATATTGCACCTGAGCCTTATCGGCACCGCCTTCGCCCACCACTGCGAGCTTTATCTGCTTGGGCGAGAACTCCCCCACCTCTATACCGGCCTGGGCGCAGGCCGCAAGCGCCGCCCCGCGCGCCTGACCGGTGGCGAATGCAGCGGTGATGTTCTGGCCGAACCATACGGTCTCTATGCCTAAGCAGGTAGGACCGTAGTGGGCGATGACCGCGGAGACCTGCTCATAGATCTTCCCCAATCGGGGAGCCAAAGGCGAAGAGGTGGTTGTGGTCACGCAGCCGTAGGCAATGCAGGTCAGATGCGAACCCTGCTGGCGCACCACGCCCCAGCCCGTGTGAGCCAAGCCTGGGTCTATGCCCAATATGATCCGTTCTTTCGTCATGGACCTATAATAGAACATATGTTTGCAATGGGCAAGGAGGCATTCCGCCCCTAAGGATCTATTTCGGCAGAGTACCGCGCTTCTTCGCTGCCCCATAGCAGCGAGCATCCATAGCCGTGGCTGTAGCGCTCGCTTGGCGGAAAAGCCCGATGAACACCGCCGTGAACGCGCAGCCCTCTATCTGGAGCCGCCGGAAGAAGCCAAGGCCCGGCCGTCCAGCCCCCCGGGCGCGCTGAGCCTGTCGCACCTGAATGTATTCCCCTGCGATCTGCGGGATGAACCGCAATGCCAGAGAAAGGGTGAAGGCTATGTCGTCCACAGGGACGGAAAGCCGGCGAAGCGGCTCCAAGAAGAAGGCGAAAGCCCGCAGCATCTCCTCGATCCTTGTGGTGAAGCAGACGACGAAACTCGCTGCCACAAGGCAGATCATACGCAAGGCGATCATGGCGCCCTTAAGAGCCCCTCCCCAACCGGGATCGGCAACGTAGGAGAAAAGACCAGCGAAAACCGCCAGCACCGCCACGGGAATCAATGGAGCCGCCATGGTACGAGGTGGGATGCGCGCCACGAGGGCCACCACCCAAGGCACCACGCAAAACCCAAGGGTCAACCACCAGGATGGCAGGGCGAGAAGCACAATGGAATACACGAAGAGCAGCGCGATCTTCACCCGTCCATCGCAGCGATGGACGGGTGTATCGCCTTCGATATAGCTGAATCCCAATGCCATAGCCCCAGTATAGCCGCCCGGCAGACCAGAATGGCCGGCCTCAACAAAGAAGGCCCTGGAACGATCCAGGACCTTCTGATCAAACAGGTGATGAAAGCGGGAGATTATTCCTCGTGGTCCTTCTCGGATTCCACTTCCTTCTCCTCCTCGGCCACTTCGGCCTCAGCAGCCTCAGCCTCTTCGGCTTCAGCCTTCTCTTCCTCAACCGCTTCGGCTTCCTTAGCCTCCTCGGCCTCCTCAGCCTTCTCAGCCTTGGCCTCAGCAGCCTCTTCAGCCTCCTCGGCCGGAGTCTCTTCAGCCTCCTCGGTGACCTCGGTCTCCTCCACGGCCTCGGGGGCGGTCTCCTCGGCGACCTCTTCGATCACCTCGGTCTCCTCCACCTCGGGAGCCGCCTCTTCAGCCTTTGCGGTCTTCTTAGCGGCAGCCTTCTTGGGCTTGGCGGCATCCGATGCCTTGCCCTTCTTCTTCACCGGCTCGGTGCAGAGCTCCATGATCACCATGGGGGCACCGTCGCCCTTGCGGGGGCCGAGCTTCATGATGCGCGTATAACCGCCTTGACGGTCGGCGAACATGCCCTGCTCCACCTTCTCGAAGATCTCGCGCACGAGCTCCTTGTCACCGCCCAGGCGCGCGATGGCCAAACGGCGGGAATGGAGATCGCCTTTCTTAGCCCAGGTGATGATGCGATCAACCTCGGGGCGAATCTCCTTGGCACGGGACTCGATGGTCTTGATACGGTCGTTGTACAGCAGCGCCGCCGTGAGCGAGCGCTTCATCGCCTTGGTATGGGCGGGGCTGGTGCCCAGCTTGCGACCCTTGTAATTGTGTCTCATGATTCCAATACTCCTCTATTAAAACTTCAGGTTCAGGCCCATGGAAATGAGCTTGTCCTTCACTTCCTCGATGGACTTGGCGCCGAAGTTCCTAATGTTGAGCAGGTCGTTTTCCGAGAACTCGACCAGCTGGCGCACAGAATGGATGCCGGCGCGCTTCAGGCAGTTGT
>CAZKKN010000003.1:0-242 GCA_964553375.1 uncultured Eggerthellaceae bacterium | reverse complement strand
CGGACGGAAAGGTCCAGATCCTCGATCTGCTTATCCAGCTCGGCATTGGATTCTTGGCCCTCGGGAGCGAAGATGGAAACGACTTCCACTTCCTCTTCGTCTTCCACTTCGGCAAGCGCATTGAACGCGCCCATATATTGGTTCAGGATGTTGACGGCCTGGAGCACCGCTTCAGTGGGCGTGATGCTGCCATAGGTCTCAACTTCCAGGACGAGCTTATCGTAGTCGGTGCGCTGGCCCAC
>CAZKKN010000002.1:0-110406 GCA_964553375.1 uncultured Eggerthellaceae bacterium | reverse complement strand
AGGCAGAGGCCTGCAAAGCCTTCACCCCCGGTTCGAATCCGGGCGTCGCCTCCAAATCCTAAGAGATATCTCCCTTTTCCCTGTAATAGCGCAGCATTTGCGGTCCCACGACGAACCGTGCCGCCCGGGGCATCACGCGTGCTGTGAAAGGCGTGGTGGTGCCAGGGGTCTCGCCATCGTATTGGATGTTGAACCGCGGGTTAGCCTCCATGGTCACCGTATGGCCGCGGTAGATGTCCACCGACTCGCTGCGGCTGGGATGCTCTCCTTCGCGGTCGAGGATGCCGGCGATGAGAGCCGGGATGAGCCCCAGGGCGTTATGGGCCTTCAGTACAGCTACATCGAAGAGCCCATCGCGGCCATCGCTATCGGGGGTGATGGGGATGTCGAATTGGATATTGGGGAAATTCACCACGATCACACCCAAGCCGGTGCAGTCTATGACCTGGTCATCCACTGCCAGATGCATCTCCGATTCCTGGGGGAGGGCGTTGGTCACAGCGGCGTGGACGTACGCCAAGGGCCCCAGGGTCTTCTTGCCGGGGATGGCCTCCTTCATGATGGTGGCATCGTAGCCTGCGCCGGCCATGATGGTGAATCCCCGGGTCTCACCGCCGCTGGTGATCTCGCCCATGTCGAAATCGAGGGTATCCATGTCCCGGACGATGCGTGCGAGCTCCAGAGGCTCGTAGGGAAGCTTCAAGTTGTTGACCAGCAGGTTCCCGGTGCCGGCGGGGAAGGGCAGGATGGGGATGCCGGAATAGGCGAGCTCGTAGGCAGTGGCGGTTATGGTGCCATCACCGCCGCTTGCCACCACGGCATCGAAGCCTTCGGCGCCTTCCAGAAGCGAGGCGATGGGGGTGGTGCCATCGGTGCAGCGCACTTCGCAGGTGTCGCCATCGGCCAGGGCATAGCGCAGGAAGTCGTAGATGGCGCCGTTCTGGAACCCTGAAGATAGATTGTTGACAACCAGTAGATTCATCGTGCCCCTCGGATGAGATCCCCTCCACTGCTATGGTATATGATGATACTTCAAAGGTTTCAGAGTGCAAGGTGAAGTAATTACATGTATATAACGTCCCAGGAAGAACTCGAATCGTTCGTCAAGCGTGCCGGTGAATCCAGTCTTTTGGCCATCGACACGGAATTTTTGCGCGAGCGCACCTATTACCCGAAGCTCTGCCTGCTTCAGATGGCCACCGAAAGCGAGGAGGTCATCATAGACCCCTTCACCGTGGATGACCTGAAAGTGCTCAATGGGCTTCTGACCGACCCGTCCATCGTGAAGATCTTCCACGCGGGCTATCAGGATTTGGAGATTCTCCTCTACGACCTGGATTGCCTGCCCACTCCCATCTTCGATACCCAGGTGGCCGCCGCCTTGCTGGGGCAGACCCAGCAGATAGGCTATGCCGCTTTGGTGCATTCGGTTTGCGGGGTGAAGCTGAAGAAATCCGACTCCTTCACCGATTGGTCGGCGCGCCCTTTGAGCGAATCCCAGATAGATTACGCTAAGGACGACGTGGTGTATCTGCCCAAGCTCTATCGGCTCATGACCGAGCAGCTTCAGGAGAAGGGACGTTTGGAGTGGCTGGCGGAGGATTTCGCCGAGATGTCTCGCCCGGAGCACTACATCGAAGACGAGCGGGAGCGTTTCCGGCGCCTGAAGCATGTCACCCAGCTGAACCGCCGTCAGATGGCGGCAGCCCGGGAGATGGCCGCATGGCGTGAGATAGCCGCCCGCAAGCGCAATGTGCCTCGCAAGTGGGTGCTCACCGACGAGCAGATAGTGGAGGCCTGCAAGCGCGAACCGCGCAGCATCGATGACCTATTCATGGTGCGCGGGGTGCGCGAGCGCCTCTCCACCCGTGAGGCGCGGGAGGTCATAGAGCTGGTGAGCGCCGCTCTGGATTCCTCCCCTGAGGCGTGGCCCGAGTATCACAGCCCCGGTAAAAGCGAGCCCAACGTGGATGTCCAGGTGGACATGCTCATGGCCATCGTGCGCACCAGGGCCCGGGAAAACGGCATAGCCATTCCCACCCTGGCAAGCCACGGGGATCTGGTGGCCATCGCCCGGGGACATCTAAGCGACGCTGAGGTACTCAAAGGTTGGCGTCGTGAGCTGGTGGGAGACGATCTCGTCGACCTTCTTGAGGGTCGCACGGCGTTGCGCATCGTGGATGGCAAGCCGCAAATCGGCCCTTTGGAATGAAAAGCGGCAAATGGGAAACAAACGTTCGAATCTTGATGCCCGGGAAGGGTTTTCCACTATAATCTCTTCCAAAAGAGCGAAAGGACGGCTATGAGTTATTGGATGTTCATCATTGTGACGCTAGCCATAGGCCTAGCGGCTTCGGGTTATGTGAATTCCCAGCTGAAGAAATACAGCCGTGTGCCCTCGTCTTTGGGCATCACCGGTGCCCAGGCTGCTCAGAACATGCTTGCGGCCCATGGGGTCTACGGCGTGAATATCCACCAGGGCGCCGAAGGCCAAGACCACTTCGACCCGCGCAACAACTCCATCTCGCTTTCGCCGAGCGTGTTCTCCCACTCGTCCATCACGGCTATCGCCACGGCTTGCCATGAGGCGGGCCATGCCTGCCAGTACGCAGCCGACTACACGCCCATGAAGATTCGCGGCGCCATCGTGCCGGCGGTGAACCTGGCTTCGAATGCATGGATATTCATCCTGCTCATCGGCATCTTCATGAATGCGTTCCAGCTCATAAACCTGGCTATCATCCTCTACGCCGTTGTGGTCATCTTCCAGCTGGTCACATTGCCGGTGGAGTTCAATGCATCCCATAGGGCCATGGATTACATGAAGTCCATCAACATGCCCCAAGGTGAGGTGACCGCCTCGTTCTCGGTGTTGCGTGCCTGCGCCCTCACCTATGTGGCTGCGGCCCTGGCATCGCTTCTGCAGCTGATCTACCTGCTTGGCGTGCGCGATAACTGATGGACCTTCGCGCCATGGCAGAAGAACCGGTGAAGGAAGGCTCAGAGCAGCCCGAGAACGCACTGAGCGTATCGGGGGCGTTGAACCTGGCCAAGCAGAACCTCGAATCCGTTGTGGTGACCATCATCGGCGAAGTCTCCGAGGTCTCGGTGAAATCCGGCTACAAGGCGGCATACTTCACGCTGAAAGACGACAGCGCCAGCTTGCCGTGCATGATGTGGAATAACCGCTACAAGGCCTTGGGCTTTGACCTGGCCGTGGGGCAATTGGTGCAGGTGGTGGGCAGGTTTTCCCTCTATGTTGCCAAAGGGCGCATGAACTTCGACGTTTTCTCCGTCTCCCTTTCCGGGGAAGGGGAGTTGCGGTTGCGGGTGGATAACCTGGCAAAGAAGCTGCGGGCCGAAGGGCTCATCGCCCAGGAGCGTCGGCGGGCGCTCCCCGAGTTGCCGGCGAAGATAGGCCTGGTCACATCCCCGCGGGGAGCGGCGGTCCATGATGTGCTGCGCACCCTGCGCCGGCGCTTCCCCTTATCCGAGGTGTATCTGGCCGGCGTGCCGGTGGAAGGCCCCACAGCGGCTGCGGGTATCGCCGATGCCCTGGCTGCGGTGATCGATGCCGGAGCGGAAGTGGTGCTCATGGTGCGCGGCGGCGGGTCATTCGAAGACCTGATGCCCTTCAACGATGAGGCCCTGGCCCGGGCCATCGCCGCCTCCCCGGTGCCGGTGGTCACCGGCATCGGTCATGAGGTGGACACCACCATAGCCGATATGGTCTCGGATCTTCGGGCTTCTACGCCCACGGCTGCCGCTGAAGCGGTGAGCCCCGCCCCCGAGGCGCTGGAGGCGCTTCTCAACCAGCGGGCACAGGGGCTGCAAAATGCCTTGGGGCGCCGTTTGGAACGCACGCGCCAATACTTGGAGCGCATCGCGGAGAAAGCCATCTTCAAAGACACCATGATGCTCTTCGCCGCCGATGCCCAGTGGCTGGACCTCACTGCAGAGCGTCTCTCCCATTGCCTTCCCAACCGGCTGGCATCCCTCGGCCAAAGCCAGGATGCCCTGAAGGGGCGCCTGGAGCGTCTGGGTCCGGTGATGCTCGAGCGCTTCCGCTTCGGCGTTGCCTCCAAGGCAAGCCGACTGGCGGACCTTTCGCCGGTGAACACCCTGGCGCGGGGCTATTCCATCGCCCGCGATGGCGGCGGTGCCATAATATCCCAGGTGGGAGCCGTTGTTCCGGGAGAGCCCATCACCCTTACGCTTTCCGATGGCACCTTGGGGTGCGTGGTGGAATCCGTTGATGAGACAATGCCGTTTTCCGTGGTGAAGAAAGGAACCGCTGATGACTGAAGAGATGAAGGATGTGTCCGACCTCAGTTTCCGCGAGGCCATGGCCGAGCTGGATTCCATCGTGAATGCCTTGGAGGGAAACACGCTGGAGCTGGAGGAGAGCTTGGTGCGCTATGAGCGCGGCGTGGCCCTTCTGGCCTCCCTGCAAAAGCGGCTTTCCGAGGCCGAGCAGAAGGTCACCGTGCTCATGGGCGAGCTTTCCGGTGAGAAGGATGACGAGATCCGTGACAGCACGCTTTCCTAGGGAAGCGAAGGAGAAAGGAACCGCTATGAGAGATGAGGATTGCATCTTCTGCAAGATCGTGGCCGGGGAGATTCCCTCTACGAAGGTCTATGAGGATGATCTGGTCTACGCCTTCGACGACATAAACCCGCTCATGCCCGTGCACAGCCTGGTGATCCCCAAAGAGCACCACGAGAGCCTCGCAGAAGAGCTCGATGGCGCCGAGGCGGCCGCCCTTCTGGCGGCGGTGCGCAAGGTGGCCCAGTTGAAGGGCATCGATGAGACGGGCTTCCGGGTCATCTCCAACGCCGGCCCCGATTCGCGCCAAGAGGTGGCGCACTTGCATCTCCATGTGCTCGGTGGCGGCAGGATGAACACGGGAAACCCTGCTGAATAGGGGCATGAGGCCAGCCGCTTGCCGAAAGCGGCTGGCTAGCAGCTTTCGGCATTCCCCGAATCGCTAAAATAGGGAGGGTCTACAGAAACTCGAGGGGATTGTTCTGTGAATGTACTTGTAATCAATGCCGGTTCATCTTCTCTGAAGTACCAGCTCATCAACGTTGAGACCCAGGAGATCCTGGCCAAGGGCCTCTGCGATCGGGTGGGAAGCGATGAGGCGACCCACAAGCACGGCCTGGATGAGAACGAAGTATGCATCCACACCCCCATGCCCGACCACGACCATGCCGTGGCGTTGGTGTTGGAGGTGCTCACCTCGGGTCCCGCTAAAGCCATCGATTCCCTGGATGAGATAGATGCCGTGGGCCATCGCATCGTCCAGGGCGGCAAGTACTTCGATCGCTCGGTTATCATCGATGATGAGGTCATCGCCCGTATCGATGAGCTCGCCGAGTTGGCTCCGCTGCACAACAAAGCCGCCATCATGGGCATCCGGGGCTGCCAGCACCATATGCCCGACGTTCCCATGGTGGCCGTTTTCGATACCTCGTTTTACCAGTCTCTGCCGCCGAAGGCATACATGTACCCGCTTCCCTACGAGCTTTGCGAGAAGTATTCCATCCGGAAGTACGGGGCCCATGGCACATCGCATCGGTTCATCGCGGAGCGCGCGGCGGACTTCCTGGACGAGGAGCTCACCGACCTGAAGCTGATCACCTGCCATTTGGGCAACGGGTGCTCCATCACCGCTGTTGACCATGGCATCGCCGTGGACACCTCCATGGGGCTCACGCCGCTGGATGGCCTTATGATGGGCACGCGCTGCGGCACCATCGACCCGGCCATCGTCACCTATCTCATGGAGAAGGAGGGCCTAGAGCCCCAGCAGATGAACGACCTCATGAATAAGGAATCGGGTCTTCTGGGGGTTTCGGGCATCAGCAATGACCTGCGCAGCGTGGATGCCGAAGCTGAACACGGCAACGAGCGGGCGCTTCTGGCCTACGAGATGTATTCCAATTCCGCTAAGAAGTTCATCGGTCAGTACATCGCCGTTATGGGCGGTGTGGATTGCATCGTGCTCACAGGCGGTGTGGGGGAGAACAGCGCGAAGATGCGCCGCATGATCTTCGCCGGCATGCAGTCCATGGGCATCATCTTGGATGAGAACCGCAATCGCACCGGCCCGCGGGAGCGTCAGATCTCCACAGACGATTCCGAAGTGCTCATCGTGATCATCCCCACCGATGAGGAGCTCATGATAGCCCGCGATACCTACGAACTCGTCCACGACCTGGTGACCGAGATAGACGTGGATAGCGAGATCTGGTAAGGGCTCAGCCTATTGGGCCTGAACGCAGGTGATGGCCACCACGCCATAGATGTCGTCAGCCGAACAACCCCGGGACAGATCGTTCACCGGTGCGGCCATGCCTTGAGTGATGGGGCCGTAGGCTTCGGCTTTTGCCAGGCGCTGCACCAGCTTGTACCCGATGTTTCCGGCATCCAAGTCTGGGAAGATGAGCACGTTGGCGTGGCCGGCAACGGGGGACTCGGGAGCCTTCGCGGCGCCTATCTCCGGTATGATGGCCGCATCAAGCTGCAGCTCCCCGTCTAAGGATAGCTCCGGGGCCAGCTCTTGGGCGATGCGGGTGGCCTGGGCCACTTTGGCTGCATCGTCGTTCTTGGCCGAGCCGTATGAGGAATGGGAGAGCATCGCCACGGTGGGCTCGAAGCCGGTCAGCGCCTCAAAGGAACGTGCGCTGCTCACGGCGATGTGGGCCAGGCGCTCGGAGTCCGGCTGCACCTCAAGCCCGCAATCCGAGAAGAGGAACGTGCCCTGGGCGCCCAGATCGCAATCGGGCACCACCATGATGAAAAAGGAGCTCACGAGCTTCGAGCCCGGAGCGGTTTTGAGGATCTGCAGTCCTGGGCGCAGCACATCGCCGGTGGCATGGCAGGCGCCGGCAACCATGCCGTCGGCCTGGCCGGTTTTCACTAGCATGATGCCCAGGTAAAGCTCATCGCCCAGAAGCTCGAAGGCCTCCTCTTCGGTGAGCCCTTTGGCCCGGCGCAGCTCGGCTAGGGCAGCTGCGAGGGATGCGCGCTCCTCGTAGGTCTTCGGGTCTATGATGCGGGCACCTTCCAAATCGAACCCTTGGGCCTTCAAAGCCTGCTCATCGCCAAGGATGATGAGGTTGGCAACGCCGTCGGCTAAGATGCGCTCGGCAGCCTGGAGGGTACGCGGATCGTTGCCTTCGGGCAAGACGATGGTTTTCTTGTCGGCTTTGGCCTTGGCCACCATCGTATCGAGGAATTCGCTCATGGGATGCTCCTTGGGCCGTTTACCTTAAGGGAATCTACTGATTCCATGATAAGGGCGCAGCCGGGAGGCGCTATCGATAAAATGGTTCGCGGCAGCATTGGCAGGTGAACCGTTCAGGCGGGGAAGGGGATAACCTTTGAAGACCATCACATTCGCTGTGCCCTGCTACAACTCGGCAGACTATATGGAGAAATGCCTTTCCACCTTGGTGGCATGCGATGGCGGCCAGGGGGATGTGGAGATCATCATCGTGGATGACGGCTCCACCAAGGACGACACAGCGGCTATCGCCGATGCCTGGCAGGAGCGCTACCCTGGCATGGTCTATGCCATCCATCAGGAAAACGGCGGCCATGGCTCTGCGGTGAACACCGGTCTTGCCCAGGCTCAGGGACGCTATTTCAAGGTTGTGGACTCCGATGACTGGTTGGATGATGATGCCATGGAGCCCATCATGGAATTCCTCCGGGAGCAATGCGAGCTTCAGGAGGCCTGTGATCTGGTGATAGGCAATTACGTCTACGAGAAGGTATATGAGAACAAGCGCGTGGTGATGGACTACAAGAACGTCTTTCCCCAGGGCGAGGTGTTCACCTGGGATGACATCCACCGGTTCCACCCAAGCCAATACCTGCTCATGCATTCGGTGATCTATCGCACCGAGATGCTGCGCTCGATAGGCCTCACCTTGCCGAAGCACTGCTTCTATGTGGATAACATCTACGTTTATGTGCCGCTGCCCGCGGTGAAGACGATCCGCTACTTCGATCGGGACATGTATCGCTATTTCATCGGCCGCGAGGGTCAGTCGGTCAATGAGGACACCATGAAATCCCGTATCGACCAGCAGTTGCGGGTTACGCGAATCCTCATAGATTCCGTGGATTTGGAACGCGATGTGCCCCAGAGGAAGCTGCGGCGCTATATGGAGAACTACCTGTCCATGATGATGTGCATCTGCTCGGTGTTCCTGCGTATGATCGATACGCCCGAAGCCGAGGAGAAGCTTCAGGGAATCTGGGATTACTTGAAGGGACAGCGCCCGGATGTCTATGGTGCCATCAGGCATAACGTGCTGAACCTGGGGACGAACCTGCCCTCACGGCTTGGGCGCAGCATAGGTCTGGGAGGCTATCACCTGGCCCAGAGGATCTTCAAATTCAACTAAGGTTCTAAGAGGTTCTAAGAGAAGCCGTCGCAGTGCCCCTTAAGGGGTGGTGATGAGGGTGCGCATGGCCTCGATGAGCTGCTCGTTTTGCTGGCGGGTGCGCACTGCCACGCAGAAGTAGTCGGCCGAGCCCAGCCCCGGCATGCCCTCAAGCTTGCGGATGAGGAAACCGGCCAACTCCAGCTGATCGGCCAAGGCGGCGGTGTTGGGGGCTTCCCGGGAAAGGGAGCCGTCGTTTCTGAAGGAGCTCATGACGTAGTTGGCCTCGGCTGGGATGATATCCACTCCCGGCAGCAGCGAGAGCATGGTCTGCATCCAGGGAATCTCGCTGTAGAGGAAGCCGCGCACGCCATCCAGCTTGGGGTATTCCGTGAGAAGGGCATCGGAGAGCACTTCGGGGAACATGGTGATGGCGCTGCTGTCGTAGAAGCGCTTAATCTCACTGATGGTATCGGGGTGGGCGATGCAATAGCTCACATGGATGCCCGGCAAGGCGAATTCCTCGCTGAGGGATTGCACCACGATGAGATTCTTGTATTCGCTGGTCAGGGGCGCCACGCTCTTGCCGCCTAAGGTGAGTTCGATGGAGCGTTCGTCCACCACCACCCAGTCGCAGCTCTCAAGGTAGGTCAGAAGCGTGGCATGGGAGAGCAGCCGTGAGGTGGGGTAGGAGGGATTGGCCAGCACAGCGGCATCTATGTCCACCTTCTGCTGCTCCAGCATGAGCGCCTTAGGCGTAGCATAGGAGTTGGTGAGGGTGATCTTGCGGATGCGGTGCCCGGCGTTGCTGAGGGCCAGCACGTACTCGGTGGAGCATGGGGCGGTGACGCCCACGTTGCAGGGCTCGAAGGTCTGCACGGCGGCGCGGATCATGGAGCCGGCGGAGCTGCCAACGAGAAACGACTCGGCTGGCAGGGACAGCAACCGCGAGAGGGCGCTGCGAAAGGCGTAGGCGTTGCGCTCCGGGTTATAGGAGCACACTCCGTTGGAGGTGGCATCCACGATGGCGCGGACGAAGGAATCGGGGGTGCCGAAAGGATTCTCGGTGCCGGAGAAGTCTATCCAAGAAGCGCTCCGGCCAGGGTTGGCGGCCGCTTCCTCAGACATGGGGCTCGATGGCGTCATCGCATGAATCCTTTCCTTATATTCCAGTAAGAATCCTAGCACAAAACCTTGTGGGCGTGGCGTGGTAGACTCAATCCATGGCCTTTATATCGGAAAGAGGAGTGTCGCATGCCAGCGAAGGGGATCTTCTGCAGGAGAACCCTTGGGTGGGGCCGGCCATCCTGCTGGTGGACCTGGATGCCTTCTTCGCCTCCGTGGAGCAGCTGGATCATCCTGGCTGGCGGGGTAAGCCGGTCATCGTGGGAGGGGACCCGGATCGCCGAGGCGTGGTATCCACGGCATCCTATGAGGCGCGCCGCTTCGGAGTGCGGTCGGCCATGGCTTCGGCTCAGGCTGCCAAGCTTTGCCCCCAGGCCATTTGGACTGCGGGGCATTTCAGCCGCTATCGGGAGCTCTCAGATGCGGTGATGGCCATTCTGCGAGACGAGACACCCCATGTGCGCCAGGTGAGCATCGATGAGGCGTTCTTAGACGTGACCCCCACCAAGGTGAACCGGGAAAGCCCCATCGCTGTGGCGCAGCGCATCCAGCGTCGGGTGGAGGAGCTGGGCATCACCTGCTCCATAGGGCTGGGCACGACGAAATCCATTGCGAAGATCGCCTCCGACATGGACAAACCCCGAGGGCTCACCGTGGTGCTCCCGGGAAGCGAGCGCTCCTTTCTGGGGCCGCTGCCCATTCGGCGCTTGAGCGGCATCGGACCCTCTGCGGAAAAGAAGCTCAACGCTTTAGGGATAGAGACCCTGGGCGATTTGCACGAGGCTGAAGATGGCCCGGTCATCGCTGCATTGGGGGCGGTGGGGCAGATGCTCTTGGATCGGGTGCGCGGCCGTGAGGATGCCACCATAGAAGCACCGGAGGCGGCGAAATCAATCTCCAGCGAGATCTCCTTCGCTCAGGACTTCACCCAGGCAGACGATGTGTTGGCCGCTCTTCACACCATGGCGGCCAAGGTGGGCCGGCGGCTGCGGAAGAAGGGTCTGGCCGGGCATACCGTTACGGTGAAGGTGCGCTACGGGGATCTGCGAAGCCGCACGGCGCAATGCCGCCTTGGGCGCCCTACGGATAACGAAGAGGACCTGAAAGGCCCCTTGCACCTTCTTTTAGATGAGCTTTGGCAAGAAGGCGTGGCGCTTCGCCTGGTGGGAGTGGCGGTGAGCGGCTTCGAGGAGGAGCAGCCGCCCGAGCAGTTGAGTCTGTTCGACGGGGGAGAGGCTGCCGAAGAGCCGGGGGGAGCGGCGAGCCGGGATCTGCAAGGGGCCGCCGATAAGGTGAAGGAGCGCTTCGGCGACGATGCGCTCATCTATGGCCGGGAGCTTCGCCTGCGGGATTCCACCACGGGAAGCGGGGCGAAAAACCCCGCAGACTACCGATGAGGACATGGGTCGGTTGCCGCTTCGACGCTGCATAGCCGTCGTTCGACGGCGGATTCGCTGCGGTTCAGAGCCGTTTAGCGTTGCTGGGCCAGGAAGAACAGCGCCAAGGTGCCCGGACCCGAATGGGCGCCGATCACCGGATCCACGTAGTTGATCAGGATGCCCTTGCAGCCGAAGCGCTCGCGAATCTGCTGGGCCAGGTATTCGGCGTCTTCGATGCAATCACCATGGCTGATGAAGACCGTTTGCTCGGCCACAGGCTGGGTGGCCGATTCTTCCATATGCTGGAGGAGTGCCTGGATTGATTTCTTGCGTCCGCGCACTTTGGCCACGGGGATGAGATGGCCTTCGTCGTCCATATGCATGACCGGTTTTATGTTGAGCATGGAGCCCGCCCAAGCGCTTGTGCGGGAAACGCGGCCGCCGCGGAAGAGATAGACCAGGTCATCCACTGTGAACCAGTGGGCCATGGCCAGGCGGTTGTCCACCAGCCACTGGGCCGTCTCCTCCAGGCTGGCGCCATCTTGGGCCATGCGCCCGGCGTAGTAGACCAGCAGCCCCTCGCCTAAGGATGCGGCCAGGGTGTCAACGGCTAAGAGCTTGCGGTCGGGGTATTCCCCCTTCAGGCGCTCCATCAGGCCCGCTGTGGCCTCATAGGTGCCCGAAAGGCCGCTGGAAAAGCCGATGTAGAGCACGTCTTTCCCCTCATCTAGGATGGAGCGGATGGTCCTTTCGCTGTCGTTTTGGTTGGGCAGGGAGGTGGTGAACACCTTTCCCTCGCGCATCATGGTGTAGAAACGCTGGAGGTCGCTTTTCTCGCCTTCGGTATAGCTGCGATACTCCTGGTCGTCGGACATGAATGTCAGGGGCAGGATGGCCAGGTCGAACTCTTCGATAAGGGCATCGGGCAGGTTGCAACTCGAATCGGTCACTATCTTGAATTCCACAGGTTCCTCCTTGCGTGTCCTTTAATCCCCTAAGAGGGATGTTAGGCCTATTGTACATGAGCTTAGAGCCAGGATTTTGTATACTGTTGAAGTTTGAGTGAGAGACGAAAGAGGATGTTGTGGCAAACAAGTACAAAGACACGATGAATCTGCCCGCCACCGAATTCCCCATGCGCGGGAATCTGCCGGAACAGGAGCCGAAGCGCCTCGCGCGCTGGAATGAGGAGCGCCTCTACTGGCGTGTGCTGGAGAAAAATAAGGATCAGGAACCCTTTGTGCTCCACGACGGGCCGCCTTATGCCAACGGACCCATCCACATCGGCCATGCCTTCAACAAGATACTCAAGGATTTCGTGAATAAGAGCCATGCCCAGATGGGCTATTTCACTCCGTATATCCCCGGTTGGGATTGCCACGGCCAGCCTATCGAGCACATGGTGGAGGAAACGCTTGGCACCGAGAGGTTCCGTGAGACGCCCCAGCCGGAGGTTCGTCGGCTATGCCGCGAGTGGGCTAAGAAGTACGTGGGGATCCAAGGGGAGGGCTTCAAGCGCTTGGGTGTGAACGCCGACTGGGAGAACCCCTACCTTACCTATCTGCCCGATTACGAGGCCGGCAATGTGGAGATCTTCAAGACGATGTATCTTGATGGCTCCATCTATCGGGGTCGCAAACCCATCCATTGGTGCTCCCACTGCCACACGGCCCTGGCCGAGGCGGAGATAGAATACGGCGACGAGGTGAGCCCCGCCATCTTCGTGCGCTTCGAGATGACCACCGTGCCTGAGGGTTTGGAAGCCTGGGAGGGGAAGCTGGATGTGGCCATCTGGACCACCACGCCCTGGACCCTTCCCGCCGATGACGCGGTTATCCTGCATCCGGATGCGACCTACATCGCCCTGGATTACGACGGGCGGGCTGTGATCGTGGCCCAGGATCTGGCTGAGAAGCTCATCGAGCGCTTCGGCTGGCAGGAAGCCGTTCCCGTGGCGGGTTGGTCGGCCAAGGGCAGGGATTTGGAAGGTCAACGCTACAAACAGCCCATCTTCGGCGATCAGGGCGAGGAGGGCGTGTTCATCTATGCCGACTACGTCACCTTGGAAGACGGCACGGGGATCGTCCATGCCGCTCCCGGCCATGGTGTGGACGACTATCTGGCTGGCATGAGATTCGGCGTGCCGGTGGTCATGCCCGTAGACGACGACGGGCGGTTCTATCCTGGAGACACCATGGGAACCGGCGGTCCGTTCAGCTCCCTGGAGGTGAACGAGGCGAATCCGAAGATCATCCAGTGGCTCGATGACCGCGGCGCGCTCATCCTGCACGAGGACATCTCCCATAGCTATCCCCACTGCTGGCGCTGCCATGAGCCGGTGATCTTCCGCGCCACCAACCAGTGGTTCGTCTCCATGGACGAAAACGACCTGCGCAAGAAAGCGCTTAAGGCCATCGAGGAGGATGTGCGCTTCGTGCCCGCTTGGGCTTCCCGGCGCATCGGGTCCATGGTTGCCGATCGCCCTGACTGGTGCATCTCGCGCCAGCGTTCCTGGGGCGTGCCCATCCCGGTCTTCACTTGCGGCAAGTGCGGTGAGACCGTGGCAAGCGAAGAGACCTTCGATGCGGTGATCGCCCTGTTCTACGATAAGGGAGCCGATGCTTGGTTCACCCAGGAGCCCAAAGACTACCTTCCGGCCAGCGTGGCCTGCCCGAAGTGCGGTGCCGGGGTGGAGGAGCTCATCCCCGAGAAGGACATCCTGGACGTATGGTGGGAATCGGGCGTTTCCCATACGAGCGTTTGCCGCCATCGCCATGAAGAGGGCTTGCATTTTCCCGCTGAGCTTTACCTGGAGGGGTCTGACCAGCATCGCGGCTGGTTCCAGTCCGCGCTGCTCACATCCATCGGGGCTTACGGCGTGGCACCCTACAAGAGCGTGATGCATTGCGGCTTCACGGTGGACGAAGAGGGACGCAAGATGTCCAAGTCCCTTGGCAACGGCGTTGATCCGGCTGAGGTCATGGACAAGTTCGGCGCTGATGTGCTACGCTTGTGGGTGTCGTCGGTGGACTACTCCCAAGACGTCTCCATCTCCGATAACATCCTTAAGCAGGTATCCGACGCCTATCGCAAGTTCCGCAATTCCTTCCGTTTCGTCTTGGGCAATCTGGACGATTTCGGCCCCGAGGACTTCGTGGATTCCTTTGACGATCTGGAGCCGGTGGACCGCTATTACCTGGCGCGGCTGGCCGTGCTGCGCGAGAAGGTCACCCAGGCCTATGAGGATTTCAAGTACATGACGGTCTATCGTGAATGCTATGAGTTCATAAACGAGCTTTCCAGCGTATACCTCGACGTGACCAAGGATCGCCTCTATTCCGAGGCACCCGCATCCACGCGCCGTCGCGCGGTGCAAAGCGTGCTCATGGACACCCTTGAGGTGCTGGTGCGCCTGTTGGCGCCCATTCTCTCGTTCACTTGCGATGAGGTTTGGGATTTCTATCCACCCAAATTGCGTGAAGAGGGCCGTCCCTTCAGCGTGCAGTTGGCCGGCTGGCCCCAAGAGGCGGATTTCGTGCCCGCCCTTCCCGCAGGCGGCGTTCAAGGAGAGATCGAGCGCTTCGCAGTGGCCATGGAGGCGCGGGAGGTTGCCACCAAGGCTCTGGAGGAGGCGCGCGGGCGCAAGGAGATTAACAAGAGCCAGGAGGCATCGGTGCGTCTGAGCGCTCCGGAGGCGGAATTGGAGGTGCTCAAGGGATTCGGGCCCGAGGTGCTCCAGGAGCTCTTCATCGTCTCTGAAGTGACCTTCGGTGAACCAGGTGAGTTCGCCGCTGAGGTGAGTCTCGCCCCCGGCGAGAAGTGCCCCCGCTGCTGGAATTACACGGTGCTGGGTGGCAACGGGAACCATCCGGACGTCTGCAAGCGCTGTGGCGACGCCCTGGATGCTTTGGGCTTTGAAGAATAGGTTCCTATGACCGCGGAAGGCCCAAGCCCTTCGAATCGCAAAAGCCGCCACCTCAGTCCGAAACAGGGGGTCTTGTTTGTGTGCGTGGTGGCGGGCTGGATCTTGATCGACCAGGTCACCAAGGCAGGGTTCTCCTCTTTGGCAGAGGGACGGTCGGCTGGCCTCATCTTGGGAGGTCTCATAGATCTGCGTCTGGTGCATAACACCGGTGCCGCCTGGGGCATCTTCGCTGGGAACCCGGCTGCCTTGGGAGGGTTCTCCCTGGCGGTCTGCCTTTTGCTGCTCGTTTACTTCATCTGGTCGTATCGTTCGATCAACAGCCTGCAAACCCTGGGTATCGCGCTTGTCGTTGCTGGGGGCATAGGCAATGCCATCGACCGCTTCGCCCAGGGCTACGTCACCGATTTCCTTGCGGTGACCTTCATGGATTTCCCGGTTTTCAACGTGGCTGACATAGGAGTGACCTGCGGGGTCGTCTTGCTTTTGGCAGGGCTTGCCTTGGCTTGGTATCGTGATGCCAAGCTGCCTCCTTCCGCGGAAAGCGGCCAAGGCGGCGAGTCCAAGGAGGTTCGATGACCTGCTCGCGTCTGTATATGGTCACCGCTCACGATGCCGGGCAGCGTTTGGATGGGCTTTTGGGGAGCCGTGGGCTTTATGAGAGCCGTTCGGCTGCGGCGAAGGCCATCCAAGAGGGCAAGGTGCTCATCGATGGTAAGCCGGCAGCGAAGAAGACCATCGTGGCGGCGGGCCAGGCCATAGTCTATGAAGTGCCCGAGGAGGCGGTGGAGACGCCGCTTCGCGGTGAATCAATCCCGCTGGATGTGCGCTTCGAGGATGACGATCTGCTTGTGCTTTCCAAGCAGGCCGGCCTCATCTGCCATCCCAGCGAGGATCACCGCGAGGGCACTTTGGTGAATGCGCTCATCTTCCACTGCGGGGCCGCTGGGCTTTGCGACGTGCAGGGGGAGCAGGACCGTTTGGGCATCGTCCATCGCCTGGATATGGACACGAGCGGTCTAATGTTGGCTGCGAAAAGCAATGTTGCAGGTCAGCTGCTTATGGATGCCATCGCCGATCGCGCGGTGGATCGCCACTACCTGGCCTTGGTCCATGGGGTGATCGCAGGCGACACCGGTATGGTGGATGCGCCTATCGCCCGTCATCCTCGCGATCGCCTGCGCATGGCGGTCCGGGATTGCGATTCCGCCCGGGAGGCCCTGACCACCTTCAAGGTGCTTGAGCGCTTTGCCGCAGGGCCCAAGGATAACGGCTACAGCTTGGTGGAATGCAAGCTCTATACGGGGCGCACCCATCAGATCCGCGTCCATATGGAATACATAGGGCATCCGGTGGTGGGGGACCCCCTTTACCGGTCCCATAGCCCAAGGGGGGAGAGCGCCTCTTTGGGGTTGCACCGGCAATTCCTCCATTCCTATGCTTTGGCATTCGAACACCCGCTTTCCGGGGATGAACTGGAGTTCTGCGATAACCTTCCGACCGATTTACAGGATGCGTTGGACATGCTGGCGCCGCGTTCCGTGGAGGTCACGGAAGCTGGGTGCACCGTAAGGGAGCGCTTGGCTTCGGCTCCGCGCCCTGCTGTGGATGGCGTGCCCTCGCTTCTGCAGTGAGCGGTTGCGAAGGGCTTATCGGGTTTTATGCGAATCGGCTCTTGCAAACCGTTGGAACTACCACTAATATATTCACTTGCTGTTACGGGTGGTGGCGCAGTTTGGTAGCGCACTTGACTGGGGGTCAAGGGGTCGCAGGTTCAAATCCTGTCCACCCGACCAGTAAATTCGCAGGTCAGAGATGTAAGTTTCTGACCTGCTTTCTTTTTCCTGAGACGCCATTCGCGAGTATGTCCTCAGAGGCCGCAAGTGGGGTGAAGGCTGATGGAAACGATTTCGTTTCGGTTCCAGGGCAGTGCGCATGGCGGCGGCCGGACTCGGTATCATTTGACCGAAGCCCAAGGATAAGGGACTGAAGAAAGGGGATACCTATGAAAAGGGATACATTCTATCGGTGCGAGGAATGCGGCAAGATGGTCATCGATGTGGTGGATGGCGTGGGTACCTTGGAGTGCTGCGGCAAGCCCATGGTGGTGGCGCAGCCCAATATCGACGGTGCTCCGGAAAAGCACATGCCTGACTGCAACCTGGAAGGCGACGTGCTGTCCGTTAACGTGGGCGAGTTGGATCATCCTATGATCGATGTGCACTATATCGCTTGGATCTACGTGGTCACCGAGACCGGCGTGTTAGGCCAGTGCCTCAACCCGGGCGATGCCCCCCATGCGGATTTCGTCTTGGGCGGCCAAAAGCCCATCGCCGTCTTCGAGTATTGCACGGTCCACGGCCTCTGGGAGCTCAAGCTCTAACCTGCGACTAAAGCATTGTCTAGGGAAGCCGCCCTCGGGAAGAGGGCGGCTTTCCTTATCGCGCTTCAAGGCAGACGATTGCCTTTGAGTCTCAGCCGCCCCGGGGTGGATAACAGCTTTCAGTCGGCAGCCGCTTAAGGGCAGACGGCTGCTGTGGCCAGGTGGGCGGTCAGGGGTTTGCCGGTCACCGAAGCCGGTCGCGAAATCCCTGCTTGCACCCCGGATGCCGTGCTTCCTTTCCATAAAATGAAATGGATTTCCCGTTGGATGAAAGGAAGCATCCCGTGCATCTGATCGCGTTTCTCATAGGGTTTCCCTTGCTGGTGGCGCTGCTTTTATTGATCTTGCGCGCCGAAAAGGCCCGGGACGTCTTGGTATGGGTCGCCGGAATCGCCATAGCAGTGGCCTCCGTTGCCCTTGCCGTGCAGTACTTCGGTTGTCAGTGGACGCCGCTTACCTTCTCCTCACTGCTGGTGGATAACATCGCCTTGGGTGTGGGTACGATCATCGCCTTGGTGGTCATCGGCTACGGCGCTAAGTACAAGAACATCCCGGCCATCGTGCTGGGTGCCATCCAGCTTGTATCCGACCTCATCTTCGAGTTCAACTTCGCCCACCAGATGGAAGTGCCCGTGGGCCTCTACATCGATTCGCTTTCCGTCATCATGGCGCTGATCATCGGTGTTATTGGGAGCGGCATCTGCATCTACGGCTTGGGTTATATGAAGGATTTCCAAGCCCATGAGCCCGAAGGGGCCGCTGATCGGCGCCCGGCGTTCTTCGCGCTCATGATCCTGTTCCTCTCCGCCATGTTCGTCATCGTGTTCTCCAACAACATGGTATGGATGTTCACCGGCTGGGAAGTGACCACGCTCTGCTCGTTTTTGCTCATCGGTTACACGCGCACCGAAGAGGCCATTCGCAACTCCTTCCGTCAGATCATCATGAATATGATCGGCGGCCTGGGCTTTTTGGTGGCGCTTTATTTCTCGGCCATCTGCCTGGGCACTCTGTCGCTCAATGAATTCATCCGCTTCGGGCTTCTGCATCCGGAGCTCATCGCCATCCCGCTTTGCGCCCTGTCGCTGGCGGGTATCACCAAAGCTGCCCAGATGCCCTTCCACACCTGGCTGCTCGGTGCCATGGTGGCACCCACACCCACAAGCGCCCTGCTTCATTCTTCCACCATGGTGAAGGCGGGTGTCTTCCTGCTGATCAAGCTCGCTCCGCTTTACACCGTGTGCTTCGCCGCCTCCCAGATGGTCATCCTGGTGGGGGGCATCACGTTCATGCTCTGCTCGTTCATGGCCATCTCCCAAAGCAACGCTAAGCGGGTGCTTGCCTATTCCACCATCGCGAATCTGGGGCTCATCGTGGCTTGCGCTGGCGTGGGCACCCCGGAGGCCATCTGGGCTGCCATCCTGTTGGTGATATTCCATGCGGCGGCTAAGTCGCTGCTGTTCCTTTGCGTGGGCACCGCTGAACACCATATCGGCAGCCGCAACATCGAGGACATGGACCTGCTCTTCGAGCGCATGCCCAAGCTTGCCCGGCTCATGATGGTGGGCATCATGGGCATGTTCATAGCGCCCTTCGGCATGCTCATCGCCAAATGGGCCACCCTCGTTTCCTTCGTGGAAAACGGCCAGCTGGTGCTTGTGATGCTGTTGGCCTTCGGCTCTGCGGCCACCTTCATGTTCTGGGGGAAGTGGCTCGGCAAGCTCTCGGGCATCGCCGGGGCTCAGGAGGACATAGAGCTCTCGGTGCATCCCAGCGAGTGGTTCTCCATGGCGCTCATGGCCATCATCGCTGTGGCGGCATGCGTGGTCTTGCCCATTCTGTCCAACCTCATCATCGAACCTTACATCTGGGGGATCTACGGCCAGGGCGGCATGGACATACCCCTGGATGACCTGTGGCTCTCGGCGCTGCTCGCCATCTTTGTGGCGGTCATCTTCATCGCCGGCATGCGCTCATCCAAGCAGGCTCAAGGGCCGGTTTACCTGTCAGGCGTCACGGTGGATTCCAACAAGCGCATCTACCGCGATAGCCTCTCAAACGATACGAAGGCTACGGCGCGCAACCTGTATCTGGAATCCTACTTCGGCGAAGCGCGGTTCAAGGTGCTCGGCGAGGTTCTCTGCGCTGCGGTGATCATATTCGGTTTCGTGGCTTGCGGCCTCATGCCGCCGATGCTTTAGGAGGTCGGCCATGTTCGTATTGGAAAATTTCCTGGCAGTGATCATAGCCACGGTGGTATTCGCTATCGCAGCTCCCATCTTGGGTTGCCTGCTTGCCGGCCTTGACCGCATCATCTCGGCGCGGATGCAGGGCCGGGTGGGACCTCCCTTGCTGCAGCCCTATTATGACCTGCGTAAGCTCATCGCCAAGGATGACGTGAGCGTGAACGGTGTGGATGGCGTGTATATGACCTGCGCGTTGGTGTTCACGGCTTTCGCCGGCGGCATCTTCTTCGCGGGAGATAACCTGCTCATGAGCGCGTTCATCATCACCATGGCATCGCTTTTCTTCATCATGGCTTCCTACTCGTCCCGCTCCCCGTTCTCGGAGTTGGGGGCTGGGCGTGAGACGTTGCAGGTCATGTCTTACGAGCCCATGGTGCTGCTCATGGCGGTTTGCTTCTTCATGGCCGCGGGTTCGTTCATGGTGGACCACGTTGTTCTGCTGGATGCGCCCATCATCGTCACCACCATCCCGGCTTTCGTGGGATTCCTGTTCATCCTTACCATCAAGCTGCGCAAATCCCCCTTTGACATCTCCATGTGCCATCATGCCCACCAAGAGATCGTCCGGGGCACCATCACGGAGATGAGCGGCAAGACCCTCGCCAAGGTGGAGATCATGCACTGGTGCGAGACCGTGCTCTTCTTAGGTTGGGTGGGGATGTTCTTCCTCTGGTCCAACCCAGCATCCATCGTTTTGGCGATAGCGGTCGCTTTGGCTGCTTGGTTCTTGGAAATCGTCATAGATAACAACTTCGCCCGTGTGAAGTGGCAGACCATGCTCAATTCATCCTGGCTCGTTGCCTTGGTCTTCGGCGGCATCAACGTGGTGTTCCTCGCCTTCGTGTAGAAAGGAAGCTCGATGGGCTATTCTTCCAAATCCCCTTGGGTCATCCATTACGATGCATCCAGCTGCAATGGTTGCGACATCGAGGTGCTTGCGGCCCTTTGCCCCGGCTTCGATGTGGAGCGCTTCGGGATCATCAACACCGGCGACCCCAAGCACGCCGATATCTTCTTGGTCACCGGCTCGGTCAACGAGCGCAACATCGATGTGATCAAGCAGATCTATGACCAGATGATAGAGCCGAAAGTGGTGGTAGCCTGCGGTATCTGCGCCTGTACCGGGGGCATTTTCCACGATTGCTACAACGTCATAGGCGGGGTGGACAAGGCCATACCGGTGGACGTTTACGCCCCGGGTTGCGCGGTGCGCCCCGAGGCCATCATCGATGCCGTGGTCAAGGGCATCGCGGTTTTGGACGAGAAGGCCCAAGCCTTGAAGCTGGCCAAGAAGGGGGCTTAGATCCTATGGAGTTCTCATCGGAGTTCGTACCTTTGGCTTTGGCGGACTTGCGCCGCGAAGCCGCGTTCATGAAAGCCGAAGGCTGGCGTTTCGTGCAAACGCATGCCGTCAACACCGAAGACGGCGTGGATCTGTACTACTCGTTCATGAACGACGGTTTCCTGCGCAACTACCACATCGTGGGTGTGAAGCCCGAAGATGAGGTGCCCTCCATAACCGACCTGTTCCTGGCTGCTTTCGTATTCGAAAACGAGGCTCGGGAGCTTTTCGGTGTGAACATGGGGCCCATCGCCATAGACTTCCAGGGCACCATGTATGCTCCGGCTCAAAACGAGCCCATGACCTTCATGTCCCCTGAGCAGAAGGCGGCCATCGATAAGGCGCGCAAAGCGGCGGCAGCGAAGGCGGCCAAGGAGGCCAAGGCATCTGGAAGCGCGGACACAGCGGGGGAGAAGGCCGCTGCATCCGCCGAAGGCGCCTCTGACGATATCGAGGCGGCTGAGAAGCCCGGTCGTGGCAGGCGCTTCGTTATGACACCGGAGCTTCAGGCGCGCCTGGATGCGAAGATGCCCTCGCTTTCCCCCGAGAAGGTGGCCAAAGTGGAAGCGGCCCTGAAAGCACGGGCTGTCGAAGCCGACCCGACGCCCCTTTCCACCGAGGAAGCCCGGGTGGATGCCCGGGATGCCGGCCGGGACCTCGCCACGGCAAGCCCCGCCCAGAAAGCGGCCACGGCTTCGTTCGCACAGGATGTGGAAACCGAGCAAGGGGCCTTATCCCAGCTTCCGGTGGATAAGGAGTTGGAATCCGCCTTGGAAGCCATGGATCCCGCCCGGGCAGACAGCGTGCGCACGGCCCTTCAGGGCAGCGTATCGCCCAGCGTTGCAGACGAGAATAACGCGGCCGGAGTGGATCAGCCCCTGACCGAGCTTTATGCCGATGAGGAGATGGAAGCGCTTCTGGCTTCCATGGACGACGAGAAAGCGGCCAAGGTGCTTGAGGCCTTCGCCCGCGAGGAGGGGAGGTAATCATGGGTAAAGCATCGATCATCCCCTTCGGTCCGCAGCATCCGGTCCTGCCGGAGCCGCTCCATCTGGACTTGGTGGTGGAAGATGAGGTGGTGGTGGAGGCCATGCCTCAGATAGGATTCGTCCACCGGGGGCTGGAGCGCTTGGTGCAGACCAAGGACTACAACCAGTTCGTCTACGTGGCCGAGCGCATCTGCGGTATCTGCGCCTTCGGTCATTCCATGGGCTACGCCGAAACCGTTGAGCGCCTTATGGGGGTGGAGATTCCCCAGCGCGCCGAGTATCTGCGCACCATCTGGCATGAGATGTCCCGTATCCATTCCCATCTGCTGTGGTTGGGCTTGGCGGCTGACGCCTTCGGCTTCGAGAGCCTGTTCATGCACTGCTGGCGGTTGCGCGAACGCGTGCTGGACCTGTTCGAGAAGACGACCGGCGGTCGCGTGATCTTCTCGGTCACCCGCATCGGCGGCGTGCAGCGGGATATCTCCGCTTCCCAGATGGACGAGATAGTCTCGGTGCTGAATGGTCTGCGCGATGAGTATAAGCAGCTGGTGGCTACGTTCTTGAGCGATTCATCGGTCTACAGCCGCACCTCCGGCGTGGGTGTGATCCCCACCGAGGATGCCCGCGCGCTTTCCATGGTGGGCCCATTCGGTCGCGCCTCCAATGTGAATTACGACGTGCGCATGCTGGGTAAAGGCGGCTACGGTGAGCTTTCGGACTTCCAGCCCATCCTCTCTTCGGATTGCGATTGCTATGCCCGTATGGAGGTGCGCTGCGCCGAGGTGGTCCAATCCATCGATATCATCAACGAGCTGGCGGCGAAGATCCCCGCGGGGGATATCGCCGTGCCGGTGAAAGGGAACCCCGAAGCGGGTGCCGAGGCCTGCAATGTGCTGGAGCAGCCTCGCGGAGAATGCTATTACTACGCCAAGGGCAATGGCACGAAATACCTCGATCGCATGCGGATCAGAACGCCGACTTCGGAGAACCTCGCTGGTATGACCTTGGCTTTGAAGGGGTGCGATGTGGCCGATGTGAATATGATCATCCTCACCATCGACCCATGCATCAGCTGCACTGAAAGGTAGGGAAGATGGGCGCTTTCAAACTTGGGAAGATGACGCTGGGCTCGCTGTTCAAAAAGCCCGTCACGTTGCTCTATCCTTTCGAGACCAAGCCGGCTCCTGCGGGCCTGAAAGGCCATATCGCCATTGACCGGGAGCAATGCATCCTCTGCGGCCTCTGCGAGCGCAGCTGCACCACCAATTGCCTCACGGTGAACAAGGCCGAGCGGTTCTGGCAGATCAATCGCTACCAGTGCGTTCAGTGCGGTTACTGCATCACGGTATGCCCCAAGCAGTGCCTTTCCATGCTGCCCACCTATGCCGAAGTGACCCCCACCATGACCTCTGAGCGGGTGGATATCCCGCAAGGGGCCGGGGATAAGGCCGAGAAGAAAGCGGATACGGGCGTCCCATCCAAGACTGCGGAAGCAAAAGCGCCAGCTCAGAGCCCTGATGCGGCCTCTGCCCCCGCACCGGAGGAGGAGCCTTGGCCTAAGGCGGACCCTCAGCTTCAAACCCTGCTTTCCCATATGGATGACGATAGGGCGCACAAAGTGCGCATTGCCCTTGGAGAAATGGAGAGATAGCCCCAAACGGCCCCAAGCCGTGATAATCTGGAACCGAACGAATTTTGCCGGCCTTATGCCGGTTCATCAGGGCGCACGAGGAGTTCGGTTTTGTCTGAGATGGATGGATCAGCTAAATCGCAGCCGACAGAGGAAGTAACCGATAGAATCCTTACCGTGGCGAATGTCATCAGCTTCATCCGGCTATGCATGACGTTCGTCTGCTTGGGTGTGCTCCTTGCCGGCTACGATGTTGCCGCAGCATTGCTTTTCGCCGCAACCGCACTCACGGATTTCGTTGATGGCCAGGTGGCTCGTCGGACCCATACGGTGTCCAAGCTGGGGCAGCTTTTGGATCCGGCGGTGGACCGCATCCTCATAATCTGCGCAGTGGTGGGCCTTTTGATCTTAGGGAGGCTTCCCCTTTGGGTGGTGGTTCTGGTGCTTGCCCGGGACCTGCTCCTCCTTTTCGGGGGTGCCTATCTGCTGAAGAACTACGGTGTGCGTGTGCCGGTGGTCTATGCAGGCAAGGTGGCTACCACGTTTTTGTTCGTAGGCATGGCGGGTCTCATGCTCAATATGCCTTTAGTGCCGGGCCTGGGGCTTTGCGACTTCGGCTGGCTGCCGGGCTTCAACGGGGAGATGTGTTCATGGGCCATTTGGGTGGTCTATCTGGGTCTTGCCTTGGCCATCGGCACCACTATCCATTACATCGCCACAGCCCTGGGATCGGTTCGCAGGGTTCTGCGGGAAAGGAACCATGAGTCCCAGTAAAGATACATACCCTAAACGCAATAACCCGCGCAGTAACCCGCGGGCTGGCTCGGCGCGCTCTCGAAGCACCCGCAGCGGCTCGGTGGGCTCAAACACCACCAGCCCGGCGTTCGATTTCTCGCCTCGGCCCCGGCGCCAATCGGTTCCCACCCACCCCTCTGCGCCTTCAAGCGCCTCGTCGCGTTCCGGCCGCACCTCAGCGCGCCCCGCTTCGCGCCCTTCGGGCTCTGTAGGTCGCAGCCGTCAGTCTCAGAACACGGGCACCCAGCGCAGTTCCGCTCCTTTAAGTGGGGGCCCTTCTTCCAGCCGCTTAACGTCGAAGACGTCCGCAGGCACCCGTGCAAAAAACGCATCCGGGCGCCACAGCGCATCTTCCCAGCCGCCCAGAGGGGGGAAGGCGCAGCGCAAGACCTCCATAGGTGAGAAGATCCTCAGCAGCCGTCCGGTGCTCGTTGCTCTGGTTATCCTGGTGCTCGTAGGCGGCGTGGCCCTTTGGGACACGGTGAGCAACTGGAACCGCGCCTACGGCAACATAAGCATCAACGGTGTGAACGTAGGGGGCATGAACCCCGAGGAGATGAACCAGACGCTCCATAGCACCTTCGGGCCGCGGGTATCAAGCGCTCAAGTGGTGCTTTACGGCAACGAAGAAGCCAAAGAGAAGGGCGAAGCCGCCCTTTCGGCGGCTCAGCAAGCCATCGCTGAAGGCAGCGCCATCGAAGACCAGGAATCCCTGGGGGTGGTGCACTGGATGGTGGATGCCCTGAGTCTGAAGGCCGAAGTCCCCTATCAGCAGGCCATAGATGCCGCACTGGCCATCGGCCGCAGCGAAGGGGGATTCTTCGAGCGGCTCAGCCTGGCAAGCGACCCGGTGGACATCCCCTTAGGGGTGAACTTCGACCATCAGGCTTTGGAGGACCTGGCTTTGCAGATAGACGAGAGCACCGGCAACCCCCGCAAGGACACCACGGTGGAGATCCACAACGCCTGGGCTACGGCGGTTGAGGGTCACGACGGCACCATGGTGGATAGGGAATGGCTTGCCCGGAAGATCTCCGATGCCATGATATTGGAAAGCGAGCCGCTGCCCATCGTGATGGAGTATGTGGATGCGCCTTCCCGCATCACCATGGCCCAGGCTGAAGAGCTGGTGGATCAGCTGAACCACGCTTTGGGTTGTGAGGCGGACTTCACCTACAAGGACAACCGCTTCCATGCCACAGACATAGATCTGGGGGATTGGACGGTCGTCTCCACTGTGCCTGATGGCGAGGGTTTCAAGCTAGGGGTCTCCATCGATTCCTCCCTTGCCATCCCTGCCATCTCAAAGGGGGCAGAGGCCCACGTGACGGCGGAAGACACTACGGTAACGTTTCGCGAGGAGGGGTCGGATATCATCGTAACCACGGGCGGTCCGGGAAAGCTTCCCCAGGTATCGCCTGCCGTGGGCGAGCTGCAAGAGGCCCTGTATGGGGAAAGCGGCATAGCCTGGTCCAATGAGGAACCCTATAACATCGCAATCGAGATAGGGGAGACCGATAAGCCCGAGACCCTGACGCTCAACGAGGCCATGGAACTGGATATCGTCTCTCCCATCGGCGAGTTCACCACGGAATTCTCCAACTATGTGGGCACCGAGAACCGCAACCACAACATCAAGCTGGCAGCTGACATCCTGAACAACCGCATCGTGGATGCCAACGGGGGCATTTGGAGCTTCAACGACGAGTCCGGCGACACCAATGAGGCTGCGGGCTTCTGGTCTGCCGGTTCCATCGTGGATGGCGAGATAACCGATTCCATCGGTGGCGGCATCTGCCAGGTCGCCACGACCATCTTCAATGCGGTCTATGAGGCGGGCCTGGACATCCCAACCCGCCACAACCACACCCTGTATATGGCGAATTACCCCGATGGGCGCGATGCGGCGGTGACCTATCCGGAGATGGACCTTGTCTGGCGTAACAACTTCGATAGCGACGTGCTTTTGCGGCTGTCTTACACCGATTCCTCCATCACCGCTACGGTGTACGGCGTGTACACCGGTTATGTCATTGAGACGGTCACAGGGGATTGGAAAGAGGGGAAGAAGTACTCCACTCGCTTCAATGAGGACCCGAATCTGGCCAAAGGGGCCTATTACCTGAAGACATCCGGCCATGACGGCAAGGAGATCAACGTAACCCGCATCATCAAGGATAAGAACGGCAACGTGCTGGATTACGATAACTTCGCTTCGGTCTACCTGCCCCAAGATGAGATATACGTGGTGGGGCCGGGTACAGACACCAAGCCTTTGGAGAAGAAGGAAGAAGACGAAAAGGAAGAGGAAGACACGCAAGCTGATGAAGCAGCGGAGACGGGATCTGATGCCCCCACGGCCCAGTCCCAGTCTGCGGAAGGAGCGACCCCATGAGCATCGTCGCCTCGATGAAAAAGGCCCTCCTGCGGGTTCCGGCTCCGTTTACAGCCCTCATTCTGGCCTCTTGCCTTGCCTTCGGCGGCATTTCCCCTGCTTGGGCCGATGTGCGCAAGGCCGATGTGATTGCGGGATATACCGCCGAAGAGCGCGAGCTCACCTTAGCCGAGTGCCCTTCCATCGACTCGGAATACGCTGCGTTGATGGATGAGGAGGGCAACGTGTATTTCAGCCGTCAGGGTGATGCTGCCCAGCAGATCGCCTCCATCACGAAGGTCATGACTGCGATCGTCGCCCTCGATAAGGGGGATCCTTCCGCTAAGATCACCGTTTCCGCTGCGGCAGCCTCCATAGGCGAGTCGAGCGCCAACCTGCAAGAGGGAGATGTGATGTCCTTCGACGCCGCTCTGAAGGCGCTTCTAGTGCCCAGCGGCAACGATGCGGCTGTGGCATTGGCAGAGACGGTGGGCAAGCGGATCATCGATGAAGGGGGAAGCGGCGAGTCAGACCCCATCAAGGCCTTCGTTGCCGCCATGAACGCCAAGGCCGAGGAGATCGGCTGCGAGAACACGCTTTATGAGAACCCCCATGGCTTGGATGACGAGGAATATGTGGGAAACCTCCATTCCACAGCCCTTGACCAGGTGAAAGTGGCCAAGCGCGCCATGGAATACCCGGAGATACGCGAGGTGGTATCCCATGGTTCCACCACCATCGAGGTGGAACGCGACGGCAAAACCGAGCCGGTGGAGCTTGAGACGACCGATGAGCTGCTTGAGATGTATGAATTCGCCATCGGCATCAAAACCGGCATGACCGATGCGGCCGGCCCGAGCTTCATGGGAGCCGCCAACAAAGAGGGCCGCGAGCTCTATGCGGTGCTGCTAGACTCGGAAGACGAGCATCAGCGCTTCGTGGACGCGCGGATGCTCTTCGAATGGTATTACGACCACGTGAAGGTGCTGCCCTTGGCCCAAAGCGAAGAGAGCACCTCCATGGAGATAGACGGCCAGGTCAAGGATGTGCCCCTGGTGGCTGAGGTGAGCCACGGGGATTGGACGGACAAGACGGTGAAGGCCACGCTGGCAGACCCCGAGGCTACCATCTCCATCTTCGATCTGGAGGGCAATGTGAGCCAGACGGTGGTCTTCGACGAGATCCGCGGCACGGTGCGGCCGGGGGATAAGGTGGGCACGGTGACCTATCGCCAGCGCAATCAGGTGGTGGCAGAACAACCCCTTGTGGCCACCGAGCAGGTGGATGGCCCCGACCCGCTCACGGCCATCGCCATTATGTGGCAGCGGCTCACCAGCGGTTTGACCGGTGCTCCCACTCAGGCCGATTCGCAGGTTTATAATGTAATGCCGATAATCGATAACAATCAATCGAGTACGGTTTAGAGCAGTCTTCGGATACGGAAACGGCAGGCAGCCATGACGAACACATGCCCCATATGCAATAACATCATCGCTGACGATATAGGGAAATGCCCCTATTGCGGATTCAAGATGCTGGGTTCCACGGAGACGTTCAGCCCCATCTCGGTGACCGTCCCTTTGGATGAGCGGCCCCAGCCGGTGACCCATCGCTGCGATTTCCGTATCATCCGCGGCCCTCAGACCGGCCTGGACATAGAGTTGCGCCCTGGTGAGCTCTCCATCGGCCGCGACCCGCGCTGCGATGTTTTCCTGAATGACATGACCGTCTCGCGCAACCATGCCACGCTGGAAGTGGGCCCTCAGGGTTGCATCATTCGCGACCAGGGCTCGGTTAACGGCGTGTGGGTGAACGACCGGGTGCTTGAAGCGGGAATGCTCAAACCCGGAGATGTGGTGCAAATCGGGGCGTTTTGCCTGCTCTATCGCGAGCGGCCTTAAGGCCCAGCGGCTCTGCTCGCGGTTCTTTAGAGGAAACGGAAGAGGGGATCTATGGAATTGATGTCCGGTAATGAGGCTATGGCCCGAGGTGCTTGGGAGGCGGGAGCGCGCATCGGCGTGGCCTATCCCGGAACCCCTTCCACGGAGACCATGGAAGCCTTCGCCACCTACCCTGAGGTCTACGCGGAGTGGTGCACCAACGAGAAGGTTGCCTTGGAGGTTGCCTTGGGCGCTTCGGCCGGTGGGGCCCGGGTGCTTGCCACCATGAAGCACGTGGGGGTGAATGTGGCGGCAGATCCGCTGTTCACGGCCGCTTATACGGGAGTGGGCGGCGGCCTTGTGCTCCTCGCAGCCGACGACCCCGGCATGTATTCCTCCCAAAACGAGCAGGATTCCCGCTACTATGGCGCGGCGGCCCATGTGCCGGTGATGGATCCGGCGGACTCCGCCGAGGCCCTGGCCTTCTGCCGCGATGCCTTCGGCTTGTCAGAGCGCTTCGATGTGCCTTTCATGATCCGTTCCACGGTGCGCATCTCCCACACCAAAACCCCGATCGAACCTGGTGAACCCCAGGACTTTGAGCCTAAGGATTACACGACGGACCCGGCCAAGTGGGTCATGATGCCGGCCTATGCCAAGCCCCGGCGCAAGGTGCAGCTTGAGCGCATCGATGAGCTTTCTGCATGGGTGGAGGAATGCCCCTACAACCGGGTGGAGCTCAAGGACACCGATTTGGGCGTGATCTGCACGGGGGCGGTTTATCAGCATGTAGTGGACGCCCTTCCCGAGGCTTCGGTGCTCAAGCTTGGTGTGAGCTGGCCGCTGCCGGAGAAGATGCTACGGGATTTCGCGGCTCAGGTTGATGAACTCTACGTGATCGAGGAGGGCTCCACCTATCTTTCCGATCAGGTGCGTGCCAAGGGCATCGCTTTGGACGCGCCAGCAGGGGAGATCCCTGCCGATGGCGAGATAAGCCCGGGGATCATCCGCGCTGCCTTCGGGCTGCCTACGCCGGAGCACCGGGAGGCGGCCGCCGATGTGCCCGGCCGACCGCCGGCACTGTGCGCTGGCTGCCCTCATCGTTTGGTGTTCAAGGAGCTCAGCCGCATAAAGGCAATCGTCACCGGGGATATCGGTTGTTACACCCTAGGCGCTTTGCCGCCTTTGGCCGCTATGGATACCTGCGTGGACATGGGGGCCTCGGTGAGCATGGCCCACGGCTTCGAGCTTGCCTTCGAGGGACGGGAGCATCGCCCCGTGGTGGCTGTGATCGGGGATTCCACCTTCGCCCATTCCGGGCTCTCATCGCTCATCACCACCGTGTACAACAAAGGGGCGGGTACGGTGTGCATCCTGGACAACCGCACCACGGCCATGACCGGTCGCCAGGGCAATCCCTTCAATGGGGAGACCCTTCAGAAACGGCCGAGCCGCGAGCTCGACTTGCTGGGACTCCTTTCGGCATTGGGCGTGCCCCATGTCTATGAGGTGGACCCCCATGATGCGAAGGCCGTGCGGCAAGCCCTGAAGACCGCCACCAAGGAAGAGGCGGCTGACCTCACGGTTATCGTGTTCAAGGCGCCTTGCGTGCTGCTCCACCGCGAGCGCAAACCCTACTATTTCGTGAATGGCTCCTGCACCGGTTGCGGCGTATGCGCCAGCTTGGGTTGCCCTGCCATTTCCCGGGAAAGCGAAACGGGGCTTTCCTCCATAGATGCCGCTCAGTGCATCGGTTGCCGCCAGTGCGCTCAGTATTGCAATTTCGGGGCGATAGAGCAGATACCCGCCCGCACTGCGGAAAGGAAGGCATAATGGATAGTGCGAAGACCATTTTGCTATGCGGTGTTGGCGGTCAAGGCACCATAACCGCGGCTGATCTGTTGGCGAAGGCGGCCCTGGAGGCGGGCTATGAGGTGAAGGTCTCTGAGATACACGGCATGGCCCAGCGGGGCGGTGCCGTGGTCACCGTGGTGCGCTTCGGAGATGAGGTCCACACCATGGTGGCTGATCTGGGCCAGGTGGATTGCATCGTGGCTTTCGAGGCCACCGAGGCCCTGCGCAACCTGCCTTATCTGAAGGCCGACGGCTATCTCATCGCCTCCGATGCGCAGATCAAGCCGTTGCCGGTGGCTTGCGGCCGGGCTGCGATGCCCCATGACACGTGCGGTCGATTGCGCCAAGCCGGGGCGTTGCTCATGGATTCCGCTGGCATGGCCGAAGAGGCCGGGAACAGCAAATGCGAGAACGTGGTGCTTTTGGGGGCGCTTGAGTCCAAGGTGGGCTTCGGGGAGGATGTATGGGAGCGCGTCATCGCGGCCCGGGTTCCGCCGAAAACCATCGAAGCCAATCTGAGCGCGTTTCAGGCCGGTCTGTTCTTCGCTCAGGCAAACTCCTAGATCCCATGGATGGCACGCCGCTTGTCTCCCGGTTGGCTCCCTCGCCTTCGGGGCGCATGCATGCAGGCAACATCTTCGCGGCTCTGGTCTCGTGGCTCATGGCCCGCTCAAGCGGTGGGGAAGTGGTGCTTCGCATCGATGACCTGGATGTGGAGCGCAGCCGCCCAGAGTTCTCCGAGCAGCTCATGCGCGATTTCGAGGCTCTGGGACTCACGTGGGATAGGGGACCTTTCTATCAGCAGGATAGCTTGGATGATTATGGTGACGCCTATCGTATGTTGGAAGGGAAGGGCCTGGTCTATCCCTGCTTCTGCTCCCGGGCGGACCTTCATGCGGCCTCTGCCCCCCACCGCGGGGAGAAGCTCGTCTACCCCGGCACCTGCAGGGAGCTCGATGCTCAGCAGGTGCAAGAGCGCAGCCAGCGGAAAGCGCCGGCTTGGCGTCTTATCGTGCCCGATGAGCGCTATGGCTTGGATGATCTGATCCAGGGCGGCTACAGTCAGAACCTCAAAGAACAGTGCGGGGATTTCCTCATCCGCCGCTCCGATGGGCATTTCGCCTATCAGCTGGCCTGCGTGGTGGATGATGCGGCTCAGGGGGTTAACTGCGTCGTGCGTGGCATGGACCTGTTGCCCAGCACACCCCAGCAGCTCTATCTCCAGGAGCTTTTGGGCCTTCCATCTGGGGTTTATGGTCATGTGCCGCTTGTGGTGGGGGAGTGGGACAGGCGCCTGTCCAAGCGGGATCACGATGCGGCCTTGGATGCGCTGCTTGAGCGCTACGGCAGCCCTCAGGGCGTTTTGGGTCATATAGCTCATCTGGCGAATCTGATCCCGGAAGACGTACCGGCTTCGGCCGAGGAGATCCTTCAGGGGTTTGAACCGGAAAACCTGGGTGCCCGTTTACCCGATAAGGAGCAGATCCTCTGGAGATAGGGGTGTTGGGTTAGAGGATGCAGGTCAAACCGGACGTGCAGAGGATGCAGGCGCTGTAGAGGGCTCCCAATGCGATGTTCAGCGAGAGGATCTGCGCCATGGAGGTGCGCCTGAGCTTCGGTGTGAAGGGGTTCTTGAAGATGGCCCGGATGAGCGGATAGGCGCAGAGGAGCAAGAATGGCAGCAGCAGTGTGCCGGGGCGGAACCAGATAAGCACATTGAACACGATGATGATGAGCCAGACGATCGTGGCCGCGCGATAGAGCCCCACGGACCTCTTCCGGCCGAGAATCGTCGCTAGGGTGCGGCGTTTCGCCTGCTTGTCGCGTTCTATATCCGAGAGGTTGTTAGTGAACATGATGAGGGCGATACCTATGATCTGGGGCAGCGCCCAGATGAGCATGCGCAGATCGAAGGAGCCGGTGAGCACATAGAAGTAGGCCAGGGGGATGAGGCCCCCCATGACCAGGCCGCTTACCGCTTCCCCTAAGGGAAGATAGGAGATAGGGGAGGAACCGGCAGAATAAAGCACCACCGCTAGGGCCCCGATCAAAGCGATGACCAGGGGAACCCATCCGGCGACCAGCACAGGGTAGATCCCCAAGAGGAAAGCTGCGATCAGAAAACCGATGGCAAGCCCCAAGGCATGGCGGGGGTTCACGTGGTTGTAGACGAGCACCGCATCATCGGCATCCACGGCAGCTGTGGGATCATCTGTGCCCTTCACATAGTCGTAGTAATCGTTGAACGTGTTCACCGCCGATTGCATGAGCACTACGATGGCCAGCATGACCAGCGAAAGCGTCCATGAAACGGGACAGAAGGCCGCAGCGCAGCAAAGCGCTACCAATGAGGGCATGATAGCTGCCGGCCACGTATGGGGCGCCGCCAGGTCCAGCGCCATCTTCGCAGTGAGTCTGTTGAAGGTTTCCATGCCCCTATTGTATCAAGAGGGGCTCAATCGCCGAACATCTTCAATTCGCTGATGGAATCCTTCGGTTTTCCGGCGAGCCAGCGTTCGGCCTCATCAACAGCCGCAAGGCGCACCACATCGTTATCGGCGAATGTTCGGCTGTATTCCAGAAGCTCTGCGAGAAGCCCTTCGATGGAGCCGTTATAGCGTTGGATAAGGCATTCCTTGAATACATCGAAGGCCTCGTTTCGGCTCTGGAGATGCCGATCGGGGTTGAGGGAGGCAAGCCAGGCGCTCAGGATAAGCGAGCTGTCATAGCGGGCGGGAAGCGCTGCCGCCAGCTCTTCGAAGGGCTCCCAGTAAAGATCGAAAAGGCGCTCTTGGTCCTCCCGTTCGCTTGCGATCACCAGGTTGCGCACCAGGTCGGCCAAAGCCAGGCGCACCCCTTTGGCGTTCAGGCTCTCGAAGACGAATTGGGGCCCTTCGGCATTGGCCATAGCCAAGGCGATGACCTCAAGCTGAGCCAGGCCAGAGAGGAAGGATGCCCCGTCGAAGCCAGGCTGGGCCATCTTGCCGCGGAAAAGCTCCAGGTTCTGCAGGATCCGCTCAGCAGGCTCCTCGGGCAAAGGGCCACCGCAGACCAAGGCCGCAAGCGTTTCGTCATCCAAGCCGGTGAGGCGCAGCCGCGGAGTTGGACCGTCATTGAGCAGGTAGCTTCCCGCAAGGGCGCGCGCCTGTTCAGAATCGGTTTCCTTTAAGGTCTCGCTCAGGGCGATGAGGATGAGGTTCAGCGTGGTGAGGCGCTGCTGTCCGTCGATTATGTTGCGGATACACCGACCTTCTCCGTCTTGGCCTTGATCGTTGTAGAGAAGCACCCCCGAGAAGTGGGGTTTGCCGCTTTGCGCGGCTAAGGCGATGTCTTCCCAAAGGTCGCAGCATTGGTTCTCGGTCCAGGAATAGACGCGTTGGAAAACCGGAACGGTGAAGATGACCTGGTCTGCACCGAGGAAATCCAAGAGCTTCATCTGCTTCGATTCCATGAGGCCTCCTAATATTTGGGATCAACGCCGAAATGCTTGGTATAGTATTCATAGCTTCCGCGTTCCACCGGGGCTTTCTTGCGGCCGGAAACAAGCGTCTTGCGACCGATGGAGTTCCAATCAAGGGAACGGAACTTCTTCACGGCGTGATAACGGTAATTCTCGGCCCAAACCACCGCAAAGGATAGCAACTCGGTAAGCAGATCTTCCTTGGTGCCCTCGTATTCGTCCTCGCAAAAGCATTTGAAGGCGAAGAAGACACCAGAATCGTCTTTTGCCCGGATGGAGCGGCAGCGGATGGTCACCCAGGCGCGGATGGCGTTGTTGAGCTTCAAGGAGCCCGGGTCATCACCGAAGCGACCTTGGATGAGCTCCCAGTAGTTCTCATAGAGGTAGCGCTGGGTTCGGGCGTCTTCGGCCAAAAGCAGGTGGTTGCGCACCAGATCCGCCGTTACCAGGGGCACGCCTTTGGCGTTGAAGCTCTCGAAGATGGCCTGCTCATCGTCGCCCTCGGTCAATTGGGCGGCCACGATGGTGAGGCTTCTCAGGCCCTTCCACAGCATCTCCAGGTCGAATCCTTCCTGCTCCATCGCCTTAAGGAATGACGCACGGTTCATCTGGGCGGGAAAGCGGGTATCAGGCGGGGAGGGGAGGCCGGCAAGGGCGGCATCGAATGCCTGACGGTCTATCTTCGAGGGGATGAGCTTAGGTCCTGCACCCTGACGCAGGAAGGTCTGGCGTAGATCCTCGCCGGTTAGCCTCTCAAGGGTGAGCCCATGTGCATCCAGGTATTCGGCCAGAGCCGAAAGCAGGAGCATGAGGGTGGTCAGGCGCTGCTGGCCATCCACGATCGTTTTCCGGCCATCGGGGAGCTGGTCGTAAAGGACGATGCCGATGAAGTGCTCGCGTCCGTCGCAAGCGGCTCTGAGGGCATCCCGCCAAAGCTCGGTGCATTGAGCGGCGCCCCAGGTATAGGTGCGTTGGAAAAGCGGAATATCGAAGAGGGCATCAGGGGTGCCAAGGAAATCGAGCAGGCCGATCTGTTCAGAACGCATCACAGGCTCCTTTCATGCAATGATTCCATTCTATAGGAGAGCGGTTGCCCTTGTCTCGGTCATATACGTACAATGTGTACGATTAAGCAATGCCTGTAGAAAGGGCGAGGAAATGGGACATAGGGTGAGGGCAACCAAAACGAAGGATGCGATCGCTGCAGCACTGGTGGGGCTTCTCTCATCCAAGTCCTTGGATGAGATCACGATGTCCGAGTTGGCGCGGCAGGCATCCATCAGCCGCTCAACGCTTTACCAGCATTATGGGAATGTGGCAGAGGCCTATGAGTCCCTGCTCGAGGGTTTTCGCAACGAGGTGGATTCATTGTTCACGCAATTGGATTGCGATGAAGGGAAGGCTGGAGCGAAGCCGTTCTGCAATCTCGTGATGGACCCAAGCGGGTTCGGGGCGCTGTTCAAAGAGGGAAGATTCCTCGAGAGCTATCTGTTCAACTTCGATTCCGTGGAAGAGCATTACCTCTACCGTGCATTGAGAGATGAAGGGGCAAGCGAGTTGGAGGCGCGCGCAGTGAGCTATTTCCAACTTTGCGGATGCTTCTGTTTAGCCCGAAGCGGCATGATATCGAAAACCGATTGGCCCCAAGCGAAGAGGGCCATCGACCGCTTCATCCGGGGAGGGTTGGAAGCCTGGGCGCCTCATAGGGAGAAATAAGCTAGGTTTACATAACATACATTATCAGATTTATGTATGAAGAGGAGATATAAGCTTGACCTGGGTATTTAATGGTTACCAGGCTGAGCTTCCGCTTCCCGAAGGCGCTGCAAACGGAGCGCTTCCTCCCCAGATGGAACTGTAATCCCCACCCTGGAGCGCGTTGAGCAGCATGGGATAATACGTCATGAGCGCTATGGCATTGAGCACCAGAGCCACCGCGCCCATGACGGCTGCGAATGTGGCCGATTTGCGCAGGGCCACCCACCCGGCAAGATTCGGGTCGTTTTGGCGGCTGCAGAGCGCCTGTGCCCGGCTGCGGGCTATGAGGGCCAATACAATCGATACGGTGCTCAGCAATACCCCGCCGATGATCAGCGATACCAATGCGATTATCTGAGACGCCGTGATGAAGTTGCGTATGCTCTTGAAGGTCTTCTCCGGGTCGAAGCCGGGCTGCGGTGGCGGGTTGAAGGACCCTCCGCCTGGGCCCCCCGGACCCCAAGGGGCTTGAGGCGGCAGGTAGTGGTTTTGCGGACCGGGGGCCGGAGGCATGAGAGGCGCATGCTGTTCCGAAGGCCTCCCTGCGGGATTCGGGGCTTGAGGGGCTCCGTTTTGGTCATTTGGTGGCTGCGGCGTGTCGTCGTTGTAGCTATAGCATGGCATGATGATGGAATCACAACCCTCTGACCTGCGGAAACACGAAATGAGCCATTCTAAGGCGATTTAAGACCCTCTTTTTCATTTTATGACTCCTAACTCGTGAAATCCGCTGAAAATACCTTGGTTTCAACCCAGGTGCTTACGATTCTGCGGATGCAAGACCGCTGCTCCCGAATCCGGCAGCCCCACGGTCGGTGGCATCGAGCTCTTCCACTTCGGTGAATGCGATGGAAGGTATGGGCAAAACGAGCATCTGGGCGATACGGTCCCCGCGGTTAACGGTGAAGGGGGCTTCGGGATCGAGATTGACCAAAGCCACCTTTATCTCGCCGCGGTAGTTGCTGTCTATGAGGCCCGGGGCATTCACCACGGTGACCCCGTGGCGTGACGAGAGCCCGGAGCGCGGCAGTATGAGCGCGCCGAAGCCCGCTGGCAACGCTATGGCGAAACCGCAAGGCACCAAAGCCCGTGCCAAAGGCTCAAGGGTCACGGCCTCAGCCGCATGGAGGTCCATACCCGCATCGCCGTCATGGGCATAGGCTGGCAGCTCCACCGTGGGATCCAGGCGTTTTAAGAGGATATTCAGGTCACTGGCGCTCATCGCAGCTCCTCAAGGGCCGAAGCGAATTCCTCGATGTTCTTGAAATCGCGGTAAACGCTGGCGAAACGCACGTAAGCCACATCATCGATGCCCTCTAAGCGCTCAAGCACCATGGTGCCCAGATCCTTGGATTGGATCTCGTTTCGCGGACCGAGGCGCAACTCCGTTTCGATGTCATCGATGAGCGAGTTGATCTGATCCGGTGAGATGGGCCGTTTGGCGCACGCAACGGTGACACCGCGCATGAGCTTGTTGCGGTCATAGGTCTCTGAGGAGCCATCGCTTTTCGTTATGAGCAGCGGATTATCGCCTAGGCGCTCATAGGTGGTGAAACGATGCTGGCACTCCAGGCATTCCCGGCGCCGGCGGATGGCGGCGCCATCATCGGAAGGCCGGGAATCGACCACTTTGGATTCGATATGACCACAAGACGGGCATTTCATAGGACTCCTTCGTTTAAGGTTCGATTGCCTAAGCATACCATTTATGAGCCTTGAAGGCTGCAAGGATACCATATGTTGTTGCCTGAAGCTCTCCCAGCGGGTCCGATCAAGGAGCGATGACCGCAAGATAGCGGAAAAAACGAAAACCTGTTCGATTTCGGTGTTGCCAGGAAGCCCTGGTCGGGTTATCATAAAACGAACATAGGTTCCTATGCGGTAGGGAAGGCGATAGCCATGTCTGAGAAGCTCACAAAACGCCAACAGGCCGTACTGGATAGCATCCGTCGCTGCATCGAAGAGAAAGGCTATGGCCCCACTGTGCGAGAAATCTGCACTGACCTGGGGCTTTGCTCTCCTTCCACCGTGCATGTGCATCTGAAGACCTTAGAGCAGAAGGGCTATATCGAACGCGACCCCTTGAAGTCGCGCTCCATCTCGTTAGCGGGGGATGCAAGCCCGAAATCCTCCAAAGTGCTCTCCCCTTCCTTCAGTAAGGTGGTGGATGTGCCGCTTGTGGGCAATGTGGCGGCAGGCGAGCCCATACTGGCCGAGGAGAACATCACCGACATCTACACCCTGCCCACCGACATAGTGGGCGATGCGCCCTCCTTCATGCTCTCTGTGCGGGGTGAGTCCATGGTGGAAGCGGGGATCAACGACGGTGATTACGTTGTGGTGAAAGAGCAGCCTGTGGCCGACAACGGAGACATCGTTGTGGCGCTCATCGATGACGGTGCCACGGTGAAGCGCTTCTATCGTGAGAAAGGGCATATCCGCCTGCAGCCCGAGAACTCCTCTATGGACCCCATCATCACATCGGAGTGCGTTATCGCCGGCAAGGTGGTGGCAGTTTTCCGTCGCCTCTGACCCTTAGCCCTGTACTGCGCTGAAATCCGAGAATTCATGGGATATATCCTGAGGTAGGTACATCTGGAGCCTTGTGCCCCCATCCTCGTGCGTCTCGCTGATGATATGCCCTTTGCGATGAGCCAAAGCAACCAAGTCTCCCCGGTCGTAGGGGATCACGCCATCGAAGTAGCTATCCCGGGCGGCGGCCGCTTTAGCGATGCGGTCAAGAAGCTCGTCTATCCCCTCTCCGGTGAGTGCCGAGACGAAGACGGCTGTGGGGTGGGTGGCTTTCAACCGCTGCATCTGGCCCGGTGTGAGGGCATCGATCTTATTGAACACGTCGATGCGGTCGATGCGTTGTGCGTCGATCTGCTCTAAGACCTCTTCAACGGTGGCGCTCTGGTAGGCTGCCTCATCCGAGGAGCTATCGATGACATGGAGCACCAGGTCGGCCCCGTTTATCTCATCCAAGGTGGATTTGAACGACTCAACCAAAGTGGTTGGGAGCTTGCGGATGAAGCCGATGGTATCGGTTAAGGTTATCTCGCGTCCTTCGGGGAGGCGCAAACGGCGCGTGGTGGAATCCAGCGTGGCGAATAGCTTATCCATACTGAGCACATCGGCGCCGGTGAGGCGGTTGATCAGGCTGGATTTCCCCGCATTGGTGTAGCCGGCCAGAGCCACTTTGAACACGCCGCTTTGCCTGCGGCTCTCCCGCTGGGTCGCGCGGATGCGGTCGAGCTTCTGCAGCTCCCGTTTGATAGAGGATATGCGCTTGCGCACCATGCGGCGGTCCACTTCAAGCTGGCTCTCGCCTTCGCCGAAACGCGAGCCCACACCACCGCCCATGCGGTTGGAGGCCAGGTGGGCCCACATGCCGCGCAGCCTGGGATAGAGATACTCGTTTTGGGCAAGACGCACCTGAAGGCGCCCTTCTTTGGTGTGGGCATGGAGGGCGAAGATGTCCAGGATGAGCGCTGTGCGGTCGATCACCTTGACGTCCTTGCTCACTATGCGCTCAAGGTTGGACTGCTGAGAAGGTGAGAGCTCATCATCGAAAACCACCACATCTGCGCTATAGGCACGGCAAAGATCGGCGATCTCCTCGGCTTTGCCGCTGCCGACGAATGTGCGCGGGTTGGGGCTTTCCAGCCGCTGGGTAGTGCGTGCCACGGTAATGGCCCCCACGGTGTCCACCAAACGTTCCAGCTCATCTAAGGAACCTTCCACCGGCAGCTCATCACCCGGGCGCTCTATGCCCACGAGTATTGCCTTCTCCCGGCGTTGTTGAATATCCGCAACCTCAAGCATTAAAGCAGCACTTCTCCTGTGAACGATCGGGCAGCGGGACCGGTCATAAGCACGCTGCTGCCAGGGGTGTAATGGATATGCAGCGTGCCGCCCAAAAGCTTCAAATCGTTTTCGGTTGAGGCACGCCCGGTGAGGTAGGCGGCAACGGCAGTGGCGCAGGCCCCGGTGCCGCAAGCGAGGGTCTCACCGCAACCGCGCTCGTAAACGCGCATGGCGATGGTCCCCTCCCCTTCCACGGTTGCGAACTCGATGTTGGCTTTCTCAGGGAAGGCGGGGTGGCTCTCGAAGAAGGCACCAACGGCATTCAGATCCAGGCTTCTGCAATCATCCACGAAGGTCACCGCATGGGGGTTTCCCATGGAAAGGCAGGTGAAGGTGAAATCCCCATAGGGGGATTCCAAGACCTGGTCTGCCACGAAGGCCTCCCCCGTCTCGCTGTAGGAATTGAAAGGCAAGGTGGTGGGCACTTTCTGAGGGTTCAGGATAGGCGCGCCCATGTCTACTGTGGCCGTGATGAGCTTGCCGTCGTCATCGGTGGTATAGGAGATGGTCTTCACTCCGGCGCGGGTTTCCACGCTCAGAAGCGGGGAGCGGGCTTCAACGATGCCGTGATCCACGAGATATTTGGCGAAGCAGCGCACGCCGTTTCCGCACATCTGAGCTAACGTACCGTCGCTGTTGATATAGTGCATGAATCCGTCGTTTCGCGGATCTTTTGGCGGCTTCACCACGATCACGCCATCGGCTCCAATGCCGAAATGGCGATCGCAAAGCTGTTCTACCTGTTCAGGGGTAAGCTCCAGCGTATCTTCCAAATCCTCGAAGAAGATGAAGTCGTTGCCTGCCCCTTGGAGCTTTTCGAACTTGCGGCTCTCTTCCATAGCGCCTCCTATCCGTTGAGGGGCATTCTATCAAGATATGCCAAAGATGCCGCCAACATGTCATCAATATTTAACCGGTCGCCATCGAGCCAGTGGATGCGCTTATCCTTGCGAAACCAGGTGCGTTGGCGTTTGGCGTAGCGGTGAGTGGCGCACTTGATGGCCTCACATGCGGCTTCCAGGGTCATCTCCCCATCCAAGTAGGCCACGAGCTCCTTGTAGCCGATGGCCTGAGGAGCGGTGAGGCCATCGCGAAACCCCGCTGCGAGCAGGGATTCAACCTCGTCAAGCAGCCCTGCGTCCATCATGGCGTCCACCCGGCGGTCTATGCGCTCGCGCAGCCGGGCGGGATCTACGGCTATGCCTAAGAATACCGCGGGAATGAGCTGCGGGATGGATGCCAGAGCCTCCTTTTGGGCGGCATAGGAGGTGCCTTGGTCCAGAAGCTCGAAGGCGCGGATCACCCGCTTAGTGTCGCCAACGGGGATGAGCGCTGCGCTTTGCGGGTCCGCAGCTTGCAATTTCTCCCAAAGGGCCTCAGCGCCGTTTTCCGCCAGGAAACCCCGCCACTTATCCCGGATGGCGTTTCCCACCTGCTCACCGGCGGGAAAACGGTAGTCGTCAATAGCGGCGCGGACGTAGAATCCCGTCCCCCCGCAAAGCAGGGGTTGTTTACCGCGCTCGCTAATTTCTGAGAAGCAGCGGCGGGCATAGGCTTGGAAGAGCGCGGCCGAGAAGGCCTCTCCTGGATCTATGAGGTCAAGACCGAAATGGGGCACCCGGCGCTCGCTTGGAAGCACCTTTCCGGTGCCTATGTCCATGCCTTTGTAGATCTGCATGGAGTCCGCGCTCACCACTTCCCCATCCAGTGCCTCGCCCAGGGATTGGGCCAGGGCCGATTTCCCAGAGGCGGTGGGCCCCACCACGCAGATCACAGGCGCAGCGGTGCGATTCAGAAGCGGGCTTTCCCCTGAAAGGTCCATCGGCCTCATTGGGCTTCCAGGTTTCCCCTGAGATACCAGGTGCGAGCCTCTTCTATGGTGATGGGCACCGTTTTACCCAGAAGCCCGTCAATGGACGCACCGGCTGGCAAGGGGGCATGGACGGTCTGGTTTTTGGGGCTTTTGCCGCAAAGCAGGGATGGGTCGCGTTTGGACAGCCCTTCCACAAGCACCGGGACGGTGCGCCCCATCTCACGCTGGTTGGCTGCGAATGCGCCTTCTTGGACGGCATCCACCAGCCGGTCGAAGCGCTCCTGGATGACATCGTGGGATGCGTTTGCGGGAAGCTTCGCCGCAGGAGTGCCCTCACGCTTCGAGTAGATGAAGGTGAACACTTGGTTGTAGCCCACCTCGTGCACAAGATCGAGGGTCTGCTGGAAATCCTCCTCGGTCTCGCCGGGAAATCCCACGATGATATCGGTGGATAAGGCTATATCGGGGCAGGTCTGGCGCAGCTTGGCCACGATCTGCAGGTAGTGATCACGGGTATAGCTGCGATTCATTGCGGCGAGTATGCAGTCGGAGCCCGATTGCACCGGCAGATGCAAGGCGGGCATGAGGGATTTCAGGGTGCCGAAGGCCTCGATGACCTCATCAGAGAGGTCTTTAGGATGGCTTGTGGCGAAGCGCAGACGCTCTATCCCCACCTCATCCATGGCCCGGAGCAATTCGGCGAAGCGGGGTGAGCCATAGAGGTCGCGCCCGTAGGAATTGACGTTTTGGCCGAGCAGGGTCACTTCCACAACACCGGCGTCCCTATAGGCTCGGGCTTCCTCCAAGATGTCCTCGAAGGGGCGCGATTTCTCCCTTCCCCGTACGTAGGGCACGATGCAGTAGCTGCAGAAATTGTCACAGCCTATGGTGATGGGAAGCCACGCGGCCCAGGGATGCTCCCGCTTGGTGGGCAGGTCTGTGGGAAAGCCCGCAGAGCTTTCAAGCACCTCCACGGTTTGGCGGTGCTCGGCGATGGCTTGAGCCAGAAGGCTTGGGAGCGAACCCAGGTTGTGGGTGCCGAATACCGTATCCACATGGGGTAGCTCCTCCAGGAGCTTCTCGCCGTCTCGCTGGCCGATGCAGCCCCCTATGGCGATGATGCGCTTATCCAAGGGACTGTCTTCGGGAAGCGGGTAGTTTTTTATCGTGTTTACCTGGCCGTAGAGCCGCACATCGGCGGCTTCGCGCACGCAGCAGGTCATGAAGACCACGATGTGGGCGTCTTCTACCGTTTGGACCTCACGGGCACCGAGAGCCTCGAGCATCCCGGCGATGCGCTCGGAGTCGTGCTTATTCATCTGGCAGCCGAAGGTCTGCACGAAGAACGCTAGGTTATGGAAGGCTTCCGTAGACGCTGTCATGCGGCCTAAAGGTCGGTGGGGAGGTCGAACCCGTCTTCTGCAGCGGGCTTGATCCCCTGAAGATACTGAGCGCGGATGGAGAAATGGATGGCGGTGCGATACTCGCCATCGATGATGATGTCAGCGAAGGAGGGAACGCACGCGATCTCTATGCCCACCGGTGAGAGGAAGCCCCGGGAGATGGCGATGGCCTTCACCGCCTGATTGACGGCACCGGCACCTACGGCCTGCATCTCAACGGGCACACCGTCTTTGATCATGCCTGCAATGGCACCGGCGACGGAGGCGGGAGACGATTTAGAGGAGACTTTCAGGCAGTTGTGCCCAGTGTATTGATCCGAAGCCTGCATTTCTTTCCTTTACTGTAAGCATTTCAAGAGCGTTTGTGCTTTGTTTGTAGGCTTTTGTATTCCCTACGCAGCAAATTCTATGGGAAAGACCGGCTATATTCAACAGGAAAAAGCCGAAAAACCCCGAATGGCTAGGAAGTTCGAACGATTGGGATGGCGATGGTGATGCTTTCTGAGCCCACGGAAACCTTCGGCTCCACAGCGCTTTCCAAATAGTATTCTTCAGCCAGGGGCTCGAAGGCCTCTAGCGCCGCTTGGGAAAGCGCCTGCTTGTCACCGTTAGTAAGCGAGAGCGCCTTGGGGCGCGCGGCTTTGCGCGTTTTGGATTTGGGGGCAGAGCCATCGGCGATCACCACCCGGTCAAGGAGTGGAAGGGCGGAAGTGATGTGCCCATCGATGATGCGCCGGGCGGTGCGCTCAGAGATGGCGAGACCCAGAGACGATGCAAGGGCAGCGAGGTCGGCTGGGTCGGTTGCTGTAGCGAGCACCTTGGTCAAAGGCAGCTCATCGCGGTTCTTGCAGAACACGCGGTCCAAGGCTGAAAGCGTGGAGCGGCCATAGTCGTAGAGTGCAGCGGCAACCTCGGCATTGGAGCCCATATACACGCAGCATTCGTTTCGGGTCTCCAAAGCGAATTCGCAGGCGGTGCGCAGCAGGTTGCGCGGCCCGCGGACGCTCACCTTCCCCTGCTCCTGGAGCACGAAGGAGGGAAAGCTCGACTGATCGGTCTTCTCCGGCAGTCTTTGGCCATCCAAGGTCACCTGAATGGCGCTCCCATGGTTTTCCCGGGATACGACCACCTGGGCGCTGCGGGCGTTCTCCTTGATGGAGAAAAGCGCCATGCCGCGGCCATGGAGCCCCCAGGCGTCTTTGTGCGAGGTGTCCAGCTTGGAGGTCACGCGCGGCTCGAAGATGTGGCTGTGCATGGACGAAGGGATGCCCTCGCCATCGTCTATGACCGTGAGGGTGCGCAAATCCCCTTCGCGCCCCGTGGCGATGAAGATGTGGGCGCTATGGGCGTCGCGGGAGTTGCGTATGAGCTCGAAGAGAACATCCTCAGAGCAGCGGATGTCTTGGGCTGCCTGACGCCGTTCGGCCTCCGAAGTGTGAAGACGCACGAAACCATCTCCGAAGTCGTGTTCGACTCGAAGATGGTTTCGACCGCTTACCTCTTCCACGAAATCGTGGAGCAGGGAATCTTCCATGCTATTTCGCGATGTCTACCGCACGGCTCTCGCGGATGACGACCACTTTCACCTGGCCCGGATATTGCAATTCGTTCTCGATGCGCTGGGCGATGTCGTGGGCCAGCACCACCGTGGTGTCTTCGCTCACCTTCTCCGGTTCCACCATGACGCGCACTTCCCTACCGGCTTGGATGGCATAGGTGCGCTCCACGCCGTCGTAGGACATGGCGATCTCCTCGAGCTTCTCAAGGCGCTTGATATAGGCATCCAGGGTTTCCTTGCGGGCACCGGGACGGGCGGCGGAAACGGCATCGGCGGCCTGTACCAGCACGTCGATCACGCTGGAAGGCTCAATGTCGTTGTGGTGGGATTCGATGGCATGGACGATGAAATCGCTCTCGCCGAAACGGCGGGCCAAATCGGCGCCGATGGTGGCATGGTTGCCCTCAACCTCGCGATCGATGGCCTTGCCGATGTCGTGGAGAAGCCCTGCGCGTTTAGCCGGGACCGGATCAAGGCCCAGCTCGCTGGCCATCACCCCGCAAAGGTAGGCCACCTCCAGGGAGTGATTGAGCACGTTTTGACCGTAGGAGGTGCGATAGCGCAAACGGCCCAAAGTCTGGATGAGTTCCGGGTGGATGTCATGGATGCCCGTATCGAAGGCGGCTTGCTCGCCGGCCTCTTGCACCCGCTGCATCACGAGGCTTTCGGCCTTCTGGAACATCTCCTCGATGCGGGCCGGATGGATGCGGCCATCGGAGATGAGGTTTTCCATGGTGACGCGGCCGATCTCGCGGCGAACGGGATCGAAGCAGGAGATGGTCACGCACTCCGGTGTGTCATCGATGATGAGGTTGGTACCGGTGATCTGCTCGAAAGAGCGGATATTGCGGCCCTCGCGGCCGATGATGCGGCCCTTTAGGTCGTCAGAGGGGATATGGATGGTGGAAACCGTGTTCTCCACCGTGTGATCCGAGGCGATGCGCTGCATGGCAAGGCTCAGGATGGAGCGGGCGGTCTTGTCGGCTTCCGCCTTCGTGCGGGCCTCGGAGTCGCGGATGATAGCAGCGCTTTGGTGAGCCACTTCCTCCTTCAGACCATTGAGCAGCTCCTCTTTGGCCTGCTCCGGCGTCATGCCGGCCACGCTCTCCAGACGGTGCATGATCTCGTCTTCCGCTGCGTCGAGCTCGCCTTGTCGGACATCCAGCGCCGACTGAAGAGACGAGATCTGGTTCTCGCGCTTATCCAAGGCATCGGTGCGCCTGTCAAGGGATTCTTCACGCTGCTGCACCCGGTGCTCGGCCTCGCGCACTTCCTTTTGGCGCTCCTTGCGCTCGTCTTCGATTTGGGCTTTCAAGCGCAAGGCTTCGTCTTTCGCCTCTACTTTCGCTTCCCGTTTTATGGCATCGGCTTCGCGCTTTGCGTCTTCGAGCATCGTCTGTGCTTCTGCGGCTTTCTTCTTGTTGGAGGAGGCCACCAGGTAGCGGGCGATGATGAACCCGATGACGATGCCTATTACTGCGCCGATGATAGCTAGTACGAATTCTGGCATCGTATTCCTTTCTCGCTTCGTTTATCGTACAAAAAGAGCCCTGGCCAAGGCCAAGGCATGAGAATCCGTTACGCCGAGCTTCTATTGATTTATCTATATGAATAACCCTTGCGGGTACGTATTCTCATACAGAATATATATTACGGTTAAATCCTGAGGATTACTGCAAGAACCAGGCTATATACATAAATTTCTTTCCGAATGGTCAGCTTGCTTAGGATGCTTAGGATGCGATGCCATCATTGGGCAGTGGACTCCATCCATAGGCGGGCAGCGGAAGAGGCTACTGAGGAAGGGAAACCTTTCTGGATGGCCTTGCGATAGGCTCCTTCTCGAAGATTCTTGGAGCGCGGCGGGTGTCGGTGCAGCATCGTTAAAGCCCGCTCCAGCTCCTCGTCGAATCCCAAAGCGAAGGAATCGGGCCAACCGTCTATTGTCTGAGGGTCGATGCCGTTCGCACGCAATTCCCGTTCGATGCCGCGGCTTCCTTTGCACTGATTGATGCGGCTCTGGATGAGCAACGATGCGAAACGCTCGTCATCGATGAAACCGCAAGCCTTGGCTCGCTCAATGGCCTCCTCCACCTCGGCAGGCGGATAGTCCTTTTGAGCTAAGCGCTGGCGGATGGCATGTTCGGATTTGTCGCTGGCATTGACCAGGGCGACAATCCGCTGAAAAGCACTCAAAGGCCCTTTATTCGCTGACCCACCCTTTTCATCCGAAGGCTCTGCGTCAGGCATTGCGCCATGGACCGAGGGAGCCCCCTTTTCCGTGAAAGAGGGTCCCCTTCCCGACTCTATGGCAGCGATACCCTCTTTGAGCTGCGCAAGGAGGTCGCTTTGATCCATGATTATTTCTTCTTCGCCGGTTTCTCGACAGGATTGAGGCTATCGGCCTCTTCCTGGGTGCGCTCGATGATGGGGATCTCGTATGCCTCGCGCACCTTGCGCTCCATCTCGTCGCGCAGATCAGGGTTGTCGATAAGTGTCTGCTTAGCGGCTTCATGGCCCTGACCCAAGCGCTCCTCACCATAGGTGTACCAAGCCCCGGATTTCTTGGCCACTCCTGCCTCCACAGCCATATCCAAGATGCAGCCTTCCTTGGAGATGCCCTGACCGTACATGAGATCGAATTCCACCTGCTTGAAGGGAGGGGCCACCTTGTTCTTAACTACTTTGGCTCGGACGCGATTGCCCACTATCTCGCCGTTGATCTTGATGGAGTCCACCCTGCGGATGTCGATGCGCACCGAAGAGAAGAACTTCAGGGCGCGTCCGCCCGTAGTGGTTTCGGGATTACCGAACATCACGCCGATCTTCTCACGCAATTGATTAATGAAGATGCAGGTGGTATTCGATTTCGAGAGGGAGCCGGCGAGCTTGCGCAGCGCCTGGGACATCAGCCGAGCCTGAAGGCCCACCGTGGTGTCCCCTATCTCCCCTTCTATCTCGGCCCGGGGCACAAGGGCGGCTACCGAGTCGATGACGATGCAATCGATGGCACCCGAGCGCACGAGCATATCGCAGATCTCCAGGGCCTGCTCGCCCGTGTCAGGCTGGGAGATGAGCACCTCGTCTATATCCACGCCCAGGCGGGCTGCATAAACCGGGTCCAGGGCATGCTCGGCATCGATGAACGCGACGATGCCGCCCAGGGCTTGAGCCTCAGCGAGGATCTGCAGAGCCAGGGTTGTCTTGCCGCTCGATTCAGGGCCGTAGATCTCCACGATGCGCCCCCGGGGAACGCCGCCGATACCCAAGGCCCCATCCAGGGCGAGTGCTCCGGTGGGAATGGCCTCAACGGTGAGGTCACGCTCCCCTTCCCCGAACTTCATGATGGCGCCCTTGCCGAATTTCGATTCGATCTGATCCGTGGTGAGCTTGAGGGATTTGCTCTTTTCTTCGTTCATGCTACCTTCTTTCCTAACGAATCTAACGTTATTCTACCGAACAAATGTTTGCTGTCAAGCGTCTGTCCGTTGAAGGATGATATTAAAGAGCGAATCTTCCGGTTCATACCCAGAATGGGCAACGCCTGCGTCCTTTCTCCCCAACGCATCCCTCACAGCCGTGGTACGGATTCCCAACGCATATATCCTACGTTTCTGCCAGGGATCTAACGCGAATCCTCCAAGGATGGATGAAGGGCAGCGCTTATGAAAGCGAACCGCGCCGATTGACGGAGCATATCACGCCGGCGTGTGCGGCGAATGCGGCAAACGCTGGCGAAAACGGCAAGCTCCACTTACAGGAGAGCATCCAAAACGGTGGCGAGCGCCTTCTCCGCAGTCTGGCAGCGCACGGCCTCGCGGTCCCCCTGGAAGTGATAGCAAGCGGCTTCAGTGCCTTGGGCTGAGGCCAGCGCGATCCAAACGGTGCCGATGGGTTTTCCCGGCTCGGCTCCCGTGGGACCGGCGATGCCGGTAACGCTCACGGCGTACGTGGTCCCCAAGCGCTCTCGAGCTCCCTGGGCCATGGCTCGGGCGCACGTCTCGCTTACGGCTCCTTCGCCGTCAAGCACGGCCTGGGGCACCCCTAAAAGCGCATGTTTCACCGGGTTGGTGTAGCTCACCACCCCGCCGGCGAAGACCGCCGAGGAGCCGCTGACGGCCGTGAGCGCCTGCCCGATCATCCCTCCGGTGAGGCTTTCGGCTGTAGCCAGGGTGGCATCGCTTCCCTGCAGCGACAGGATCACCGATTCAGCGAGGGCGGAAAGCTCCTGCTCCTCCTGTTCGGTGCCTTCCCCCTCATGGAGCGCGGGGTTGGCGAATCCGAACAGGGGCCGGGCCTTCACCAGGTAGTCGATGAGCGACGCTATGGTGAGACCCAAGGCGATGAGCATGACCAACCAGCTGATGACCCAAAGGGGATCATGGAGCGCTGTGGCAAACGGCGAGTTCACATAGGAATCCTTCAAGGTGAAAAGCACGATGGCGATCATCTGGAACACGGTTTTGAACTTTCCCAGTATGCTCGCGGCGATGACCACGCCCTTGCTGGCTGCCATCATGCGGATGCCGCTCACGATGAACTCCCGGGCAAGGATGATGAGCACCACCCAGGCAGGCAGGGCGGCCAGCTCCACCAGGCATATGAGCGCAGCTGCGACGAGGATCTTATCGGCCAAGGGGTCCATGAACTTGCCGAAATCGGTGATCTCGTTTCGTCGCCGGGCCAGATAACCATCGAGCCAGTCGGTCGCAGAGATGAGGATGAAGATCCCTGCGGCGATCCAGCGCTTCCAGGACTCGATGTAGAGCTCCTCAACGCCGAACCACTCGGGCCATGGGGCCAAAAGAGCGGCCACGAACACCGGCACGAGCAGTATGCGCGTGATGGTGATGACGTTGGAGATGGTGAACAGGTCAGAGGAACTATGGGTGCGGGTTGCCATCAGATGCGGCTGCCTTCCATCTCGTAACCTAAGGTCTGATCGATGCGATAAAGCGCGACCTGCCCTATCATACCCTTATCTACGTAGGTGACGCCATCCACATCGGGGGCTTGGGCTTGGCAGCGGCCGAAAAGCTGACTGTCCTCCTCGCAGCCTTCCACCAGCACGGCCAGATCCGTGCCGATGCGCTGGGCCACAACCGTGCCGGATAGGGCATCGGATACATCGCGCAGCTCCTGGAGCCGACGCTGCTTCTCCTCTTCGGGGATCTGCCCATCAAGGGAGTAGGCTCGCGTGCCCTCCTCGCGGGAATAGGCGAAGGCCCCCACGTAATCCAGAGCAGCTTCCTGGACGAAATCAAGGAGCCCTTCGAAGCTCTCCTCGCTTTCCCCCGGAAAACCCACGATGAGCGTGGTGCGCAAGGCGGCCTGCGGGATAGCCTGGCGGATGCGCCCGATCAGCTCCAAGAACTCCTCTCCGCTTCCCGACCGGTTCATGGCTTTCAGAAGCGCAGGGTCGCTGTGCTGGAAGGGGATGTCGAAATAATCGCAGAGGTTCGGGTGGCGTGCCACCGTGTCTATGAGCTCTTCGGTCACTCCTTCGGGCTGGATGTAGAGCAGTCTGAACCACGTATCCGGGAACTCCTCTGCCAAGTGGGAGGCCAGTTGAGCCAAGGTGGAGGGAGGTGTGAGGTCGCTTCCCCAGCGACCGGTATCTTGGGCGATGAGCACTACTTCGCGATTCCCCTGCTCAACGGCGCGTCTCACGTCCGCTTCGATGGTCTCGAGGGAAAAGGAATGATAGCGGCCCCGGATGAAGGGGATGGTGCAATAGGAGCAGAAGCGGTCACAGCCATCGGATATCTTCACGTAAGCGCTCACCGAAGAGCTGCTCAAATCGGCTTGATCGGCGTTGGAAGGCGCATTTGCCCGGTCAACACCGAACAGCCCATCCACCACCGCGACGATCCCCTCTTCTTCAGCGCAGGGTACGAAGGCGGCTGCTTCGGGGAATTCGGGTTCAAGCTCCTCGCCGTAGCGTGCAGCCATGCAACCGGCCAAGATGAGCTTGCCGCGCCCTTCGGCGATGGACGGGAGCTCCGCTGCGGCAAGGACCGCATCGATGCTCTCCTCTGTTGCCATTTGGATGAACGAGCAGGTGTTCACGATGACGGCATCGGCCGCCTCCAAGTCGTCTATCACCCTATAGCCGCCTTGGCTCAAAAGCGCGGCCATGGTTTGGCTGTCCACCTCGTTTTTGGCGCAGCCCATGGTCACGAAGGCCACAGCGGGCATATCGGGTCTCACCGTTGCTGCTCCCCTAGCGATAGTTGGTGTATTGGAGCGGCTGACCGTAATCTTGGTCCTTCAGAAACGCGATAACCTCTTGCAACGTGTCGCGGGAAGGCGAGCTCACGCGCAGGTGATCGCCCTCGATCTGCACTTTGACCTTGAACTTCTGGGCTTTGATGTCCTTGTTGATCCTGGAAGCCACGTCCTTTTCGATCCCCTCCACCAAGGTGCCGGTGCGCTGCACCGTGCCACCGGCGGAATCCACAGGCGCACTCCACTGCACGGCCGAGAGCTCTATACCGCGCTTCACCAGCTTGGAGGTGATGATGTCAAGCACTTGGTTGGCTACGAAATCGCTCGGTGCCGTGATGGTGAGCTTCTTGGCGGCCTTATCCAGGTCTATCTTGGAGCCGGAATCCTTCAGGTCGTAGCGCTGGGTGAGTTCCTTCTTCGCCTGCTGATAGGCGTTATCCACCTCTTGGAGGTCAAGGGTGGATACCACATCGAAACTGGATTCTTTAGCCATTGGTTGCCTTTCTTCTCATGGGGTGTGAAACAGCGGGCCTTAAAGCGTGCCGCTCGTTGTCGTGCCCTGGGTTGCGGTGTCTGCGCCCGTACCCGTATTGCCGGTAGCCGCGCTGGCCCCGGAGGACTTCGTAGCATCGGCGCTCGCGGCATTGGCAGCCGAGGCAACGGCCGCTTGGCGCTGGGATGACTTGGAGGAATGGGTCTGGCGCCACTCTTCGAGCATCTTGGGGAAATCCACGGTGTAGGTGGACATGCCACCGTATTCCTGATTGGGCTCCAACTTCACCTGTTCGCCGTTCACCATCACGGTGATGAGGTCGGGGGTGAAGGTGGTGATGGTCCAAACACCGGTGGTCTCCAAGGTCTGCTCCACCGGTCCGGTGAGCATCTCGGCCTTAGGGGTCTCGGAGTTGTCGTAGGTCTCTATGTAGACCTCGTTCCCCTCGCCCACCGAGTAGGTGATGCGCGCACTGGTTGGTGCCACTTCCACCGGCGGCTCATCGGCCTCGGCGTCATCGCCGGTGCCCGTGGTGTCGTTGATGCCCGAAACAGGCAGCTGGGATACGTCATCGGTGCCGCCTCCGTTGCCGCCATTGAACACGAAGACGATCAAGATGATGATGAGCACCACTACGGCCACAGCGGCTATGATCAAAGGAAGCCGCCCCATAAGCCCGCCGGGCAGGCGCGGGGCGGAATACTCCATAGGGGTGTGACCCACGTGCACCTGGCGGTGACGGCGAGCCTGACGGTCGTCGTTGTAGATGCCGTAGTCGGACTGGGGATAATCCGAGTGATGACTCATGAAATCCCGGCTTGAGCGGTCGGTGCGGCGCACGCGCTCCCGCTGGATGCCGTAGTCGTCTCGGGAATAACGGGTGCGGTCGTCGTAGAGCTTTCGCTTGCTGGGGCTCTGCTGGGCGCCGAAGCCCTCCTCCTCATCGTAGGCCACCTCTTGGCGCCGCTCGCTGCGGCTGCGCCGACGGTCACGCCCCATGTCAAAGCCGGCTGAAGGTGCCGCTGAACGGGCCTTTTGCACCTGATGGGCATAGGATTCATCCAAGAACATGTTCACGATCTCCGTGGGGTTGAGCCCTAAGAGCCGTGCATAGGCGTTGATCATATTGCGGGTATAGCCCCGCGGGGGCATGGAGGAGAAATCGTTAGCCTCGATGGCGCGCAGGATATCCGGGCGGATGCGCAGGCGCCGCGCAACAGTGGTAAGGTCATAGCCTTTGCGCTCCCGGGTCTCACGGAGCACTCTGCCCGATGTCACCTGTGCCACGATAGCTCCTCGTTAGTCTGCGTCGTTGGCCTCGAAGGCCTTCAGCGCTTCCAGCTCCAAGGCGTCAACGAGCACCTCACGCGGCTTGGAGCCGTTGGGTGCGCCTACAACGCCCTTCTCTTCCAGCATATCCATTATACGGCCAGCCCGGGCATATCCCACCTTGAGCTTCCGCTGGATGTTAGATGTCGAACCCAGGCCGGTGGCCACCACTATCTCCGCTGCATCCCAGATGAGCGGGTCATCGCCGCCACCGCTGCCACCCGAGCCATCGGGGGCCGAATCACCTAACGTAACCAGATTCGTTTTCAGTATCTCTGAATGATACTCGGGTTCGCCTTGGGATTTGATGAATTCCACCACCGTCGCAATTTCTTCATCGGAGGTGAAGCATCCCTGAACGCGCAAAGGGCGTCCCAACTCCGGTTTGGAGATGAGCAGATCGCCCAGGCCGATGAGGCTCTCTGCGCCGGTGGTGTCCAAGATCACGCGGCTATCCAGGCCGGATGCCACGTTGTAGGCGATGCGGGTGGTGATGTTCGCCTTGATGAGTCCCGTGACCACATTGGCCGATGGCCGCTGAGTGGCCACGATGAGGTGGATGCCGGCAGCACGGGCCAGCTGGGCGATGCGGCTGATGGAGAACTCCACCTCCTTGCCCACGTTCATCATGAGGTCGGCCAACTCGTCTATCACGATCACGATATAGGGCATGGGGGTATCGAGGTACTGGGGCTGGGGGAATTTCGCCTTGTCTATGGTGCCGTCCTCAGCCATGGCTGAAAGCCGTCCGCTCACCACCAGCTCATTGAAGGAGGTGATGTTGCGCACCCCGGCCTTCTGGAAGGTCTTCAGACGCAGCTCCATCTCGGCAACGCCCCAGGAAAGGGCGCTCGCGGCTTCCTTGGGTTCGGTGACAACGGGCACATAGAGGTGCGGGATGCCGTCGTAAGGGGCGAATTCCACCCGCTTGGGGTCGATCATGATGAAGCGAACTTGGGAAGGAGTAGAGCGCATGAGGATGGACATGATCATGGCGTTGATGCCAACTGATTTGCCCGAGCCGGTGGTGCCGCCGATGAGTAGATGCGGCATGCGGGCCAGATCCTCGATGATGGGGTTGCCTTCCACGTCTTTGCCGATGGCCACCTCCAACGGGCCGCCCTTCACGGATTTCAGGATATCCCCGAGCAACACGTTATCACGCTGGCGGTTGGGCACCTCGATGCCCACGAAATGGGTGTTGGGTATGGGGGCGAAGATGCGCACCCCCGGGGCAGCAAGGGCGAGGGCGATGTCGTCTTTCAGGGCGGTGAGGCGGCTTACGCGCACGCCGGCGGGCAGATCCACCTCGAACAGCGTCACGGTGGGACCGGAGATCCAATCCACAACCGTGGCCATGATGCCGAAATCCTCCATGGTCTGCTGGAGGTGGGCGGCCGTTTGGCGCAGCTCCTCCTCAAAGCTCTTACTCTTCGCCTTGCTCCGGCTCACTTTGAGAAGGGACCTGTCAGGGAGTTGGAAGGTATCATCGGGACTGCGCAGGCCGTCAGGCTCCGGAGCAGCTTTTGCCTTGGCTTTCTTGGGGGAGCCCTTAGCCGCCTTGGTTTTGGGAGCGGGCGGTTCCTCTTCGGTGCGGGTCTGACCGAGCTTGCGGGTGAAGCTTTGGGTCTCACCCTTGGGAACCGGGCGGTGACGTCCGCCCTCAAGGCTTCCAGAGAGCCGGGAAGCGGGGCTTGCGGGGATGAAAGCCACGGTGGCATCCACCGATGCTGGCTCGATGTCGTCTAAGGGGCGGGTGAGCGAGGCGCTATCCACTTCCCCGCTTCGCCGTGGACGCTTGCCTTCAGCCATGGCCGGTATATAGGGCTGGGCCGGAGCCACATCCAAGGCCTCTTCTTCCCTCTGGCGCTTGATGGCACGGCGCCGGGCGATGGTCTCGGCTAAGCGATGGATGGAGAAGCCGATGACGGCGAAACCGATGGCGATGATGCTCAAGGCTATGATGATGGCGATGGGCAAACCGAAAAGCGCAAGACCCACCCAACCGGGTCCGGCCCCCACGAGCCCTCCGTGGGTGGTGGTGTTCTCGTCCAGGAAGATGATGGTCTCAGCGTTGGCGATATCCCCCAGCCCGGGGGTGAGCAAGGCCAATAGGATGAGCAATCCCAGATAGACGATGAAGAGTCCCAAGATGACCCGGGCGGGTACGCGTTCGGAATCGAAGCGCGCGATGAAGGTGATGCCGATGATCGCCAAGACCACGGGCAGGATGTAGGCGCCTATGCCCAGTCCCACGTGCAGGATGTAGGAGAGCGCAGAGGAGACCATGGCGTTGCCGGGCAGCACCACGATGAGCATGAGAGCGCAGGCGCAGGCGAAGAACAGGATGGCGATGATGGTGCGCTTGGTGCGGTCATCCAGAAACGAGCGCTCTTCTTCGAACTCTATGGAAGAGAGCTTACGGCGGACGTTCTTCTCAGAAGGGGCCAAAGCCCGTTTGCGAGGCGCAGAAGAGCCGGAGGAGCCAGAGGCTGCCGGGCTCTTCTTGCTGGACTGTTTGTTAGCCAAGATAGATCCTTATGCTGCATTTCTACTACGATTCAACGCAGTAATTATAAACCAAATGCGCTTCAGGCCGCCTCAGACCTCCAGAATGGTGGATACCACCATGGGGCGTTGCTTGGTGCGCTCCCAGAGCAGGTTGAGCAGGGTATCCCTTCCCGCTTTGCGCAGCTCAGCCAATGTGGCGCCCTTCTGCAGATGCTTCTTGAGCGCCGCCTCCACGGCCTCTTTGGCCTCCACAGCCACATAGGGGTCGTCTCCGCCTGTGATGCCATGCATCTCAATGGCGATGGGTGCGGCGAGCTTGCGGGTTTTGGGATTGTAGGCCGCCGAGAGCACGGCGAAGCCCTGCGCGCCCAAGGTGACGCGCTCATCCAGCACATCCTGGGAGGTATCCCCCACCGAGAGGCCATCCACATAGACCACGCCGCTTTGGACGGTGTCGCCCAGGCGCACGCCTCCTGAATCCAGCACCAAGCCCTCACCGTTCTCGCAGATGAAGATGTTCTCGGGCGGAACCCCCGTCTCCTCGGCCAGATGGGCATGGGCCCGCAGATGGGCGGCCTCACCATGGACCGGCATGAACGATTTCGGCTGCACGATGGAGAGCACGAGCTTCAGCTCCTCGGCGCCGGCATGGCCCGATACGTGCACCATGGCCCGGGATTTGTCGTAGACATCGGCTCCGATCTTCGACAGGAGGTTGATCACGCGGGTCACAGCCTTCTCGTTGCCCGGCACCGGCGTGGCGGAGATGATCACCGTATCGCCCTCATCTATCTCTATGGTCTTATGCAGGCCGCTGGCGATGCGGGAGAGGGCGGACAGGGGCTCGCCTTGGGAGCCGGTGCACATGACCACCACTTTCTCTGGCGGGATACCGGAAAGCTCGTAAGCATCCACCAGGTCCTTGTCATCGATGTTCAGATAGCCGAGCTTGCGGGCAATATCGGTGTTTTGGATCATGGAGCGGCCGGTGACCACCACCTTGCGGCCATTGGCCACGGCGGCATCGCAGATCTGCTGCATCCGGTGGATCTGGCTGGCGAAGGAGGCGATGACCACGCGGCCCTTCGCCTGCTTGATGATACGGGCGAGCTCTTTACCCACCTCGCGCTCAGAGGGGGTGAACTCCTTTTTCATGGCGTTGGTGGAATCCGAGAGCATGAGGTCCACGCCCTCCTGGTTGAAACGGGAAAGGGCTGCGAAATCGGTGGTGATGCCATCGATGGGCGTCTGGTCCAGCTTGAAGTCGCCGGTATGGAGCACATTGCCCGCGGGGCTGCGGAAAAGCACGCCCAAAGCGCCGGGGATGGAGTGGTTCACCGCGAAGAATTCCACCTCGATGCAGCCTAGCTTTATCTTGTCGCCGGGATTGACCTCCACCAGTTTGGCGTTTTTGATGCGGTGCTCCTTGAACTTGCCCTCGATGAGGCCGAGGGTGAATTTGGAAGCGTAGATGGGCACGTCTTTGCCCAGGTCCTTGTAAAGGTAGGGCAAACTGCCAGTGTGGTCCTCGTGACCGTGGGTGATCACGATGCCGCGGAGCTTGTCGGCGTTCTCCAATACATAGGTGTAGTCCGGCAGGATGAGGTCGATGCCGGGATGGTCGTCATCGGGGAACATGAGGCCTGCGTCATCGAGCACCATGTCGTTGCCGCATTCGAATACGGTCATGTTCTTGCCGATGGCATCCAGGCCACCCAAGGGGATGATCTTCAGCTGTGCGCCCTTCTTCTTGGCGTTGCCCGAGCCGCGGCGCGGCTTATGGTGCTGGTTTTGCTTGGATGCCTGCTTGGCGGAGGTGGCATCGCGCGTGAGGCTCGGCCGCTCCTTCTCCAACTTCACGTACTTGATCGATTTCGTTTCGCGGCCATTGCGCTTGCGCCGCTGATTCGGGGCCGAGCCCTTCTGGTTCTGCCCGTCTTTCTGATTCTGCCCATGCTTGCGCTCGGGTTTAGAACCCTCGTTTCCCTGGGTCATTCATACCTCGTTTCATTCTTCATTCGGCACCCCGGCCTTCAGGCGCGTGGGATGCCTTCTTCTATCTCAATGCATGCCTGAAGCATGCTTCCGTCCAAGATCAGAGCACGCCGGTTATCTGCATGACGCGCTTCAGTTCCTCCCGTTGTTCAGATGTGGCCGGCACCAAAGGCAGGCGCACGCCACCCACGGGAAAGCCCACCAGATCCAAGGCTTCCTTCACCAGAATGGGATTGGTGGTGGCGAAAAGCCCCACCATGAGCGGCAGGAGCTCTTCATTCAAGGCCCGGGCTTCATCCCAGCGCCCCTCGGCGGCCGCGTCCACGATGGCTTTCATCGGGGCCGTTGCCACATTGGATATGGTAGAGATGACGCCGGTGCCACCGGCCTCCATCAGGGGCAATGTAAAGGAATCGTCACCGGAATAAACCGAAAAATCCTCCGGGGCCCCGGCAAGGATCGCCTTCACCTGCTCGATATCGCCCGAGGCCTCCTTTATGGCCACGATGTTCCGGCATTCGTCGGCTAGGCGCAACGTGGTATCCGCAGTCATGTTCACCACGCAGCGACTGGGGATGTTGTAAAGGATGATGGGCAGCTCCGTGGAGCGGGCGATGGTCTTGAAGTGCTGGTAGAGCCCCTCTTGGGGAGGCTTGTTGTAGTAGGGAACCACGCACATGAACCCGTCTACCCCTAACGGGGCCACGTCGGCGGCGAAATCCACCGTGTCGGCGGTGCAGTTATCGCCCACGTTGGCTATGACGGGCACACGGCCTGCAGCGGTCTTGACCACCGCTTCTATCACCTGCATCTTCTGAGGGTAGAACACCGTGGGGCTCTCGCCAGTGGTGCCGCACACGATGATGGCATCGGTGCCACCGGCTATGAGGCGCTCGGTGAATTCCTCGGTGCGCGGGATGTCCAGCTCCCCGTCACGGTCGAATGGGGTGATGGCAGCGGTGATAAGGCGTCCGAATTGTGGTTCAGCCATTGTTTGCTCCTCGAAGCTCGGCGATGTTCCTGCCACCATTATGGCAGAAATCGCCGCCTAGTCTTATTGCATGAAGTTCTCCAGGCCCACGATGAGCCCGCTTCGGTCCCCTACCGAGCGGATTCCCAGCAATACCCCCGGCATATAGGAACCGGTGTCCCAGGAATCGTGGCGGATGGTGAGGGTTTGCCCCAAAGAGCCGAAGATCACCTCTTGGCTGGCCACATAGCCCATGGAGCGCACCGAATGGACGGGGATCCCCTCTACCAAGGCGCCCCGGGCCCCCTCGCAGCCATTCACCTCGGTTTCGGCCCCGGGGGCCTCTGAGGGTTCGCCATCCCGGGCTTGGGCTATGAGCTGGGCTGTGCGGACGGCCGTACCCGATGGGGCGTCCTTCTTGCGGCAATGATGGAACTCCATCACCTCGGCCTGGGGGAAATAGGGAGCCGCCGCCTTGGCGAACTCCATCATGAGCACGGCTCCCGTGGTGAAGTTGGGGGCGTAGAACAGGCATGTCCCTGGGGATGCGAGAGCAGCGAGGCGCTCAAGCTCCTCGGTGGAAAGCCCCGTTGTGCCCACAACGCAGTTCACCCCTTGGGGCAGCGCCGCCTCAAGGTTGCCCGCCACCACCGAAGGAGCGGTGAAATCAACGAGCACATCGAAGCTCTCTTCGGCGAGGGCTTCAACTATGTCCTTGTAGACGGGAAAGGATGACGCGGTCCCGTGCGGGTCGATGCCGCAGACCAATTCCATGTCTGCGGCATCGGATACGGCATTCACCACGGCTGTGCCCATGCGACCGGCACAGCCGGCAACAGCGACGCGGATCACAGCCCTAGGCTCCATGGCTGCGGCGCGGCTTGCGATCCCGGTGGTTATCGTTGTGATGGGGACGCTCGCCATGGTTGCCGCGATTGTCGTCGCCACCGGCTACATCGGGCTTATCCAGGCGGTCAAGGGAGATCTTGCCGTTTTTGGGATCAACATCCAAAACGACCACCTTCACCGTATCGCCCACGGACAGCACGTCTTCCACCTTGCCCACGCGGCCGTTGGCCACACGGGAGATGTGGAGCAGGCCGTCTTTCGCCGGAGTGAGCTTCACGAAAGCGCCGAAGTCCTTGATGCCCACCACTTCGCCTTCGTACTCCTCGCCCACCTCGGGCTCTTTCACGATGCCCAAGATCATGGCCTTGGCGGCCTCTCCGGCTTCGCCGTCTACGGCGGCGATATGGATGGTGCCGTCTTCTTGGATGTCGATGGACACGCCGGTTTCCTCTTGGATGCCGCGCACCACCTTGCCACCCGAGCCGATGACGTCGCGGATCTTATCCACGGGGATGTGGATGGTCTCGATGCGCGGCGCGTAGTCCGAAAGGGTCTCACGGGGAGCAGGAATCTTCTCCAGCATGGCCTGCAGGATGAAGGCACGGCCGCGTTTTGCCTGCTCAAGGGCGCGAGCGAGGATCTCAACCGAAAGGCCGCGGGCCTTGTTATCCATCTGCAAGGCGGTGATGCCGGCCTCGGTGCCGGTCACCTTGAAGTCCATATCGCCCAGGAAGTCCTCGATGCCCTGGATGTCCGACAGGATCACCACGTCATCGCCCTCCTTGATGAGGCCCATGGCGATGCCGGAGACCGGGGCCTTGATGGGCACGCCTGCGTCCATGAGGGCCAAGGTGGAACCGCAGGTGGAGGCCATGGAGGAAGAGCCGTTGGACTCCAGCACCTCCGAGACCACGCGGATGGCGTAAGGGAATTCATCCTCGCTGGGGAGCACCGGCTTCAGCGCGCGCTCGGCCAGGGCGCCGTGGCCCACTTCGCGGCGCTTCGGCGCTCCCATGCGGCCGGCCTCACCGGTGCAATAGGGCGGGAAGTTGTAATGGTGCATGTAGCGTTTGCCGTCCACGGGTTCGATGGTATCCAGGCGCTGCCATTCGTTGAGCATGCCCAAGGTGCAGATGGAGAGCACCTGGGTCTGGCCGCGCTGGAAGAGGCCCGAACCATGGACGCGCGGCAGATAACCCGGCACGATGTAGAGGGGGCGGATCTCCTCGGGGGTGCGGCCGTCGGCACGCTCACCGGTCTCGATGATCATCGCGCGCATGGCATGCTTCTCCAGGCTCTTCAAGGCTGCGGCGATGTCGCCCTTCCATGCCAGGCGCTCCTCGTCGCTGAACTGCTCGGATTCGATGCGGGCCTTGAGCTCCTCCACCTTCTCCATGCGGGCGAGCTTGTCCGGGTCCTTCAGGGCGGCGCTCATATCGGCGGCGTATTTGCCCACGCGCTCCTCGATGCAGGGGTCTGCCTGATGGACGGGCCACTCGCGGCTCTCGATGGTGCAACGGTCCAGGAAGCGCTGCTGAGCCTCGCAGAACTGGGCGATAGCCGTCTGGCCGAAGCTCATGGCGGCGAGCATGTCCTCTTCGGAGATCTCCTCGGCGCCGGCCTCGATCATGGAGATGTAATCGGTGGTGCCTGCGATGACCAGGTCCAGATCCGAGTTCTCCTGCTCCTCATAGGTGGGGTTGCAGATGAAATCGCCGGTCTGGATGTCGCGGCCCACGCGCACGCAGGCGCAAGGACCATCGAAAGGCGCGTCGCCGATCATCAAGGCGGCGGAAGCGCCCATGACGCAGATGTTGTCGATGGGGTTGATCTGGTCTGCCACCAGGGTGGTGGCCACCACATGGACCTCACGCTTGAAGCCGTCGGCGAAGCCGGGGCGGATGGGACGGTCGATCATGCGGGCCGTTAAGGTGCCCTTCTCAGACGGACGGGATTCGCGCTTCAGATACCCGCCGGGGATGCGGCCCACGGCATACATCTTCTCGATGTAGTCAACGGTGAGCGGGAAGAAATCATAGTCCTTCTCATCTTTGGAAATAACGGCGGTCACCAGCACCGTGGTGTCGCCCTGGCATACCACTACCGCACCGGTTGCCTGTTTGGCGAGCTCGCCGGTTTCCAGTCGATAGGTCTTGCCGTAGAGTTCGAATTCTTCGACGATCTTCTCCATGCTTATTCTTTCCTCTTCCTCTTTGTTCCTCTTTGTGAAAGAACCCGCTTCCCGCGGGTTCTCAGTGCCTAGATATTGTCGCGGATGCCAAGCTTCTGCACCAAGGCGCGGTATTGGTCGATGTTGCGCTGCTTGATGTATTTCAGCAGGCCACGGCGTTTACCGATGAGCTTCATCAGGCCGCGACGGGTGTGATTGTCCTTCTTGTGGGTCTTGAGATGCTCCGTGAGGTTGCGGATGCGCTCGGTGAGGATGGCCACCTGCACTTCCACGTTGCCGGTGTTCTTCTCGTCGCCCCCGAACTCCTTCACGAGTTCTGCGGTGCGCTCCTTGGAGATGCTCAGTTTCTCTGCCATGCTTTTCCACCTTCCTTTTCCGTAGTTCATGGCTCCCTTAAAGCTGGGGTCCCATGCGGTGGTCATCGGATCCAAGCCTTAAGCGTTGCTGCGTTTTCGCACAGCTTGTCTATTCTACCTGTATTTGGGGAAAGACGCCGAAATGTCCACGTTTTGCGCACAGAGTCCCGGCTAGCGGCTCAAAGCCTCCTTAAGTCCCTGGGCCAGCTGGTCGGCGCAGGAGGTGGAGCGGGGGCCGCAGGTGTTGCCTTCCAAGAGGTCTATGACCTCCTGGGCATCCTTGCCCTCTATGAGCTTGGCGATGGCCTTGAGGTTGCCGTTACAGCCGCCGAGAAAAGATACGTCAGTCAGTTTCCCCTGGTCGGTGATAGTGAAATCGATGCGCTGCGAGCACACGCCGCGGGGGTGGTAGGTGGTCATCGGTCCCTCCTTGCTTCTCTTGTCAGGTAGGACACGCACCAGATGAATAGGATCTGGAAGGTGGAGCGAAGGCTGCGGAGCTTCTGAGCGTAATCTTTCAGATCCTATTCATCTGGTGCATATCAGATTCGATGTTACAACAAAATCCAAGGAGCGAAGGGGACGGCCGATGTGGGCGACCATCCATTGGCGGGCAAGGTTGAGAAGCGCTCGGGCGGTCTGGGTATCCACTGAGGTGTTCAGAAGCTCATCATAGCGGCCCTGAAGGGCGAACGAGCACCAGCGCAGCACCTCCCGGTCCACCCGCAGGGCATCGAAAGCCTGGGGGGCTTGGGTACAGAGCACCCCGCCTTCCTCAGGTGAGAAGCGCAAACACCCCTCCCCTTCCCCAAGCACCTCCTGGCCGCAGTGGGGGCACTGGGAGAAGCTGGGCTTGAATCCGGCCTGACCAAGGACCTTCCAAAGGGAAGCAGCGGTGATGAACAGACGATTCACGTCACTGGCCTGGCCCAGAGCGTCGAAGCTCGCTTGGGCAAGCTGGAAGAGCCGGGGCTGCTCCAGCTGTTCTTGGGCCACCAGGCTCAGAAGCTCTGCCAACGGTGAGGCGCAGGTTGAGGCCTCCAAGGAGGTGAGGGGTGTTTTCCCGGGTACCAGGGCGGCGTCGCTCACTATGTCCAGGGAGCGACCCTGGACCAAAAGCAGGTCCACCGTGGAGAAGAGCTCCAAGGTCGCTGCTTTGGAGCTGCCCGGCTTGCGGGCCCCTTTGGCCACAGCCTTGATCAGGCTTCCGCTTTCCCCTATCAAGGTGATGATGAGGTCCTTTTCCCCGAGCCGCGTTTTCTTCAGCACGATGGCGCGGGTCTTATAGGTCTTGGATGCCATGGGCGGCTAATAGATCCCCAGAACCTGGTTGTTTGAATCGAAGGAGATCTGACCGGTGACGGTTTGGGATGAGCTGGCGAAAAGCGTTTCCCCGAAGAAGTTGACGAAGGGCTTGGCGGTTATGGTGAACGCAACGATGTCATCGCCTTGATAGCTCATGGACGAGACGGATTCTATCTGATAGTTCACGCCGCCGATCTCTATGGTCTTGCCCTCGGCGATCAGGTCTTCAGCCAAGGCTACGAGCTCCACGCCCCGCAACCGGGCGATGGTGATGGCCACATAGGCGCCTTGGGATACTTTGGTGCCGGCTTCGGGGTCTGTGCCGATGACGCTGCCATCGGGGTATTGGTCGGTATCGATGTACATGATGGTAGGCGTGAGCTCGGCATCCTCGATGGCCTTCTGAGCCTCTTCCAGGCTCATGCCCGAGATATCAGGTACGCGGTAGTTCTCAGAGACCGTGATAGTGATCTCCACGCTGCTGCGGGCCCGGGAATCGGGTTCGGGGGTGATGGAGAGGACGATGCCCTCCTCCTCCTCATCGGTGTATTGCACATTGGTCTTCACGTTGGTGTATCCCGCTTCGGCCAGGGCGGCTTGGGCCTCCTCTAAGGTCATGCCCACCACATTGGGGATGGTGCGGGCTGTGGCCACGTGTATGATGACCTCGGAGCCCTCTTCGGCGAAGGTGCCTGCGCCCGGATCCATGATGAGCACGCGGCCCTCAACTTCGTCGGATTTCACCTGCATCACCTTGGTGGTGAAGCCCTTCTCGGTCAGGGCGGCCTCGGCATCCTGTTGGGACATGCCCACCACATTGGGTACGGCCACACCTCCCCACAGGCCCAGCGCGAAACCTATGACGGCGATGGCGGCCACGGCGATGACCACGATGCCACCCACGATGAGCGCTATCTGCTTGCCGCTGAAGCGGCGTTCGGGCGGTGCGATCCGGTAGTTGCGCGCCTTGTCCTGAGCGTTTTCCCCATCCAAGGTGAAAGGCTCCATGACGCCGGTATGGTCGAGATTGAGGCCAGAGGCGTTGGGGCTGAAAAACGGGTCATCGTCATCGAACTTCAGGGTATTGCCCGATGCTGTCTCGCTTAAGGCGCCCTCCCCATCAAGGGCAACGCCGCTTTCCAAGGGGCGGGTGTAGTCTGCTTCGGCTTCGTAGCCGATGAGCTCCGGCTCAAAGGCGTTTTGCCCGGTGACGAACGTATTGAAGCCATCGAAGGAGTTGAAGGCGTCCTGGGCGCCGAACCCGGTGTATTCCTCATACTCGCTATATTCCTCGAAGGATTCCGCCTCGGGGGATGGCGCAGCATCTTCCGTGACGGCTTGGGAGGCCGGCTCCTGGCGGAAGATGTTCTCCTCTTCCCCCTCGAAGCCCTCGAAGGGCTGTTTGGCCCGCGGTTCCCAGGAAAAGCCGGTCTTCTGGGCGGCGAGCTCCTCTTCCAGAGACGAGGTGCGCCGCGAAGGGCGGCGAGGCGCATCATAGGAACGGCTCTCCCAATCGGGTTCGGGAGCGGGCTCGGGGGTGGAGGGCCGGCTATAGGCAGGGGTGCTCCGCGCAAACGAGGCAGCGCCGCCGCCACGCGCTACGGCCCCGCTCAAAGGGAAACCGCATTCGCTGCAAAGGCGAGCGTCCTCGCTGTTCTCTGTTTCACAGTTGGGGCAGAGCATAGGGCCGGCGTTTCCTCCTATCGGTCAAACGATTATTCTATCTCAATTAGTCCCATTTTCGGCACTGAACGGAAACTTATGGAGGGCTTGCGGGGTCGTGTTCCCGTCGTTGACCGTTTAGGCGCCTTCTCCGTAGCCGAAGCGGCGTATCTGGCTGGCGTCTTTCCTCCAATTCTTCTTCACCTTCACGCGCAGGTCCAAAAACACCCGGCAGCCGAGCAGCCGTTCAAGGTCACAGCGCGCCTCGGTGCCGATGGCCTTGATGGCCGCTCCCCCCTTGCCGATGATCATGCCCTTCTGGCTTTCCTGCTCGGTGTAGATGATGGCGCTGATGCGATAGAGGTCCTTCTTGGCGGAATAGGAGAGTTCCTCGGTTTGCACGCCGATGGCATGGGGGATCTCGTCGCGAAAGTTCCTGAGCACTTTCTCGCGGATGAATTCGGCCACGATGACCTCCAAGGGCTGGTCTGTCTCCATGTCGGCGGGAAACCATTGGGGGCCTTCAGGCATGAGGGGCACGATGCGCTCGACGAACTCCTCCACGCTTTGGGGGATGAGTGCCGAGCAGCACAGGATATCATCCCAAGGCGCAAGCTCGCTCGCCGCTTCACGCTGGGCCTCAAGGGTCTTCTCATCCACCAGGTCGGTCTTGGAGAGCACCAGGACCTTCTTCGTGGGGATACGGGCAAGCTGGCTTGCCACCCACTGATCGCCGGTGCCAACAGGCTGGGAGGCGTCTATGAGCATGGCGATCGCATCCACATCCTCCAAGGCTTTGACTGCAGAGGTGTTGAGCTCTTCTCCCAGGGCATCGTGGGGCTTATGGATGCCCGGGGTATCCACGATGATCAGTTGATAGTCATCGGCGGTGGCGATGGCGCGAAACCGGTGGCGGGTCGTCTGGGCCGTATCGGAGGTGATGGCGATCTTCTTGCCCATGATGGCATTGAGCAGCGTGGATTTACCGGCGTTGGGGCGTCCCACCAACGTGAGGAATCCCGAGCGGAAGTCAGAAGGGATGGACGGGTTCGAAGGCATTGGGGCTCCTTAAGCGAAGAAGAGGTTCCAGAGGCGCGGCAAGAAGATGATGAGTCCGATGACCAGGGATGCAGCCGAGGCAAGGAGCACGCCGCCAGCGGCGCAGTCCTTGGCGGCCCCGGCCAAAGGATGGATATCAGGGCTTGAGAGGTCCACAGCGGCTTCGATGGCGGTGTTCAAGCATTCGCTGCCTAAAACCGTTGCGATGCAGAGTATCACCACAATCCATTCGGTGGGGCTGACTGAAAGCAGAGCGCAAAGACCCAAGGCCGCTGCGGCGAATCCGAGCTGCACTTTGAAATTGCGCCCTTCCTTGAAGGTGTAGAGGATGCCTTTGCCTGCGAAGGCGAAGGAGTGGAGAAACGGATGGGCCACAGCTCAGCCCGCCATCCGGTGACGCTTGAAGGGACGTCCCCAGAACTCGGTGAGCAGTTCCACCTCCCGTGCCTCCATGGCCTCGGCTTCGATGTCGTCCAAGTGGTCATAGCCGCACAGATGCAGCAGCCCGTGGGTGATGAGCAAGCTGAGTTCCTCTGCGGCATCCAAACCGTATTCAGCGGCCTGACGCTTTGCCAGGGCCGGGGCTATGACGATATCCCCCAGCTCGAAGGGCATGCCCTCAGCGGTAGCGTCGGCAAAGCCATCGGCAACGCCGTCGCATTCGAAGGAGAGCACATCGGTGGGCCTGTCTTGAGAGCGGAATTCGCGGTTGAGCTCGTGGATCCTCTCCTCGGTCACAAACGTGATGGAGACTTCCGTGGAAGCGGGCACCTCCTCATGGCCGAGCACGAGCCGTGCGAGGTCTTCCATGGCGAAGAGCTGGAGCACAGAGCCATCGCCTTGCTCGTCTTCGATGATTATCTCCATCAATGCTCGCCTCCTGAGGGGTCTGCGGGTTTCTCGTAGGCGGCCACTATCTCGGCTACCAGGGAATTGCGAACCACATCGGTGCCTTTGAGCTGGCAAAAGGCTATCTGGTCCAGAGCGCTCAGATGGGCTTTGGCGCTGCGGATGCCCTCGGCACCCCGCGGGGAATCCGACTGTGATTCATCGCCGGTGATGATCATCTTGGTGCCGAAGCCCAAGCGGGTGAGGAACATCTTCATCTGCTCGGGCGTGGTGTTCTGGGCTTCATCCAAGATGACATAGCAGTCGTTGAAGGTGCGCCCGCGCATGAAGGCCAAAGGGGTGATCTCTATGGTTCCGTCTTCGATGAGCCGTACGGCCTTCTCAACATCCATCAAGTCGAAGAGGGCATCATAGAGAGGGCGGATGTAAGGGTCCACCTTCTCCATGATGGTGCCGGGGAGAAACCCCAGGCTCTCCCCTGCCTCCACGATGGGCCGGGTGAGCACAATGCGTCCCACTTCTTTATCCTTCAGAGCCGAGACGGCCATGGCGCAGGCGAGGAAGGTCTTCCCCGTGCCGGCTGGGCCTAAGCCGAAGGTGATGGGATGGCTGCGGATGGCATCGACGAACTTCTTCTGACCTGCGGTTTTGGGGCGTATCACCTTACCGCGATGGGTTAAGATGACATCGCGGCGCAAATCAGCCGGGGCCAGGTCGCTGCTGGAGAGCAGAAGCGCCAGGCGCCGCAGGGAGTCCTCATCCAGCGACTCGCCCCCTTGGATGCGGGCGATTATCTCCGTGAACAGGCGCTCGGCCAAGGCAACGGCATTGGCATCACCGGATAGGTGCAGACGGTTGCCTCGCAACGCCACAGAGCTCTCCAACAGGTCTTGGATCAGATGCAGATACCGGTCATGCTGGCCGGTGATCAGCGATGCGTCCAGGCCCGGGGGCAACTCTATCTCTAAAACGGTTCTCTCATCCATAGGCAGATTGTATCAGTGAACGAGCGTCTTTTGCAGGGTGCCGATGGTCCAGGCCGCATCCACGGGCAATTCATGATAGCTCTCCGTTAGCGCCCGGTCGGGTTCCACGAGGCAGAGCTCGGTGCTCCCCCGGCGGCGGTTGAAATCATCCTGGCGCAGCTCATCAGCGAGTTTTCGCATTTCAGAGGTGCGTTGGCGCTTCAAAGCCGGGTCTATCTGGTCGGGTCGTCTCGCTGCTGGGGTGCCCGGCCTTTGGGAGTAGGGAAACACGTGTATCTTGGAGAAGCGAGCCTCCCGCGCCGCGCTTAAGGTGCAGGCGAAGTCGTCATCGGTCTCGCCGGGAAAGCCACAGATGATGTCTGTGGTGAGGGAAAGGCTCGGGATGCGCTCATAGAGCTCTGCGGTGAGCGCCAGGAAGCGCTCGCGGCTGTAGGGTCGTCCCATGGCTGCGAGCACCGAAGAGGAGCCGGACTGCAATGGCAGGTGCAAATGGCGGCAGAGAAGCCCTTCCGATGTAGCCAGCAGCTCAATCAGAGGCTCGCTTAGGCTCAAAGGCTCCACTGACGAGAGGCGAAAACGGCAGGGATGCTCGTCTGCGGTTGCCTGCTGGGAGCTGGCTTCAAGCAGCGCGGAGAGAAGACTGGCCAGGCCTCGGCCTTCCCATTGGTATCTTCCCAGGTCGATTCCTGTTAAAACGAGCTCTTTCACCCCGTCCTGCAGGTAGCGCTTGCATTCGGAGACCACCTCATCGAAGGGGGTGCTTCGCGCCGGGCCGCGGGCCACATGGACGATGCAGTAGGTGCAGGCGTTATCGCAGCCATCCTGGGCCTTGATGCCCACGCGGGTGGGGAAACCGGCTCCCAGGCGCATGGTGTTTGGCGTCTTCGGGAGGAAGCTGTTCTCAAGGAGATCCCCTTTGGGGATCACCGATACCCGTTCGTCCAGGGCCTCATAGAAGCTCGGATCCATGGTGGCGGCACAGCCGGTGACCACAACGGTTGCGTCCGGAGCATCCTTTAAGGCCTTGCGGACCGCTTTTCGGGTCTTCTTCTCCGCCTCACCCGTGACGGTGCAGGTGTTTATGATCACCAAGTCGGCCTCAGATGCAGGGGCGCTTTGCAGGCCACGCCCCAGCAGACGCTCGGCCAAGGTGTCGGATTCAACGCGGTTCACCTTGCAACCGAGGTTGACGATGGAGAAGCGCTCTATGGAGGATGGCAGGTTCATCTACGAGAAGACGTTGCGCAGCTTCTCAAGGGGCGAGCGGGATTGGGCGTATTCATCCCCCAGGTCATCGGCGAGCTGTTCGAGCAGCTCCCGCTGGCTTTTCGTGAGATTCTTAGGGATGACCACTTCGATATGGACGTAGAGGTCCCCACGCATGTCGCTCTTGAATTTGGGCATGCCCTTGCCGCGCACTTTGATCACCTGGTCGTTTTGGCAGCCCTCGGGGATGGGCACGGTGATCTTCTCGTCGGGCAGGATGCCGTCAATCTCTATATCCGCCCCCAGGGCAGCCTGCACCATGGAGATCTTCGCCATGGCGTGCAGGGCATCGCCCTCGCGCTCAAAGAAATCGTGGGGCTGCACGCGGCAGGTCACGATGAGGTTTCCCGATTGGGCACCGCGCATGCCCGCTTCGCCGAAACCGGTGATGCGCAGCTGTTGGGAATCGCGGATACCCACGGGCACTTCCACGGTCAGGCGTTGGCGATCGGGGATGCGGCCCTGGCCTCCGCACTCCACGCAAGGGTTGTCGATGATCTTGCCGGTGCCCTCGCAGGCATTGCAGGTGGAGGTGGTGCGCATATCGCCGAGGAACGTGCGCTGAACGCTGTAGACGCGACCCGACCCGTTGCACTCAGGGCAGGTGACCTCCTTGCCGTCTTCGCCTAAGCCCGTGCCGTCGCAATCGGGGCAAGGAGCAAGGCGGTCATAGACTATCTCCTTTTTCGCGCCGGTAGCGGCCTCTTCCAAGGTTATGCGCAGGCCCACGCCCATGTCACGGCCCTCGCGCCGAGTACCGCCAGCACCGCCCATGCCGCTGAAGAACGAGCTGAAGATATCGCCCATGGTGCCGAAACCGCCACCGAAGATGTCCTCGAAGTCCACGTAACCGCCGCCGAAGGGGTCGTGGCCCCCTGCAGCTCCGGGAGTGGAGCCGGTGCGGTCGTAGTAGGCGCGCTTGGTGGGGTCGGAAAGGATATCGTAGGCCTCGTTGAGTTCCTTGAACTCCTCCTCGGCATTGGGTGATTTATTCACATCCGGGTGGAGTTTGCGGGCTTGGCGACGAAACGCCTTCTTTATCTCCTCTTCGGTGGCATCGCGGGTGACGCCAAGCACTTCGTATAGATCAGAGGCCATTTAGAGGTTTCCTTTCAAGGTCATCCGTCGCGCCTATCCCAGGGTTTGGCTGGCGAGCCGTACCGCTGTGAGGGCCTTTATATAATTCATGCGGGTGGGGCCTATGACAGCTACGATGCCGCCGTCTGGGCCGGCACCGAAGCGGCAGGCCACCACGGATACGCCGGCCAGCTGTTCGGTGTCGTTTTCCCGGCCGATGCGCACATCGGGCCTGTCGTCCCGCGCCGCTGCAGTATCGAGCACGTGGAGCAACATAGTATCATCTTCCAGCATTTGCATGATGGGCATCAGGGATTCCGTCCGTACGAATTCCGGCTGGCGCATGAGCGAGAGCATGCCCAAACGATGCAGGTGGGAGAGATCCGGCGGGGCTACCACCGAAAGGCAATCGGTGAACTGGGAGAGCACCTTCGAGGTGCGTTCGAAGAGCTCATCGAGTTCCCGGGCGCTCTCTTTCAGGGCTTCCAAGGCCCGGCGCGCTTCTTCGTCGTCGGCTTCCAGGCCGTCTTCGATCAACTGGTCCACGAAGGCTCGGTAGCCGGTATCGGTGGGAACGCGACCGGCAGAGGTGTGGGGCTGGGAGATGTAGCCTTCCTCTTCCAGGGCGGAGAGATCGTTGCGGATAGTGGCTGGGCTCACATCGAAACCGTACTGCTCGGCCAAGGTGCGCGAGCCAACCGGCATGGCGCGGGCCACATACTCCTCTATGAGTGCTGCAAGCACTTTTTGACGGCGATCGGAAAGCATGGATCGCGCAGCCTCCTCTTCCTCACTCCCCTTTTGGGCTTCCCTTCAGGGGTTATCTTGAGTCGCAACGTATTCTAGCAGTCTCTAGGATGGAGTGCTAACCCTTGTTTCGCAAGTGTCACTGAATATGCGCATTCCCCGGCATTCGTTTAGGATTCGCCTAAATCGAAGAAGGCCCCATAGAGCTCATTGCCGAGAAGCCAGCCTTGGCGGGTGGGACGGAAGGCCTGCTGGTCGTGGGTTATGAGCCCGCGCTCAACGAGGGAATGGAGGGTATCGTCCAAGCCCGGAAGGTATGGACGGGCAGCGGAGATGCGCTCCTCGCTCACGCCGCGGGTCATGCGCATGGCCAACATGAGGTCTTCTGCCTCCATTTGCCTGCGGGTCAGGTCGTCGGTGACCTGGCCATCGGTCAAGCGCATGCGTCGCTCATCGTTTTGCGTCATGGTTGCAGCGGCCTCCCCCACCCCCAGATAGGGAACGCCGGACCAATAGGCGGTGTTGTGGCGGCACTCGAAGCCCTCCAATGAATAGCTTGCCACCTCATAGCGGTGATAGCCCGCGCTGGTCAGTAGGGACTCAGCCAAAAGCATCTGGCGGGCCTGGGCCTCGTCATTGCAAGGGTCCATCTCGCCGCGCAACACCTGGCGGTCAAGAGGCGTGCCCGGTTCGATGCTCAAGGGATAGACGCTTACATGGGATACCCCTGCGGCTACGGCCTCCTCAAGGGATGCTTCCAGGGACCGGTCGGTCTGACCGGGGATACCGCAGATCAAATCCACGCTTATGTTCTCAAAGCGGTCCTTGGCATACTCCAGGGCCCGGCGGGCGTCTTCGGCGCTGTGGGGACGCCCCAGCAGGGAGAGCAGCGTGTCATCGAAGCTCTGCACCCCGATGGATAAGCGGTTCACCCCCAAAGCCCAGATGTCTCTCACCAGGCGCTCATCCAGGCTCTCGGGGTTGGCTTCCATAGTGAACTCAAGGGAATCCCGGGTCAGATCCAGCGAGACCCCTAAAGCATAAAGCAGGCTCGTCAGGCGCCGGGATCCCAGGTAGCTCGGTGTGCCGCCGCCCAGATAGACCGTCTCGATCTCTCCCAGCTCCTCGGCTTTGCTCAGCCGCCGTACCTCGGTGATCAGGCGTTCCACATACTGATCGATGCGCGGGTCGTCCGGTGCCACGCCCCGGGTGGTGAAGTCGCAGTAGTTGCAACGGCTCTTGCAGAAGGGTACGTGGAGGTAGAGCGCCTTATACGGGTCATGCGGCATGGCCATGCCTCGCTATCTCGTCGAATACATCGAAGAATTCCCCCACTGTGCTACATTCGTTCAACCGACCCCGGGCTGCAGCCGCCCCGGGAAGGCCGCGCACATACCATGCGGCATGCTTGCGCATGGGGGTAAGGTGCCCTTCATTCAGCTCAGCGAGCATGGCCACGTGGCGTTTTGCCGTCTCCATGCGTTCTTGGGGCGTAGGGGGTGCTGGGGCGGGGCGTCCCTCCAAGGCCGCCTTCATATCGGCGAACACCCAAGGGTTGCCTTCGGCCGCACGTGCTACCATAACGCCGTCGCACTGCGTTTCCTTCACCATGCGCACCGCATCTGCGCCGCAGGTCACGTCCCCGTTTCCCACAACCGGAATAGAGAGGGCCTGCTTCACCCGCGCAATCGTCCCCCAGTTGGCGCGGCCGCGATACATCTGGGTGGAGAATCTCCCGTGCACAGCCACGGCGTCCGCTCCGGCCGCCTCCAGGCACCGGGCGAGATCCACGGCGCTCTCCCCTTCCTCGGCAGACCACCCGCGGCGGATCTTACAGGTCACAGGGCATTGTACGGCGCGCTTCGTGGCCTCCACGATCGCTGCGGCTAAAGGCGGGTCCTTCATCAGGGCGGAGCCATCGCCTTTGGTGACGATCTTGCGGGCGGGGCATCCCATATTGATATCCATGTAGGCCAGATGCTCCCCCAGCTCCTGTTCCACCCAGGCTGCCATGGCAGCTACGGTATCGGGCTCGTGGCCGAAAAGCTGGACGGCTACCTCCTGCTCGCCTGGTCCTAAGTCCACCAGCCGCCGCGTCTTCTCATTGGCATAGGAAAGCCCCTTGGCAGAGACCATCTCGGTGTAGGTGAGGTCTGCCCCTTGCTCGCGGCAAAGCGTGCGGAAGGCGGCATCGGTCACGCCTGCCATGGGGGCCAAGATGGCCTTATATGCGCCGAAGAGCCCATCCATGAGCATCAGCCTTCCCGAAGAGAGGTGTTATGCGCCCTGCTAGACTCCAAGGCCATCGCCGAGGAATGTCACAGCGCTGCAGGACAAGGCGAAGAAGAGCACAGCAAGCAGCACAACCACTGCAGCTACGATGGCGAGCACCAGCGAGCGGTGCCGGGCGCTTTCCAGTTCTTGCTGGATCTGGGCGTTCTTCGCCTCATCGAAAGGATCTTCCAACCAATCGTATTCCTCGCGTTTAGCCATCTAGTCATCCACCTTCAGAATGGCCATGAAGGCATCTTGGGGCACTTCCACCGAGCCGATGGCCTTCATGCGCTTCTTGCCCTCTTTCTGCTTTTCCAGCAGCTTGCGTTTGCGCGATATGTCGCCACCATAGCATTTGGCCAGCACGTCTTTGCGTTTGGCTTTCACCGTTTCCCGGGCGAGGACGCGTCCGCCCACCGCCGCTTGGATGGGCACCTCGAACATATGGCGCGGGATTATCTCCTTGAGCTTCGCCGCCAGCACGCGCCCGCGGTCGTAGGCTTTGTCCTTGTGGATGATGAAGCTCAGGGCATCCACCGGCTTGCCCGCCAGCAGGATGTCCAGCTTCACCAGCTTGGATTCCCGGTAGCCAGCGAATTCGTAGTCCAAGGAAGCGTAGCCCTTGGTGGAGGACTTCAGCCGGTCGAAGTAGTCCATGATGAGCTCGGATAGGGGCATCTCCCACTCTATCTCCACCATGGTGGAGGAAAGGTAGTTCATCGTGATGAACCTGCCGCGACGGGAGGTGGTGAGATCCATGACCGGGCCCACGAAATCCGGCGGCACGAGGATCTTCGTATTGAGGAAGGGCTCCTCGATGCGGTCGATCTCTGCGGGGTCGGGCATCTCCTGGGGAGAATGGAGCGAGACCATCTCGCCGTTGGTCTTGTAAACGTGATATTCCACCGAAGGTGCCGTGGCCAGCAGGTCCAACCCGAATTCGCGCTCCAAGCGCTCCTCGATGACCTCCATGTGGAGCAGTCCTAAGAAACCAACACGGAAGCCGAAGCCTAAGGCATGGGAGGTTTCGGGCTCCCAGATCAGGGCCGGGTCGTTCAGGGCCAACTTCTCCAGAGCCTCTTTCAGCGGTTCGTATTGATCGCCTTCGATGGGGAACAGCCCCGTGAACACCATGGGTTTCACATCGCGATAGCCCGGGAGGGCCTCGGTTGCCGGATGGGATTTCAAGGTGATGGTGTCGCCCACCTTCACTTGGGCCACGTCCTTGAACCCGGTGACCAGATAGCCCACATCGCCCACGGAAAGCTCGTCCATGGGGGTTTCAGTGGGGGTGCGTACGCCCACTTCCTCCACGATGGTCTCGCTTTTGGCGGCCATCATGGCGATGGTATCGCCTTTGGCTACCGAGCCGTCCACTACGCGGATGAGGGCCACCACGCCTCGGTACGGGTCGAAGTAGGAATCGAAGATAAGCGCCCGCAGCGGACCGGACTGATCGCCTTCAGGCGCGGGGATGTTGTAGACGATGCTCTCTAGGAGCTCGTGGACGCCAACGCCGGTCTTCGCCGAGCAGAGCACGGCATCATCGGCGGGGATGGCCAGGCCCTCCTCGATCTGCTCCCGGGCCATCTCGGGGTCCGCCGCCGGCAGGTCTATCTTATTGATGAGAGGTATGACCTCCAGATTCGAGTTCATGGCCAGCATGGCGTTGGCCACGGTTTGGGCCTCCACGCCCTGAGTGGCATCCACCACAAGCACCGCCCCTTCGCAGGCGGCTAAAGAGCGGGATACCTCGTAGGTGAAGTCCACATGCCCCGGGGTATCGATGAGGTTGAACTCGTAGGTCTCGCCGTCGTCGGCGGTGTAATCCACGCGCACCGCTTGGCTTTTGATGGTGATGCCCCGCTCCCGCTCGATATCCATGGTATCCAGCAGTTGCTCTTGCATGTCGCGTTCAGCCACCGTGCCCGTCTGTTCCAGGATGCGATCAGAGAGCGTGGATTTCCCATGGTCTATGTGGGCGATGATCGAGAAATTCCGGATGCGCGAAGGGTCATGGGGCAGCTTATGTGTGGAGCGTTGAGGCAAATTTCCTACTTTCAGAATCTATACCGACGTTTCAATCATTCTATGCTAAGATTTAGAAGTTTCGTTAGGAAACAAGATTAAAACGGAGGAAATAAGAGTGGCAAACATCAAGAGTCAAAAGAAGCGCAATATCACCAACGAGAAACGCCGTATGCGCAACCGTGCAGTCAAAAGCGAGATCAAAACCGCCGTGCGTCACGTTAAAGACGCTGTGGAGGCCGGTAACGGTGCCGAGGCTTACCAATACGCCTGCGCCGCCTGCCGACTGATGGATAAAGCGGTCTCCAAGGGCGTGCTCCATAAGAATCAGGCAGCCAATCGCAAGAGCGGCGTCATGAAGCTCGCCAATACCGTGGTCACCCCGGCCGACATCGAGGCTTATGAGAAAGCTGCGCCGAAGAAGACCAAGACCGGCAGCAAGAAGGCTGCTCGCAAGGAAGAGCGCAACGCCGAGATGGCCAAGGCCAGCGAAGAGAAGGCCAAGCGTCGCGAGAAGCAGCTGAAAGAAGAGGAGAAGGCCGCCAAGCGCAAGGCCAAGGAAGCAGAAGAGGCCGCTAAGGCCGAAGCTGCTGAGGCAGAGGCTGCCGAGGAAGCCGAGGAAGCCGCCGATGAGGTTGCAGCCGAGACCGCTGAAGCTGCGGAAGAGGCTGTTGAAGAGGCTGCCGAGGAAGCAGCTGAGGAAGCTGCCGAATAAAACGTTGTTGGCTGGACCTCGGGTCCATCCGCATATCAAGAGGATCAGCCCCGCAAATGCGGGGCTGATTCGTTTCAGAGCTGATTCTGGGCGCTTCAGCTTACCGTGCTGATGACCCAATCGCGGAAGGCGGCATCCCCAAGGGAGGTGCTTTTCAGTTTCTGCTCGCAATCCCGTGCCGAGGAGAAAGCGCGGCGCAGCTCCTCGGGCGTGAAGTTGCGGGCCCAAGCTGTGAGGTTCTTAACGCGCCAGGGCTGAAGGCCCAGCTCCTTGGCGAGGTTCGCCCCCTCCCCGCGAGCCTCCAGGGCCTGAGCGCAGGCGAGTTCCCTGAGACGGGCGACGCAAAGGGCGAGCAACCGCAGCGGTGCATCCTCGCAAAGCCCCAAAAGCACCAGGCACTGCTTCAAGTCGCGCCGGGATAAGGCATCGGTGAGCTCCCAGGGTTTGGCAACGGTGGTTCGTGCAACCAGGGTGGCCACATCGCGTTCGCCGATGGTTCCATCGGGGTTGGCGGCTAAGGCGAGCTTGCGCAGCTCGGAGTCTAGGCGCACCGTATCCTCGCCTGTAAGTTCGATGAGCTTTGAAGCGGCGCTTTCGCTTAAGGTGAAGCCGTAGCCAGCGGCCATGGATCGCACGGCGCGAACGAGCTCGAAGCGCTTCATGGGCTCGCAGGTGATGACCGCTTGTGAGCCCAGGGCGGCGAAAGCCTTGTAAAGCCGGGTATTCTTGGCGAGCTTCTCGGCGGAGAAGGCGAGCACCGTGCTTTGGCTCGGTGCAGCCAGATAGGCCTCGAGCACGTCGTTGTCGGCCTTTTTCAGCTTCTCTCCGTTTTTGACCTCCACCAGGCGCATTTCGCTGGCAAAGGGCAGCGTATTGCAGGCCGAGGCGATGGCGGTGCCGGTGGTGGTTTCGCCATCGAACTCGTCGTGGTTGAAGGAGAGGTCCCCTAACGCCTCCACGCGCTGGCGCAGTTTCTCCAGGACACGGCGGCGCTTGAGCTCATCTCCGCCCACGATGAGGTAAGCGGGAAGCAATGCTTTGTCAGTTGATGTAGCCATGAAGGCTATTCTACGCCATGGAGCTCACGGTGATGGCATGAGGGCTGAGCTTACAGGTAACCTCCCCATTCTCATCGGTGCGATAGATGGCGCAGCCGCAGCCCTCCAGGATTTCCAAGGTCGAGGGTGCGGGGTGTCCGTAGCGGTTGCGGGCCCCTACCCCGATGAGCGCGATGGAAGGACTAAGCGAGGCGGCTTCCTGAGCAGTGAGGGAGCGGGCTGAGCCGTGGTGAGCGACTTTGAGTATATCCACCTTTCCCACGTCATTCTCCTGGAGGATTCGCTCAAGCACCTCGCTTTCGGCATCGCCGAGGAAAAGGGCCTTCGCGTCGATCGCCCCATCGCCATCGCCGTCATAGCTCGCCAGAAGGCAGAGGCTGTCGTCGTTTCCCCCTTGGTCGGTGAACCCCTCCGGCCAAAGGACCTCCAGGGTGAAGCGGCCGAATGTGAGCACATCCCCCTTGGTCAAGGGTACGGTTTGCGCTGTGAGCCTTCGACACGAGCTCAGAAGCTCTGTGCATTTCTCCGCAGGCTCATCGAAGGTGGGCGCAGCCAGGAATGCCTTATCCACGGTCATGCACTTTTCCAGAGCATCAAGGGAGCCGCAATGGTCGTCATCGGCGTGGCTGATGAGCACGCCGGAGAGGCGCGTGATGCGATGACGGGCCAAGGCGGATGTGAGCCGGGCATCCTTGTTGCCTGTATCGACGAGAAGCGTTGACCCCCCGCTTTGGAGCAGCAGGGCATCCCCTTGGCCCACATCGAGCAGCGTAATGGAATCCCCTCCATGGGGCCAGGCGATATAGAGGGCGATCAGAAGCGTTGGAACCCCCAAGCATAGTGGCAAGGAGACCGAGCGCGGCCACCAAAGCCATAGACCGAAACCCAAAAGGGCCGGCACCCCCAATCCCAAAGCCGTTGGCAGGGTGAAGGGGATGGCAGCGGCTGGAAGCGCGGCCAGGACTTGAGCGGAGAGATTCATGAGCCCTGCCACGCCTGCAGCCGCATCCACTGCCAGCCCGGCGATAGGCAACGGGGTGAGGCTTAGGAAGGCGGCTCCGAGCCCCAGGCTGCAAGCTAAGGTGAAAAGCGGTGCGCAGATGATGTTCGCCACCGGCGAGATGAGGGGAAGCAGTGAGAAAAGCGATGAGGCATAGAGCTGGGAGAGCAGAGCCGATGCGGCGCTAAGCGACAGCGGGCTGCGGATGAACTGCGGCAGCGGATGCTCAACGAAGGTGAACCACTCCTCCAAAAGCGGAGCGAATAGTATGATTCCCAAGGTGGAGAGCACAGAGAGGGTAAACGATGCCGAAAGGGCCGCCCAGGGGTTGAACGCCAAAAGCCCGATGATGCATAGCCCCAGGGCGTTGAGGCTTGAAGGGCGCCGTGCCCCGAAAAGGGCCAGGATGCCCACAGATGACATCATGCAGGCTCGAAGCGCCGAGACCGGAGCACCCGAGAAGATGAAATATGCGGCCATGACCGCGCAGAGGATCCCTATCGCCAAAGAGCGGCGCACGCCTATGAGCTTGAGCACCTGGGCGAAAAGCGCGGTGACGATGACCAAGTGGGCGCCGGACACGGCGATGAGGTGGGCAAGGCCGCAGCTCTGATAGCTCCCATAGACCGGGCTATCCCTGATATCCCTACGATATCCGCAGATGAGGGCCTGAAGAACGCCGTGGGCCGCATCGGAGCCCTGGAGGTTCTCGATGACCTGCTTGCGCACCGCGCCAATGGCACCTGCAATCCCTTGGGGCTCAAGGCCCTCGTAGGAACTCACCTGGAAGCGAGCGCAGATGCCTTGGCTGAGGGTGAAGGCGTCACGCTCGGTGCTGGGGGGTGCGAAGCGACCGAAAGCTTCGATCCTATCCCCATAGAAGAGCGGCTCCGATGAGGAGAAGACCGCAGATACGCGCAAAGGGGCGCCTTGATCCAGGTGTAGCTCGGCTAAGGCTGACTCGCCGAAACCGGTGGGTGCGGAGTCATCGAGGAGGACCAAGATGGCTTGCGCTTCCCCGCGTTCTTGGAGAGCGGCCGTCTGGTTTGAGAGGAGGCCATCGTGGAGCGCGCCCAGGGCAGAACCCACGGCCGTCAATGATAGAAGGAAGAACGCCAAAGGGTGTTTTGAGCGCTTGAGTGGCAGCAGAAGGCTTAAGGCCAGGATGAGGCCAAGGGCACCGGCGATGAATGGGTCAAAGCCGCTTCCATCGCAGAATAGCATGATGCTTGAACCCAGTGCGATCCAGAAAACGAGACCGCCGGTGAGAAGAGGTGTGATCGCAGGACGCCTCTTGCGATGGCGGTAATCCGCATCGAATGCCATCAGAGCGTGATCTGGTCTTTCAAGGCTTCGAATTTCTTCTCGCCTATGCCCGAGACCTCCATGAGACCTTCCAAGGTGCTGAAGCTGCCGTTTTTCTGCCGATAGGCGACGATTTTCTCGGCTGTAGCCTCCCCCACCCCTTTAAGGGTTGTAAGCTCCTCGGCGCTTGCGCGGTTTATGCTCACCTTTGCCGGAGCTTCGGTCGATGTGGCGGGTGATTGGCCGCCTGCGGTCTCAGCTGCGGCGGAATCCGTCTTTCGGGCAGAAACGATGACCTGCTCACCGTCGCTGAGGGTTCGGGCCAGATTCACCGAAGCGGCATCGGCTTCTTCGGTGAGTCCACCACAGGCATCTATGGCATCGGCGACGCGGGAGCCCTCTGGCAACTCGGTAAGGCCCGGGTTCGCAACGCAGCCGGAAACGTGGACGAAAAGAGTCCGGGCCGTCGTCGCTTCCTCCTCCGATACCTCAGCGGGTGAGGGTTCGAAGGCTATTTCGTTGGCGGTGGCAGTATTAAGAAGAAGTCGGCCGACCAGGACTGCCACCATGAGGATAACCGCAACGATCCCCACTAAGGCCGGTTTGGGGATGGCCTCAAGGCTCAGTTTGCTTCTCAGCTCCGATAGGCTCAAAGGATCCATAACGCTCTCTTTCCCTCGCTGCGGTTTGAGAGAGCATAGCAAGGAGACCTTCCGGTTCGAACATCGGGGTTGCACCCGGGAAGCCGTCCATTCCTATCGGATCTTGATTCGAATCTGACGGATCCTCACCGAGAAGCACCCGGGGATCCCACAGGGATTCAACGGGGATTCGCCGTCCGGGGTGGCCGGTAGGCGGCGCAGCGGTAGTCCTTCGCTTCGGCGGCATCGACCAGCTCGCGAATCCACTGCTCCAAGGGAAGCATGGCTTCAGCCTCCAGCACCTGGGGCATCTTGGCGTGGGTCTCGGGGTTTCGCGGCATGAAGAGAGTGCAGCAATCCGGGGCATCCTGAGAGGAGATGTCGAAGGTGCCCAGCTTCTGTGCGGCCTCGATTATCTCCAGCTTGTCGGTGCCTATGAGCGGACGCAGCACCGGAAGGGAAACCGCCTCATCGGTGGCCCGGATGTTATCGAGGGTTTGGGATGCCACTTGACCCAAGCTCTCTCCCGTGACGAGCGCGCCGGCATGCTCACGAGCCGCAAGGGCCTCAGCCACCCGATACATCAGGCGCCGATACATGATGATGCGCAGGGAAGGAGGCACCTTAAGCGCTATCTCCTTTTGGTAATCGCCGAAGGGAACCGTGTAGACCCGGGCGATGCAGCCGGTTCTCTCCAACACCCGCGCAATGTCGTCTACCAGATATTCGCTCTCATCGGAGGTCTGGGGGCGCCCGGAGAAATGCACGCCGATGCAAACAGCTCCGCGCCGCGCCATGCGCCAGAGGGCCACAGGGGAATCGATTCCGCTGCTCAGCAGTGCGACCACCTTGCCCGATGCCCCAACGGGAAGCCCCCCGATGCCTCGAACGGAGCGGGCGTAGATATAGGCGGCATTCTGCACCACCTCAACGCCCACGGTTATATCAGGCTCTTTCATCTGCACGGTCTTCTCGGGAAATGCCATGCAGAGGGCTTCACCGATGATGCAGTTCATCTCCATGGAGTTGATGGGGAAATCGGTATGGCTGCGCCGGGCTTGGGCCTTGAAGGTCTGGAAGGCGGCGCACTCGCTCAAAGCCAGCACCGCTACATCTTTCATCTCCTCGATGTCCCGCTCGCATTTGTAACCGCACGAAACCCGTGCCACCCCGGGAACCCAGCGGATGGCCTCGGCGCATTCCAAGGCGCACTCGAAGGAGGTGCCCTCTTTGAGGAAGACGCAAAGGCGCCCGGAGATGCGATGGATGGTCACGATGGGATAGTCACACAAAAGCGACTGCAGGTTCTTCAGCAGTCGCTTTTCGAAATCTGACCGGTTGTGGCCTTTGAGCCCTATCTCATGATAGTGGACAAGGCATATGCGCTGGTAGAGGGTCACCTAGTGGTTCTTAGCGTCGATGGATTCGGGGTTGTAGGACACGTCGTCGCGGGCGATCTCCCCGAAGGAGATGGAAAGCGGCTTGGTCTCCGACGCGCGGGCGATCTCCACGGCCGTCTGCATCTGCAGGGCGCGGTCACGCTGACCCCGGAGCATGTCGTTGATGTCATGGGCGCGCTTGCTGGCCACAGAGCACAGCAGAAAGCGGTCGTTGTCGGCTTTCTCCAGCAGTACGTCGATCTTAGGTTCGATGATGCTCATGTTCGATTCTTCCTCGCGTTTATCCGGCGTTTTCCTCTATGTAGGAGGCAAGCTTAGCTGCAGCTTCCTCCAAGTTGTCATTCACAAGCTGTATATCATACTCTTCTTTTGCGGAAAGTTCTAGCTTCGCTGTTTCCAGTCGCCGTTTTATGGAGGCTTCGGTCTCGGTATTGCGATGACGCAGGCGCCGCTCCAGCTCATCGAAGGAAGGCGGTTCTATGAAGATGAGCTTCGCCTGGGGAATCTTCTCCTTGATCTGCTTGGCCCCTTGCACCTCTATCTCCAAGATCACCTGGCGCCCTTCTTCCATCTTCTGCAGCACGCTTCTCAAGGGCGTGCCGTAGTAATTTCCGGAATACTCGGCCCATTCCAGCAGCTCGTCTTCTGCGATGAGCCGCTTGAACTCCTCTTGGGACAAGAAGAAGTAGTCCTTACCGTCCTGCTCCCCTTCTCGGGGATTGCGGGTGGTGGCCGAAACGGAGACCCAGGCATCGGGTACCGAAGAAGAAAGGAGGGCCACCAGCGTGCCCTTGCCGGCACCCGATGGCCCTGATATCACAAAGAGATTTCCTTTGCGCATTTAACCCAAGCGCTCCAGAAGGGCAGCCTCCTGACGCTCGCCCAAGCCCCGCAGGCGGCGGCTCTCAGCGATCTGCAGCTCGCTCATGATCTTCTCGGACTTAGCCTTGCCGTAGCCCGGGAGCGTCTCGATGAGCGTGGATACCTTCATGCGACCGATGATGGGATCGTTCTTCTTATCGATCACCTGCTTAAGCGTGAGCTTGCCATTGCGAAGCTGATCGCGGATCTCTGCGCGCTTGATGCGAGCCTCCTTGGCTTTCTCCAAGGCTTCCTTGCGCTGAGCATCGCTGAGTTTGGGAATTGCCATTCTTCTCTCCTTATTTCCCCATTTTTATAGGCCGTGCACATCCCAACGGTTATTGGGAATGACTCTTGCATGGACGCACGGTGGGCGTCGGCAAGCTGTGTTAGGTAGTGGATTTAAGAGTGTGTTTTACCGGATGAACTACATTCTAGTATGTATTTGCCGAGAAATACAAGGTAAATTTGCCAATTCGTCTCCAAATCCCCTGTCGGTCAGTCCGAATCTCCCCTTTGTCGCTCATGCTTAAGGCGTTAGTGCCGATGCGTTGATATATCTTATATAGTAGGTCGGAAATCCAAGCCCCTATACGTGGTGGCTTCCCGTTGAAACTATCAGACGATGCCTTCTGTTTCGGATGTCCTTAGAAAGAGCCGAGACATCTGGAAAATAGTTTCCCGAAGAACCGATGAACGGCGCTAAAGGGCTTCGGCTATGGTGCAGAACGCCTCCACGGGAGAGGGTGCCTGGGTTATGGGACGGCCGATGACCACATGGGATGCTCCGGCGGCGAAAGCGGCTTCGGGAGTGGCCACCCGGCTCTGGTCGCCTTTGGCAGCGCCGGCAGGACGCACTCCGGGGGTCACGATATACGCATCGGGGCCGAGCATCTCCCGCAACATGGCCGCTTCCTGGGGGGAAGCTACAACGCCGCTGATGGAGGCCTCTTTGGCTACACCGGCTAAGGTCCTCACCTCTTGGGCCGGGGCCGCCTCTATCCCCACCTGATGCAATGCCGCCTCGTCCATGGAGGTGAGCACTGTGATTCCCAGCGTGACCGCAGTGGGACGTCCGCTTTCGACAGCAGCCTGCTCCACCCCGGCTTGACCGGCGGCAAGCATGGCCTGGCCTCCCAGGCAGTGCATGGTGAGCATATCTGCCCCGGTGAGGGCGGCCGAACGCGCAGCACCTTGAACCTGAAACGGAATGTCATGGAGTTTCAGATCCAAGAAGACATCGAATCCGCGCTCTTTGAGCTCACTCACGATAAACGGGCCGCAAGCATAGAAGAGGGTCATGCCCACTTTGAGCCACCGGGCCTTACCGGAAAGGGAATCGGCCAGGGCCAAGGCTTCCTCGTGGCCGCAATCCAGCGCTACGATGATCCGCTCTTCAGGAGCGACGGATGAGAAACGGTTCAGCATTCCAAGCCTCCTATGATCTCGTTCACGTCTTTCACGCCGTGGGCCTCGCAGTAATCTATGATGCCATCAATCACCTTCACCGTGGCGGCGGGGTCAACGAAGTTGGCGGTTCCCACAGCAACGGCAGTGGCTCCGGCCAGCAGGAACTCCACGGCATCAGTGCCATCGCAGATGCCGCCCATGCCCAGCAACGGCACGGATACCGCTTGGTGCACCTGCCAGACCATGCGCAGGGCCACCGGCTTCACCGCGGGTCCGGAAAGCCCCCCCACCACGCGGGCGAGGAGCGGCTTTCTGCGGTTGGCATCTATGGCCATGCCCAGAAGCGTATTGATGAGCGAGAGCGCGTCGGCGCCGCCAGCCACAGCCGCCCGGGCTATCTCGGTCACATCGGTGACATTGGGGGTGAGCTTCACGATGAGGGGCCGCTTCGTGCGCTCACGGCAGCAGGCTACCACCTGCTCTACGCTGGCTGCGTCGGTGCCGATGGTCATGCCGCCCGCATCTACGTTGGGGCACGAGACATTCACCTCATAGGCTCCCACCGCGTCACTTTGCTCCAAAGCCTCGATCACGTCAACGTATTCCTGGAAGCTATGGCCCGAGACGTTCACGATGGTCGTAGCGCCTTGGGATTGAAGCCAGGGCAGGTCATGTTCAAGAAGATGTTCTACACCGGGGTTTTGCAGGCCGATGGAGTTGAGCATGCCGCTGGGGGTCTCGGCGATGCGGGGCGAAGCGTTGCCCTCCCAGCCGTTCAGCGACACGCCTTTGGTGGTCACAGCGCCCAGGCTCGCCACATCCACGAACTGGCCGTATTCCCGACCAGCGGCGAAGGTGCCCGATGCCGTGGTGACCGGATTGGCCATGGCCAATCCTCCCAGGTTCACGCCCAAGGCCACCGTTGTCTCTTTGGGTTTGAGGGCTGTCATCACCACACCACCTCGCTACTGGGGAAAATGGGGCCATCCACGCAGGAGCGCTTCTTGCCGTGGATGGTATCCACCACGCAAGACAGGCAAGCGCCGATGCCGCAGGCCATGCGCTTCTCAAGGGATACCTCGCAGTAAACGCCGCGATCCTGAGCTATGGAGGAGACCACCTTCATGAGGGGCTCAGGCCCGCAGACGGCCACGTAATCGTACGGGGCGCCATCGGCGATGCATCCTTGATCGAGGCGCTCTTCCACCAGGGATGTGGCGAAGCCCGCTCGGCCGTAGGAGCCGTCATCGGTGGAGCAGCTGGGCTCGCAGGCGAGAAGGCCGCTGTAGCTTTCCCGACAGATCAGGGCGACTTCCGTTTGAGCGCCTAGGATCACATCGGTGGGGATGGCCTGGGCCACCAAGGCCTTGGTGAGCAGGAAAAGCGGCGCTGCCCCTACCCCGCCCCCAACGATGAGGGCGTGGCTGCAGCGGCCTTCCTGAGTGCGCTCCACAGCCGACCAGCTCCTCCCGATGGGACCGAGCAGATCTACCTCCCCTTCGGCAAGCTGAGACATGTAGCGGGTGAGAACCCCCACTTGCTGGTAGAGGATATCCAAGGTGCCGTTGGTCGGATCCGCATCGTAGATGGAGAACGGCCGACGCAGCAGATGCTCGTCTTTACCGGGGAGCTTCATGTGGACGAATTGCCCGGGAAGCACCGATGAGGAGATCATCGGCGAATCCAGACGCATAAGAGAAAGCCCTGGGCCTACCGGCTCGTTGGAGAGGATGCGGGCCTGTTCCTCTAAAACCTGTGGCATAGCGCCCCTTTCTTTGGGGTTTCGAACAGATTGATTGTATCAGAGGGAGAAGGCGGGGCTGAAATCCTGTAGCGCAAGGACGCCCAGGGTCTCGCGCTGGCGGACCTCCATGGCTGCGGCAAGGGCTTGTGCTGCGGCAATGGTGGTGGCGTAAGGCACACCGCAGCGCACCGCCGCCAAGCGCAAGGTGTATCCGTCGCCACGTGAGCCATTGCCGAAAGGCGTGTTGATGAGCAGCGCCACCTCTCCTTGGGCTATGAGGTCGCCGATGTTGGGTGAAGGTTCGGAGACCTTGTTCACCACCTTGCAGCGGATGCCGCTCGCCTGTAGGGCCTTTGCGGTACCGCCTGTAGAGGCAACTTGGAACCCCAGGCGCTCGAAGTCCCGAGCGATGGAGATGATGGCGCGCTTATCCTTGTCGGCCACGCTGATGAATACCGTGCCGCCGCTGGGAAGCTCATAGCTGATGGCAAGCTGGCTTTTGGCGTAAGCCGCGGGGAATGTGGGTCCCAAGCCCATGACCTCGCCAGTGGATTTCATCTCCGGCCCCAGCACCACATCGCTTCCCGGGAAGCGGCCGAAGGGCATGACGGCCTCCTTCACAGCGAAGTGGTCGAGGTTGCGGTAATCGGCGGCGAGGTTCATCCGGGAGAGCTTCTGACCTGCCATGACCAAAGATGCGATCTTCGCCAAGGGCACGCCGGTGGCTTTGGAGATGAACGGCACGGTGCGACTGGCCCGGGGGTTGGCCTCGATGCAATAGATCACCTGGTCTTTTATGGCGAACTGTATGTTCAGGAGCCCCACAACCCCTAAGCGCAGGGCCAAACGCCGTGCGATATCTTCCAGGGAGTCCACTAAGGCATCGGACAGGGAAAACGGCGGGATGCAGCAGGCCGAGTCACCCGAATGTATGCCTGCTTCCTCGATATGCTCCAGCACGCCGCCAATGAGCACTTCCTCACCATCGCAGATGCAATCGAGGTCTACCTCTATGGCCGATTCCAGGAATCTATCAAGATAGACCGGATGGTCAGGGCTTAAGGACGTGGCCTCTTCCATATAGCGAGAGAGCTGCTCGCCGTTGTAGACGATGGCCATGCCGCGGCCGCCCAGCACATAGCTCGGACGCACCAGGAGCGGATAGCCGATGCGCCGGGCCACGGCGAGCGCTTCATCGAAGGAGGAGGCCTCGCCGGCAGGCGGGTATTCGATGCCCAGCTCATCGAGGATGCGAGAGAAGCGATTGCGGTCCTCAGCCTCGTCTATGGCCTCGGGTTGGGTTCCCAAGATAGGCACGCCGGCTTCAGCCAAGCTTCGAGCGAGCTTCAAGGGGGTCTGTCCGCCCAAGGTGACGATGACGCCGCTGGGCTTTTCGCAATCGATGACATCCATGACATCTTCGAAGGTCAGCGGTTCGAAATAGAGTTTATCGGAGGTGTCGTAGTCGGTGGAGACCGTCTCCGGGTTGCAGTTCACCATGATGGTCTCGTATCCCGCATCTCGCAGGGCATAGCTTGCATGGACGCAGCAGTAATCGAATTCGATGCCCTGGCCGATGCGATTGGGGCCGGCGCCGAGGATCATCACCTTCTGCTTTTCGCACGTTGCATCAGCGCATTCGTTTTCCGCCGCATCGTAAGTCTTGTAATGGTACTGGGTCAGGCAGGGGAATTCCGCCGCACAGGTATCCACCGTTTTGAAGGCGGGCACCACGCCTAGGGCCTTGCGCCGCGTGCGCACGAGGAGTTCCTGGCTGCCCACCAGATGGGCGATCTGCGCATCGGAGAGACCGGCCCGTTTGGCTAGGAGCAACGCAGGGGCGCTGAGCTCATCGAGGTTTCTGCCCCGCAGTTCCTCTTGGATGGCGATGATATCAGCCATGCGGTCGAGGAAGAAGCGGTCGATGCCGGTGACCTCGTGGATCTCCGCTGCGCTCCAGCCGTGGCGCAACGCGCAGCCTATATATATGATGCGCCCGGAGGTGGGTCGGGCAAGCAGCGGCCGGTAATCCTCCTTGACGGAGGAGAAGGTGCGATGCCCATCGGCTCCCAGGCCGCTGCGGCCGTCCTCTAAAGAGCGCAGCGCTTTGCCTAAAGCCTCCTCGAAGGTGCGTCCGATGGCCATGACCTCGCCTACGGCCTTCATGCGCGTGGAAAGCGTGGCATCGGTGCCTTTGAACTTCTCGAAGTCGAAGCGCGGCACCTTCACAACGCAGTAATCGATGCTCGGCTCGAAGCAGGCGGGGGTGGCTCCGGTGATGTCGTTTACGATCTCGTCCAGGGTGTAGCCCACCGCCAGGCGCGCCGCGGCCTTGGCTATAGGGAAACCCGTTGCCTTGGAGGCCAAAGCCGAAGAGCGCGAAACCCTTGGGTTCATCTCGATGATCACCATGCGGCCGTCTTCGGGGTTCACGGCGAACTGCACGTTTGAGCCGCCAGTCTCCACACCGATCTTCTCCAGCACCGCCAGCGAGGCCACGCGCATGCGCTGGTATTCGATGTCGCTTAAGGTCTGAGCGGGAGCCACCGTGATGGAGTCGCCGGTATGCACCCCCATGGGGTCCAGGTTCTCGATGGAGCAGATGACTATGCCATTGCCCTCCCTGTCGCGCATGACCTCCATCTCGAATTCTTTCCAGCCTTCGATGCTCTCTTCCACAAGCACCTCGCCGACCGGGGAGAGTTCGATGCCCTGGGCCACGGTGGTTCGCAGCTCCTCTTCGGTGCGTGCGATGCCGCCACCAGCGCCTCCAAGGGTGAAGGAAGGGCGTATGACCGCAGGATAGCCCACCTGGGCCACGATGGCCAGGGCGTCTTCCACGGAATAGGCATAGCCGCTGCGCGCGGTTTGCAGGCCCAGCTCCTCCATGCATTCGTTGAAGAGCTTGCGATCCTCGCCTCGTTGGATGGCTGCCAGATCGCAGCCGATCATCTCCACGCCGTAGGTCTCAAGCACACCCGCCTCAGCCAGTTCCACGGCGGCGTTGAGCCCGGTTTGTCCACCCAGGGTGGGCAGGATGGCGTCGGGGCGCTCCTGGATGATGACCTTCTCCAGAAACTCGCGGGTGATGGGCTCGATATAGGTGCGCGCTGCCAGGCCGGGGTCGGTCATGATAGTGGCCGGGTTGCTGTTCACGAGCACCACGCGGTAGCCCTCTTCCTGAAGCACTTTGCAGGCTTGGGCGCCGGAATAGTCGAATTCACAGGCTTGGCCTATGACGATGGGGCCGCTGCCGATGATGAGGATGGTTTTCAGGTCATCGCGTTTGGGCACCTCAGAACCTCCATCCTTGAAGCCGGTCATCAGGTATCGGGATGGACAAGTAGTCTTTCTTTCCATCCATGAGCCGAGAAAACGCCGTGAACAGATAATGGGAATCGGTGGGGCCCGGGTTGGCTTCGGGGTGGTATTGCACGCTGAAGCAGGGAATCTGGAGGAACTCGATTCCCTCTGCGGTGCCATCGTTCAAGTTCACATGGGTGAGCCGCACCGGGCCGAAGCGTTCGTTGCCCACTACCGGAGCGATGCCGCGCTCCACCCAAAGACGCAGATCGTCTTCGTGAACGTCAAAGCCCCCTGATAGCTCGGGAATGAGCGGGCCCAAGCTGGGAAAGACCAGGTTGAAGCCATGGTTTTGGGCGGTGATCTCCACCTTGCCCGTGAGGAGGTTAGCCACGGGGTGATTGCCGCCCCGATGGCCGTATTTGAGTTTCTCCATGTCACCGCCAGCGGCTTTGCAGATCATCTGATGCCCCAGGCAGATGCCGAAAAGCGGGACGCGACCCAAAAGGGCGCCCACCTGCTCATAGGTCGCCTCCACGGCATCCGGATCCCCGGGGCCGTTGGAGAGGAAGACCCCCTCGGGGTTGCGGGCGAGGACGTCTGCGGCAGGGGTATCCCAGGGAACCACCTCGATGGCGCATCCGGAGTGGGCGAGCCCTTCCAGGATGGAGCGCTTCACCCCGCAATCGTAGGCTATGACCTTGTGGGTCGGCTCGAGGTTCGGCGTTGTGGCGAAGCTGCGGCTTTGCGCACGGGAATCACCTTCAAAGGCCCAAGGTGCCGGTGAGGAAACACCTTGAACGAGGTTTTGCCCCCGGAGGGGCGTCGAAGCCTTGACTTCAGCAAGGAACGCCTCAGCGTCACAGGGACCGGTGACGATACCTGCTTTCATGGCACCGAATTCGCGGATGTGGCGTACCAGGGCGCGGGTGTCAATGCCCTCCAGGGCCACCACGCCCTCCTGAACCAGATAACGATGAAGGGGCATCTCGCTTCTCCAATTGGAGGGGGTGCGGCACAGGTCGCGCACCACCAGGCCGCGCAAGGCGGGATGGGCTGCTTGGGCGTCAGCAGGGTTCACGCCATAGTTGCCGATCTGCGGATAGGTCATGGTGACGATCTGACCGGCATAGGAAGGGTCGGTGATCACCTCCAGATAACCCTCAAGCGAGGTGTTGAAGCAGATCTCGCCGAAGACCTTTCCGGGTGCCCCGCAGGAAATGCCCTCGAAAGCCATGCCATCCTCAAGCATGAGCAAAGCCGGTTCGGCTTCCCCTTTGGTCGTAACCTGCTGGAGTCGTTGGAGAAGGTCATCCATGGCGCGTCCTAAAGATGGATCTTCTCGTCGGTGAGACGGCCATCTTCCATGGTGGCATAACCGCCGAGATACACGTCGGTGGGCCGCCCGGTGATCCGCCATCCCAAAAAGCCGCTGTTGTTTGCTTTGGAGAGGAATTCCCCTTCAGTCACCGTCCAGGAAAGCTCTGGGTCCACGATGGTGAAGTCCGCACGGCTGCCCTCGGCCAAGGTGACCGGGTCAAGCCCCAATATGCGCCGGGGGTTGATGCTCATGAGTTCCACCATGCGCTGCCAAGAGATCACTCCCGGGCGCACCAGCTTATCCAAAACCAGCCCGATGCTCGTCTCGATGCCCGTCATGCCGAAGGGAGCGAGCTCGAATTCCCGGGCTTTCTCGTAGTCGGCGTGAGGGGCGTGGTCGGTCACGATGCAATCCACGGTGCCATCGACCACAGCGTCTATGACCGCCTGGGCGTCATCCTTGGAGCGAAGCGGTGGGTTGACCTTCAGATTCGTGTTGTATGTCTCATCGATGTCCTCATCGCAGAGGAACATGTGATGCGGCGTGACCTCGCAGGTCACGTTTATCCCGTGCTTTCTCCCTTCACGCACCAGATCGAGGCCATGAGCGGTGGTGAGATGCTGGATGTGGATGGGGCAGCCGGTGAGCCCCGAGAGCTCTATATCCCGGGCGATCTGAAGCTCCTCGCCCAAAGCGGGCCAACCGGCCAATCCTAAACGCGTGGAAACAGGCCCCTCGTTCACCTGACCCTTGCCCACCAGGCTCTCGTCTTGGCAATGGCTCATCACCGTTTTGCCGAATTGGGCCCCATAGTCCATGACCCGGCGCATCATGCCCGCCTTCTGCACGCCGCGGCCGTCATCGGAGAAGGCCACGGCACCGCAGGCGACCATATCCCCCATCTCCGCTAAGGCCTCCCCTGCCTCATTCTTGGTGCAGGCTCCCGCCACATGGACGCGGCAATGGCCCACCTGGGCGGCGCGGGAAGTCACATACTCCACCATGGCTCCGGTATCGATGATAGGGCTTGTGTTCGGCATGCAGCAGATGTCGGTGAATCCGCCGTGGGCCGCTGCGGCGCTGCCGGTCTCTATATCCTCTTTGTATTCCAGGCCCGGGTCGCGCAAATGCACATGGAGGTCGACGAAGCCGGGCATGAGCACTTTGCCGCTGAGGTCGCGCTCCACGCCTTTGGGCATCTCCAGGTTGTGGCCCACAGCCACGATGCGCCCATCGCGCACCAGGATATCGCTGACCTCATCGAGGCCCACCTGGGGGTCGATGAGCCGGGCGTTCTTAAGCATCAAAGCCATCTTCGGTTCCTCCTAGCAGTAGGTACAGGGCGGCCATGCGCACGAGCACGCCGGCATAGACTTGGTCAAGGATCACAGAGCGCTCCGGGTGATCGGCGATGAAGGCATCCACCTCCACACCGCGGTTCAAAGGCCCGGGGTGGCAGATGATGGCATCTGGGCGCATGAGCTTCTCCCGCTGCTCGTTCATGCCATAGAGCATGGAGTATTCTCGCAGGCTGGGGAAAGGGGCTCCTTCCAGGCGCTCCTGCTGGATGCGCAGCAGGTAGACCACGTCCAACTCCGGCAGGGCCTCATCGAGATTCGCGGTAACGCGGTCGGCACCTAAGGCCTCAGGAGCCGCTGGTAGGAGCGTTTGAGGGGCAATGAGGGTCACCTGGGCGCCCATGGTCTTCAGTGCAGGTACCAAGGAGCCGCATACGCGTGAGTGATTGATGTCGCCCACGATACCTACGGAGAGACCCTGCAGGCTTCCCTTGGTCTGGCGGATGGTGTAGAGGTCCAAGAGCGCCTGGGTGGGATGCTGGTGTTTGCCATCCCCGGCATCGATCACGCTCACGCCGGATTTCGTCGCCACCTTATGGGGTGCTCCCGCATGTGCGTCGCGCACGACGATGAGGTCGATCTTGTAGGCGCAGAGGGTCTCCACCGTGTCATCGAGGCTCTCCCCTTTCACGGTGGAGGTGGCGCTGCCGCCGAAGTTCAGCGTATCGCAGGAGAGGCGCTTCTCGGCTATCTCGAAGGAGGAGCGGGTACGTGTGGAGGGCTCGTTGAACATGTTCACCACGGTATAGCCCTTCAAAAGCGGCACCTTCTTTATGCGCCGTTCGTTCACTGCTCGGAAGCGCTCGGCTGTATCCAGGATGAGGTTTATGTCTTGGGCGCTGTATTGGCGAAGGTCGATGAGGTGTTTGTGGGCGAAAGCCATGGCTACTCCCCTCCCAAAGGCGCGCTGCCCGCGCGCTTGCCGGCGGCTATGGCGGATATCTCCACTTCGGAGCGCCCATCGGTTTCCTCCAGGAGCACCCGGACGTTCTGGTCGGCCGCTGAGGGGACGTTCTTCCCCACGTAGTCGGCTCGGATGGGCAGTTCCCGATGCCCGCGGTCGACCAGCACCGCCAACTGCACGGTGCGGGGACGGCCGAGGTCCATGAGCGCATCCAGGGCCGCTCGGATGGTGCGGCCGGTGTAGAGAACGTCATCCACGAGCACCACGTCCTTGCCATCAAGCGAGAAGAGGATATCGGTGGAGAGCACTTCTGGGGAAAGGTGGATGGCGAAGTCGTCGCGGTAGAAGCTGATGTCCAAGCGCCCGAGCGGCACCTCGGTGCCCTCGATGGAGGCGATGAGACGCTGAAGGCGCTGGGCAAGCACATCCCCGCGGGTCACGATTCCCACCAAGGCGATGTTTCCGGTGCCTTTATTCTTCTCCAGGATCTCGTGGGCGATGCGCTTGAGGGAGCGGTCTATGGCCGCGCCATCCATCACCACGCTTTCAGTCTGAGCGGGCTTTGTCATAGTGCCCCTTTCTTCTTGCCCCGAAAGGCCGGCGGGGTACAGCGCAGAACCGGGATGTGCCCGGATAGAGAAAGAGCCTCTGCGCGCGGCAAAGGCTCCATGGCTTCAAAGGAATCTCAGGCATTCGCTGTGCCATATCTTAGCCTTGCCGGTCTCTCTGTACCGTCTTAAAGGACTGGTTGAAGCATAGCAAAACTCACAGGCATTTCAAGTTAACAATGTGTTTCGAAGCGAGAAATCCAAACCGATGCGAAAAGCGCCGCATTCCAGCGCTAAGGAGCGACTTTATTCAGCGGCCTCTTCCACTATACCGGGGATATCGGAGAAATAGGTGGTATCGGCGTCTTTCGTGAATTCCAAGACATTGATCAAAGCGAAGGTGATGGCTGTGGCGATGATGACCAAGAAGGCTATGACGGCGATGAGGCGGCGGGTCTTCGTGCGGTCGGTCTTGGCCTCTGCGGGATCCAAGAGGGTTTGGCCGTCTGTTTCCAAGGCGATACCCGAAAGCTCATTGCCGCATTCGGGGCAGCAGGCCTGACCGGAAGGGATGGTCGCTCCGCATTCAGTGCAAATCATGGTAACGCAGTCCGTTCAAATCCAGCGCCCGCAGGACGCGCGCTTTCGTAAATCCAATGGATGGAAGCCCGATGATGCTTTCACCCTTGGTCCAAGTATAAATAATCTTCCTCAAAATTGCACGGGTAAAGCGTTGCAAATGAGAACTTAATCCGCTACACCGTACCAGCAACCCTCACCTTCATCGCGCCAACCTATGCTGCATAGGAAGGCATGCTCGGAAGGGTCGGTGGTGTAGTTGTGGGAGCCGGTTTTGGCATAGGGGTTGTACTGGCGATAGAGGGGAACGCCGAGCTGTGGGTCTGAATACCAGCCCACGCCTTCGTAGTTCCACCCTACCGACATCAGGTTGGAGGCCTCCGACCAGTCCATGGTGTAGTGGTGATCTCCTGCATAGGGGTTGTACAGGCGGTACACGTCCCGTCCGCTTTCCGGTGCCAACCAACCCACACCCTCGTAGATCCAGCCCACCGACATGATGTCTGAGGCCTCCGACCAATCCTTCGTATAGAAGTGCTCGCCGGAATAGGGATTGTAGAGGCGATACATGTTCTGCCGGGCTACAGGCTGGGGTGTTTCAGGCTGCTCGCTTGAGCCGTATTGGGCATCGAAGATGAGCTTACCATCGGCATAGCGCACATTCAAAGTCACCGTTTTGTCCCCTGCCTTCCACGCCTGAGTGGAGAGCTGATAGGCCACCTGATTGTTCACGATCACATAGCTTTGCCTGTAAAGAGAGGCGGGGACCGTAAGGGAAAACGAGGTCTTGCCGGCATCCAAGGCTGCCTGGATCTGGCTGGTGTATGCGTTGGAGAAGCTTCTGATGGCACCGCTTCTCACCAGGTAGCTGTTGGCCAGCGAGTCCTTGCCCGCTGTGAAATCAGGGGATTTCCCCATCGGTATGGGATCGCTGCCCGCATCTTCCAAAACGATATCCAAGCCCGCTTGCAGCGTTGCATCATCCAGGCCGAATAGGAGATGCCTATCGTATTCCAGGTCTCCCAATACGGAATAGTCCACGTCGTCGTGGGTGGCATCTATATGGCACCAGCGGCCATCCAGCTTCGCTCCGGTCCAAACATGGCCGTTGTGCTCCACGCGGCTGGTTTCTATCCCCACGCGGTTGAGAAGCATGACCAAAGCACCGTGATAAGCTTCGCAGGTTCCCGTTCCGGAGACGAGGGCGTCTAGGAAGCTGCAATGGAGGAAACTGTAATCGTATTCACAATGGTCTAATATCCAATCATGGAACCAAAGGGCCTTCTCGTAATCGGAGGCGGCCCCGGATGCGGCGCATTCAGAAACGATCCCATCGATGATATCGGAGAGAACCGGACCATGGGAGGAGTCGATATAAGGGAAGATCCGCTTAGTGGGAATATAGTTTGCGGGGTTGTTCACATCCCTAGCATCGAAAGCCACCCAGTATCTACCGGCAACTGGAAAGGTGATTTCAAAACTCGTGTTATCAGAAAAGCCCGGGAGCTTATCTCCGGCAAGCATCGATTCATAGCCATTAGGTCCCTCGTACATCAAGCGAGAAATCCTGTACTGGTAGGTGCTCGAACCGTTCGGAACCGAGAGATTGAACGTTGTGGGCGTACCACATACTATGGGTTGAGTGTATTCAACCTCCAATGAGACTTCATCAGCTATGGGGGCTGCCGTGTCAGCCCGCGTCGTTTCACCCCAGGCAAAAGCAGGAAGCCCCAAGATGAAGGCAACTCCAAAGAGGATAAGCAGGATACGGTATCTGAGACAATCGGCTATGGCTGCTCCAATCTTTCGGGGTAACCGTAGTTATCAAGTATATCAAGGTGGAAACCCCATTTGAAGAAGCGCGGACTTATTCCCAAGGGTTCTTCACGTAGGGATGCACGGGCAAGATGAGCTCATCGGGGATGGCCGGGGGATGGAGCCCTTCAGGGGCGGTGACAGCGACCAAAGGCAATCCCATCAGCCCGGCAACCGCTTTCGCGTAACGGTAACCCTCCTCAAGGATGGGGATGTCGGTTTGGCCTTTCAGATGGGAGTTGTCCACCAAAGCGGTGAATGCAAGGCCACCGGCCGATTCTATCTCCCGGAGGTTCTCCGCGGCGGCTTCAGGGTCCTTGACCAGGTTACGAAAGGCATTAACGACCCCCAGCAACGCATAGTCGCTTTCGGCGATGAGCGAGCGGAAGCGCCCCAGAGCGATGGTTCCAGCGTCATCGCCGCCCACATCCACAAGCACCGGGGCATCGGGAGTGGCGCTTTCCAGAGCGGGTTGGATGGAGCCGCGCAGGCTCGGCACATCAAGACTCGAGCCTGCCTCAGCGAAGACCGGAGCGATCAGGCGCACCCCACGGCCCTCCAGGAGCCTTCGCTGCTCGCTTGCACGGAAATACGGGTTCACGATATCCAAATCCACCACGGTGACCGCTTCTCCCGCCTTCGCCAGATCCAACGCGAGGTTGCAGGTGAGGTTCGTCTTCCCCACCCCGTAATGGCCGGCGATGAGCGTGATGGGTCGCAGGGCGCCTTTCAAACTTAAAGGTAAAGCCGTCATCTAGACCAGCCCGTCTATGTTCTTCTCTTCGTCGCTTTCCCGGATGGCCACACGGCGGATCTTCCCGTTCACGGTTCTGGGCAGCGCGTCCACGTAATCAACGATGCGCGGGTACTTGTAAGGCGCCGTTTGCTCTTTCACCCAGCTTTGGAGCTCCTGTGTGAGCTCATCGGTACCCTGGAAGCCCTCGGCAAGCACAACCGTGGCTTTCACCGCCTTGCCCCGCAGCGGGTCGGGCACGCCGGTGACTGCGCACTCAAGCACGGCCGGATGCTCCAGAAGCACGCTTTCTATCTCGAAGGGCCCGATGCGATAGCCGCTGGATTTGATCACGTCGTCGTTTCGCCCCACATACCAGAAATACCCATCCTCATCGCACCAGGCGGTATCTCCCGTGTGATACCAGCCATCATGCATGGCCTGGGCGGTTTTTTCGGGGTCGCGGTAGTATTCCATCATTATCCCCGCAGGATGGTCGTCGATGGCAATGCAGATCTCGCCGGTTTCACCCACATCGCAGCGGCTCCCATCCTCCCGCAGGATGGCGGTGCGATACAGCGGCACCGGCTTGCCCATGGAGCCAGGACGCGGGTTGGTGTTGGTCAGGTTGCCGATGGTCAGCGGTGTTTCAGTCTGGCCGAAGCCCTCGAAGATCGTGAGCCCCGTCTGCTCTTTCCAGAACTCGAAGATATCGGGGTTTAGCGCTTCACCGGCGGTGGTGGAGTACTCCAGTGACGAGAGGTCGAACTGCGAGAAATCCTCTTGCATCATGAGGCGATACATCGTGGGTGGGCAGCACAGGGTGGTTATGCCGTAGCGCTTCACCAGATCAAGGATCTCTGCTGCGTGGAAGCGGTCGAAGTCGAAGGTGAAAACGCAGGCCTCCATGAGCCACTGGCCATAGAACTTGCCCCAAACCGCCTTACCCCAACCGGTATCGGCGATGGTGAAGTGGATGCCATCGGGGCGCACGTTATGCCAATGCTTAGCTGTGATCAGATGCCCGATGGCATAGCCGGAATCATGGAGCACCATCTTGGGGTTGCCGGAGGTGCCGCTGGAGAAATACATGAGCATGGGCTCGGCAGCCAGGGTGGTCACCTTCTCCCATTCGCTCGACGCTTCACACACACCGCCATTGAAATCTATCCAGCCATCCCGCTGTGCGCTTAAGGCGCAGATTCCCTCCGGACCGCTCAAGGCGCTTCCCCAGGGGCCTTCGACTTGGGGGTTTCCCTGATCATCGAGCGGGGTCAACCCTCCGCCTCCCCCGTTCACCAGGATGAGCTTCTCCACGGTAGGACAGTCATAGGAGTCCAAAGCGGCGTCGATCACATCGGCGATGTCCCCGACATCCGTGGCTATGATCGCCTTGATGGAAGCACCGTTAAGGCGGTATTCCAGATCGTGTTCCTTCAGCATGAACGTTGCCGGCACCATAACGCAGCCCAGCTTATCCAAGGCCAAGGCCACAAACCAGAACTGGTAGTGGCGCCGCAGGATCACCATGACGTAGTCGCCTTTGCCCAAGCCTTGGGCCGCAAGGAAGTTGGCCGTCTTATCAGACCAGTATTTCATATCGGCGAAGGTGAAGGTGTGCTCCTCCCCTTCCGGGTTGCACCATATCATGGCCCGGCGATCCGGGTCGTTAACGGCGATGTCGTCTACCACGTCGTAAGCGAAGTTGAAGGTCTCAGGATAATGGACTCGATAGGTCTCAAGGACCCCATCGTCGGAATAGGTCTCATCCACATAGCGAAGGTTGATGTCTCTCATGGAACTCCTCCAAAACGGTCAGCGTGAACAGTTGGAACAAGGGCGCCTTGCGGGTCTGGCAGCTTCCCGAAGGCCTCGGAGCCGGATGCTGCAGGCTCCTAGATAATCGCCCCGTCCGGCTTCATCACGATGGCCAGGAAGACGCAGGGCTCGCCGCCTGTGGCTATCATCCCGTGGCCGCGACCGGAGTCATACATCACCACATCCCCGGGGTTGAGCTCCTCCTCGTGGTCTTCGTAAGCGAAGCGCATATGACCGGAGATGATGTAGTCCAACTCCATTCCCGCATGATAGGAGAGATGGATGGGCTTGTTCTGCTCTTCTTCCAAGTAAGGTGCTGTGACCACGAAGGGCTCTGCGAGTTTGTTTTGCAGGTGGGGTGCCTTGTGCAGGTACTCGAAGCCCGCCCGGCGCTTGATGGAGAGCCCGCGACCATCCCGCACCACCGAATAGCCCCGCAAATGAGGGGATTCGCCGGTGAGAAGCTCAATCACATCCACACCCAGCTTCTTAGCGCATTTATAGAGGAAGGTGAACGAGAGGTCCTCATTGCCGGATTCTTGGGCAAGGTATTCTTCTGGGGAGCGACCCGTGGCCTCGGCCATAGCCTCTATGCTGAAGCCGCAATCCTCCCGAAGTGCCTGAATGCGGCTGGCGACCTCTTGGATGTTCGGTTCGGTTATCTCTGCCATGGATTTCCTCCCTTTCCTTTAACTATCGGATAATCAGCGCTATAAGCAGCAGACCCTCGGGTCATACCTGAGGGTCTGCTCGAAGAACCAGTGCAATCATGCATTGTTAGATGCGAACAGCCCCTTTTTCACCCCGGTGGCAGGTCTTGATAATTCGAATGCTCTTGTCGGCTGCATTGAGCACCAGGCATTCGGTGGTAATGGTGCCATCGGCATAGCGGTGAACGCCTTGGATCAGCTCGCTATCGGTAACGCCGCAGCCCACGAACAAGGCGTCATCGCTGCTCACCAGGTCATCCATGGAAAGCGGGGCATCCAAGTCGATGGAGCTCATCTTCTCGGCACGTGCGCGCTTCTCCTCGCCGTGAGGATCCGCATCGAAACCGAGCCGTGCGGAGAACTCTCCGCCCACTGCCTTCAGACCCGTGGCGGAAAGCACGGCCTCGGGGGAGCCGCCGGCACCGAGCACCATATCCACACCGGAATCCGGTAAGGCGGTGGCGATGCACCAGTAAACGTCGCCGTCATCGATGGTCTTCACGCGGCAGCCCACTTCGCGCAGCTCGCGGATGATGTCCTTATGGCGGTCACGGTCCAGGATGCAAACCGTCACCTCTTCAACGGGCTTGCCCAAAGCCTCGGCAACGGCCTTCACGTTCTCCGAAGGAGTCTTCTCTATGCTCACCTTGCCCTTGCAGGCGGGACCGGCGGCAACCTTCCACATGTAGGTGTCCGGTGCATAAAGCAGCGCGCCACGGGGTGCCACGGCGATGGTGCACCAGGCAGCGGGGCGGTCATAGGCGCAAAGGTTCGTGCCTTCCAGAGGGTCTACGGCGATGTCGATCTGCTCACCACCGCGGCCGAGCTCCTCACCGATGTAGAGCATGGGGGCCTCGTCGCGCTCCCCCTCCCCTATGACGATGCGACCGGAGAAGTTGATGTCATTGAACGCTTGGCGCATAGCCTCGGTAGCGGCCTGGTCGGCGGCCACCTTGTCGCCAAGGCCGTTCCAGCGGGCGCTGGCGATGGCGGCGGCTTCGGCCACGGCCTGGATTTCCATGATACGGGCAGGTTGCATAGCTCGCCTCTCGTGTTCGGGCTTCAGACTTTGGCTATATTACACCACTATTTGGGAACTTTCAGCATTTCTTAGTGAATTTTGCGGCAAAGTGGGCATCAGGCGAGCCTGAGGTGAGCTGGCTGCAGAAGCAGGCTTTCCCATTCAGGGGTGACAGGGTGAAATCACGTCCTTCGGGGCTCTCCAAAAACGCCTTCACCGTGCCGTTGTTCTCGTCGTAAGTGACCGTGCAGGTGGAGTAGATGAGCTCTCCGCCGGGTTGGATATGGCTTGCCGCCGAGCGGAGCAGTGCCAGGTTGGTCTGAGCGAGCTCCTGGATCTGCTCGGGGGTGATGCGCCAACGGATCTCGTGGTGGCGGCGCAGGGTGCCCAAGCCCGAACAGGGCGCATCGATGAAGATGCGCGAGAACATGCGGTCGCCTATAACGGAATCAAGGCGGGTGGCGTTGCCGGTTATGGGTGGCTCGATGGTCACACCGTAGGCATCTACGCGCTGGATGAGGAGGTCTGCCTTGAATCCGTGGGCATCCAGGGGCGTGAGCTTGATCTGATGCCCGAAACGTCGCTGGGCATCGCTTTGGATGAGTATGGTCTTCGTGCCGCGGCCAGCCCCAACCTCTAAAAGATCTTCGGGGCAGCCGGATTCAAGGACGCTTGCAGCCACAGCTTGGGCTGCCGCATCGGAGACGAGGATCTTCCCCTGGGAGAAAAGGCGCTTGATGCGCCCGTCATTCAGCGCGTGATTGTCTACCACGCGGTAGCATCCTGCCACTTCCACACCCCCGGCCCCTTGGGGTTGAAGCTCGCTTCCCACCTCTTCGAAAAGGGAGATGACCTCTTCATCCGTGGCGCGCAGGGCATTCACGGCGATGAAAAGCGGTGCCGGTTCGTTGGAGGCCTGCATGAAGGCCACTGCTTCCTGGGGGCCCAGGTCGCAGATGAGCTTTCGCGTGAGCCAAAGCGGGAAGCCGTAGAGAAGCGCCAAGGCTTCGATGTCCTTGGAGGGGTCGCCGAAAGGGAAGGCCTCGGCGGCTTTCTGCACCCGATGAAGCACGGCATTTCCCAAGCCGGCTGCGCTTGGTGCGATGCTGCGCACCAGCTCCACTCCCTGATCCAGGGCAGCGTGCGGCTCTTTTCGCAGGTAGATAAGCTCATAAGCGGAGATGCGCAGGGCATCGCGTACTCCGGGCTTAATGTCGCTGGGGCTTTGAAGGCAGCGGTCGATCACGGCATCCAAGGCTCCTTGGGTGGAGACCACGCCCAAGGTGAGCAGCGTGGCGAAGGCGCGATCTTGGTCGGAAAGCCGCGAGCGGTCGATGGAGGCCTCTATGACATCCTGTGCGAAGGCCTTGCGCTGACGTACCTGCTGAGTGGCGAAAAGGGCTCCCAAGCGACCCGGCGTGGCCTCGCTAGGATAGAACTCGCTGCGGAAATCGGTGAACTCCCGCGGCTGCGTTGTGCCCGCGCCCTCCTCTGCGGAAGCGAGGGCCCGGGCCTTGGCGCGCACCTTCTGTTCCGAGCGTGAGATGGAGCGGGGCTTCTGCTTCTCATCTCGCCGGTTCTTACGGGGATCAAGCTGCCCTTTGTAGGCTGGGGTGTCATCGTTTACCAAGCAGTTCATCTTATGCTGGTCAAAGGCCTTCTTGGAGCGCACCTTGCGCTCCTTGTTGGGTCGCCAGGGTTTTTTCGGCTCACGGCCCTCGTCTTCAGGGGGGTTGTTCAAATCGTAGCTCATAGGGCGTCCCATCGGTTGTCCTCTGTCTTCATTCCTGGAATGCCGGCAGCGAAAGCGGCACCGGTCATGGATTTCTTGCCATCGGGCTTAAGGGAGAGCACCTCCACCGCACCACCTGGGAGGCCCAGCAGCAGGCGCTTGGCTGCGAAGCGCAGGGTGCCGGGTTCGAGGTCGCTTGCCAAGGTGCCTTCTGATTCTGCATCCAAGAGCCTGCAGGTCTCAAGGGTGACCGGCTTGGAGGCCAGCATCGCTTTGGCGGGATGCTCTGTGGAGGATGCGCGGACCTTGCGGATGAAAGCGGAAGGCGCGTCGTTGGGAGTGGGATTGAGCTCACCTTTCCCGATCTTCTGAGCATAGAGGGCTTCCACCTCGTTTTGGGCCTGCCACTGCACCTCATTGGCCTGGAGCCCGTCCAAAGCCTGAAGCAGCAGATCAGAGCCAAGCTGAGCCATCTCATCGTAAAGGGCGGCCAGGTCCTTCTCCCCTATTTCAATGGTTCCCCGCTGGCAATAGGGACCTGTGTCCAACCCGGCTTCCATGGCCATGATGCACACCCCAGTCGTCTCGTCGCCTGCAAGCAGAGCGCGCTCCAAGGGAGCGGCTCCCCGCCATCGGGGAAGAAGCGACCCGTGCACATTCAAGCACCCGAACGGGGGGATGGCCAATACATTCGGGGGTAGCAGGGCCCCATAGGCCGCCACGCAAATGATCTCGGGCTGGAGTTCTGCCAGCTGCTCCACTGTCTTCGGATCCTTGAAGGAAGGAGGTGTGAATACCGGTATACCCCGGCTTCGGGCCTCCTCTTTAACCGGTGAGGGAATGAGCTTCTTACCGCGACCCCGCACGGCGTCAGCGCGGGTGTAGCAGGCGATGACCTCATGCTTATCGCAGAGGGCGCTGAGGATCCGGGCAGCGAAAAGCGGCGTGCCCATGAAGACGATGCGCATCAGCGCACCATCCTCACCGAGGTCTCGCCCGGCTTCGCTCCGGCGCGACGGGCCTCCTCGTATTCCTTCAAGGCTTTGATGCGGTTTTTAGGTGAGGCGCTCTCAAAAAGCGTACGGCCCTCCAGATGGTCTATCTCATGTTGCAGGCAGCGGCCGAGAAGATCCTCACCGGAGATCTCCCATTCCTCCCCTTCCAGGTCTTGGAAGGCCACGGAGACCCAAGGCTTGCGCTCTATGAGCACCGTGATGCCAGGGCACGAAAGGCAGCCTTCTTCGGCTTCTATGGGGTCGCCCTGCAGATCGAGGATGCGCGGATTCACCAGCACCAAAGGGTCATGGACATCCTCGGCGGATACATCTATCACGATCAAGCGCTTCAAAACCCCCACTTGAGGGGCTGCTATGCCCACGCCATCGTTGGCGTACATGGCTTTCTCCATGGACTTAGCGAGTTTTTTCAGCGATCTATCGAAGTCGCTCACCGGCTCGCAGACTTGATTCAAGAGCGGATCGGGCGATTGCACGATTTTCAACACAGCAGGACCTTCTTACGTTATCAAGCATTACCAGTCCAGTATAGCGGCAACCCTTAAGGCTTTGGTGCGGTGATACGGAAGAAGCAGAACTTATTCCCCTGGACGGAGCCCGCTAGAGGGAAAGCTTGTGGGCGGCCTTCTTGGCGGCTAGGGTCTTCTGCATGTCCACCAGGGCATGGAATACCATATCCTGCTCCTCGTCACTTGCGCCGGATTGGCTTTTAAGGGTGGCATTGAGAGCGGCGATGGATTCCTCCAAATCGCCGATCTGGAGCTCCTCCTGGATGAAGGCCAACGTCTCTTGAGGCGTGCCCTGGGAGGCAGGGGCGAAACCTGTGAGAACGCCTGCCGCTTGCGGTTCGGCAGTGGCGATGGAGGATACGAGCTCTGCCGGAGTGCGGGAGGGATTATCCTCCAAGGCGCTCAGCAGCGCCGCAGCGATGGAGGCGCTCAGCGCATCGTGCCAATGGGTCTGAGCCAGGGTATCGGCAAAACCCAAGGCCAAGGTGGGATCTTGCACCGCTAGGGCAAGGAAGCGCCGTTCCAAGCGCCGGCGGCTCTTCTCCGCCTCGCTTAAAGACGGCCTGTGGGATGGCTCTTGCACTGGTGCGTTTTGGCCCTCTGCCCCATACGTGACAGGGGGTTTCAGCTCGGCCAGGGCGGCAAGGGCGTCTTCTTCTCGCATTTGGAGGCGTCCGGCCAGCTGGACCGCATAATCCTTAGCGAGAAGCGAGGTCTTTATTGGAGCCAGTACGGAAAGCGCATCGGCGAAGGCCCGTGTGCGTCCTTCCACAGAGCTCAGGTCGTGGTTGGCCAAGCGCCGCTCGATGCCATAGAGCACCAAGGGTTTCGCCTGATCCAGAAGCGCCTTCAAGGCATCCGCCCCCCGGGCTTCGATGAAATCCGCCGGATCCAGATCGTCTGGAAGCGTGATGGCGCAAAGCTCGATGCGGGTTTTCCCCGCCTCGGGGGTCATGTCATCGTTGATGAATCCCAACGCCCGGTCGGCAGCACGCTGACCTGCAGCATCGCCATCGAAAAGATAGATGATGCGCTTGGAGGCATGACGCGAGAGCAGGCGGATATGCTGCAGGGTGAGAGCGGTGCCCAATGTGGCCACGGCGTTGGTAATGCCATGTTCATGCAGGGCGATAACATCGGTATATCCCTCCACCACGATGGCGTCCCCGGTGCTTGTCATGGCTGCCTTCGCCTTGTCCAGGCCATAGAGCACGTTGGATTTATGGAAAAGCGGCGTCTCCTGGGAATTGAGGTATTTGGGTTCGCCTTGGCCGATCACCCTGCCGCCGAAGGCGATGCATTCCCCTTGGATGTCGAAGATGGGAAACATCACGCGGTTGAAGAACCGGTCGGCCAACGACCCGCCGGAGCGTTGAACGGCTACGTTTGCCTGGATCATCTCCTGGGGTTTGAAGCCCTGGGAAGCCAAGTGGTTCACAAGCATGCGATGGCCCGGAGCGAAGCCGAGCGACCAGCGTTTGGGGACCTCTCCGCCGAGGTCGCGGGAGGCCAGATAGGCTCGAGCAGCATCGGCTTCAGGGGATTTTCCTCGCATGAGCTGAGTGTGGTAGAACTCCATGGCACAGCGGCAGACATCGCGCAATCGGGCTTTCTGGGACTGGGACACCCCCGGACCGCCGGCCTCGGCGATGTCTATGTGGGCGCGCTCGGCCAGGGTGCGCACGGCATCGGGGAAGCTGATATCTTGGGATTTCATGAGGAAGCCGAAGACATCACCGCCTTCACCGCAGCCGAAGCAGTGCCAAAGCTGGGTGGCCGGGTCGATCTTGCAGGAAGGGGTCTTCTCCTGATGAAACGGACAGCAGCACCAGAACTCGCGCCCCTTTTGCTTCAACGGGATGGATTCCCCGATGAGCGCCACCAGGTCGGTTGCCTCGCGCACTTTCTGTATGTCTTCGTCGCTAATGCGGCCCACGAATGCCTGCCTGTCTTTAATGCGAGTGTTCGCTGTGTTGGAAGTATAACGCATGGTTTATAAGATGTAAGGGGACCTGCACCGCTCGCTTGTTACAATAGGGCGATATGATTAAGGAGAGACGAATGAGCGAAACCCCCCTTCCCTACCTGGAGCTCGACCCGCAAATCGAGCATGAGATACTTGAGAACCGCGCATCCGGGTGGGAGAACCCCTATGCCTTCAAGGATGAGGATATCGTGCGCCGCGAGGCAAAGGCTCACGACGAGGCCACATTGACCCGTCCTGCCTTCGCCCGGGATATAGAGAAGATCATCAACATCCCCGCCTATAACCACTACGCAGACAAGACCCAGGTCTTCTCGTTCGTGGAAAACGACGACATCTCCAGGCGCGGGCTCCATGTGCAGCTGGTGAGTCGCATCGCCCGGGGCATAAGCGATCTTCTGGGCTTGAATACGCAACTCACCGAGGCCATCGCCTTAGGTCATGACCTGGGTCATACACCTTTCGGCCACGCAGGTGAGAAATACCTCTCCCAGTGCTATCACGACCATACGGGACGCCATTTTCGTCACAATGTGCAGTCGGTGAGGGTGATGGATCGCCTCTACCGTCGCAATATCAGCCTTCAGACCCTGGACGGGGCCATTTGCCACAACGGCGAGTTCGCCCAGCAGGTGCTGAAGCTGGGCTGCATGGATTCCTTCGAAGCGCTTGATGAGGCAGTGGAGCGCTGCAACTCCGATGCCTCATTCATAAAGACACTGCGGCCCTCCACTTTGGAGGGGTGCGTCGTGCGGGTCAGCGACATGATCGCCTACATCGGCAAGGACCGGGCCGATGCGATGGATGTGGGAGTCATAGATTCCCTCCACCGCTTCGAGACCTCCATCATCGGTCAGAACAATGCCCAGATCATCAACAACATGACCGTGGATATCGTCAACAACAGCTATGGCAGGGACTCCATTGCCATGAGCGAAGAGGTATTCGCCGACATCGTGCGCGCCAAGGCGCAAAACTACGAGGAGATCTATTTCAAGGAGGGCACGGTTTCGGAATACGAGAACATCGTGGAGGAGATGTTCACCGAGATGTATGAGGAGCTGTTGCGTCAGCTTCTGACCGGGGACGAATCCTCCCCTGTCTTCAAGCACCACATAGAGCGGCTCATCGCGAAGTCACACTCCATCACACGCGACGAGTATCTGGCCGAAGAGCCGAATCAGATCATCGTGGATTACATCTCCTCCATGACCGATAGCTACTTCATCGCCCTGTACCACTATCTCTTCCCCAAGAGCACCAAGCGCCTGTTCATGCGCGAGTACTGCTCGGATCTGAGCTAAGGGGCGTCGTTTCGGATCAAACGGCTGGGAGGGCTCCAGCCCTCTTCTTCTTTCATTTCTCCCTCACATGAAAAAGCCTCCCTTCAAGAGGAAGGGAGGCTGAAAAGCGTTCTGCTCGATTCTTTAGAACAGGCTCTGCACCAGGATGAACAGCGGGCTGAAGGTCAGCGACACGATGGTCATCAGGTTGATGAGGATGTTCATGGACGGGCCGGAGGTGTCCTTGAACGGGTCGCCCACGGTGTCACCCACAACGGCAGATTTGTGCGCCTCGGAGTGCTTGCCTCCGAAATGACCCTGCTCGATGTATTTCTTCGCATTATCCCAAGCTCCGCCGGAGTTGGACATGAAGATGGCCATGAGCATGCCCGTGGCCACAGCGCCAGCCAAAAAGCCACCGAGCATCGCAGGACTGAAGCAGCCGATGATGATGGGGACCACGATGGCCAGGATGCCAGGGAGCATCATCTCATGGAGGGCGGAGGTGGTGGAGATGGCTACGCACTTGTCGTATTCCGGCTCCGCTTCGTATTCCATGATGCCTTTGATCTCACGGAACTGACGGCGCACTTCCTCCACCATGGCGTGGGCCGCGCGGGAAACCGCACCCATGGTAAGCGCGGCGAACATGAAGGGCATCATGGCGCCGATGAAGATGCCGGCCACGATGATGGGATCGGTGAGGGTGAGGGCGAAATCGGCGATCTGATGATGCATATTGGCCTGATAGGACACGAACAGGGAGATGGCCGCAAGACCGGCAGAGGAGATGGCGAAGCCCTTGGCGATGGCTGCGGTGGTGTTGCCTACGGCATCCAGGGCGTCGGTGCGGTCACGGACCTCCTCGGGGAGGCCTGCCATCTCAGCGATGCCGCCAGCGTTATCGGCCACGGGGCCGTAAGCGTCCACACCGATGGTGATGGCGGTGTTGGAGAGCATGCCGGTAGCAGCCAGGCCAACGCCGTAAAGGCCCATGGCGATGCCGCCTTCGTTCAGGATGCCCATGGGGAAGGCCATGTTGCCGAAGGTGAAGGCGCCGATGATGGCCAAAGCGATGAGCACGATGGGGGCGATGGTGGACTTCATGCCCGTAGCCAGGCCCTCGATGATCACCGTGGCAGCGCCGGTCTCGGCGGCCTCGGCGATCTTATGCACCGGCTTGTACTTATCGGAGCAGAAGTACTCGGTGATGCGCCCGATGGCAAGGCCCGCCACCAAGCCGCAGATCACGGAGCCGAAAAGCCAGAGCGGCTGGGCATTGGAGCCCGCGGTGTTGTTCCAAAGGAAGAAGATGATGAAGATGACCACGATCTCTATGCCTGCAGCCAGGTAGGTACCGCGATTCAGGGCCTTGTGCAGGTCGGCACCTTCTTTGGTGCGCACAGCGAACAGGCCGATGATCGAGGTGATGATGCCGCAAGCAGCGATGATGAGCGGCGTGATGAGCGCCCAAGTGAAATCGATGACCCCATTGAAGTAACCCAAGGCGCCGAAAGTGGCAGCCAGGATGGTGGGGGCCAGGATGGCACCGGTGTAGGACTCGAAGAGGTCGGCACCCATGCCGGCCACGTCGCCCACGTTGTCGCCCACGTTGTCGGCGATGGTGGCTGGGTTGCGCGGGTCATCCTCGGGGATGCCGGCTTCCACCTTGCCCACCAGGTCAGCACCTACGTCTGCGGCCTTGGTGTAGATGCCGCCGCCCACACGGGCGAAGAGAGCCACAGCCGAAGCGCCGGTGGCGAAGCCCTCAACCATGCCCACGTTCTCGTGGATGAGGTCGGCATCCAGGATGTTGACACCGAAGACCAAGAGGAGCAGCCAAAGCGACAGGCCCATAAGCGCAAAGGAAGCAACGCAAAGGCCCATAGTGAGGCCGGATTTGAAGCTCACGTTGAGCGCTTTGGCCACCGAGGTCTCGGCAGCATAGGCCGTGCGGGTGTTAGCACGAGTCGCCACATGCATGCCTACATAGCCAGCTGCGGCAGAAAGGACGCCGCCGGTTATAAAGGCAAGTGCGGTGATCGGCGACAGGGCGATGGCCATCACGATGGCAACGACCACCATGAAGATGATGAGCAGTTTGTACTCGCTCATCAGGAAGGCCTTCGCTCCCTGCTGGATCTTCTTCGAGATATCGTTCATTTTATCCGGGCCGGGATTCTGCTTGAGCACCCAGCTTCCCAGATAGGCTGCAACGAGAATGCCCACAAGGGCACAGATCGGTGCAATCCATGCTACTGATGTTGTCACGCCACTCCTCCTTAATTCCCTTGTTCCTGCATGCTGAATCCGAGGCGCAAGCGCCCGAAAACAGCAGCTTTCCTATTTTATTAGATTTACCGGGAAATTAAGCGAGAGCGCCCATTTTTGCCGTTAGCGGCGGGCAACGCCAATGGAGAATACCGTTTCTGGCTTCAAAGAACCTGTTGCCTCATCGAACCGATAGATGGCCTTAAGCTTGTTCTCAAGCACTAAGGCGATGGGCTCACCATCTTCCAAAGGCGCATCGGAAGGCTCGGCCCCGGTGCTGCAGCAAGCGCAAGGGGTCTCCCCGTCCGCGGAAAGCCCTTCTTTCATATGATAGAGCTCAAGCTCGTGTGCGGGGATCTTCCCGCCGTTCAAGAGCAGCGATGCGAATCCATCCCCATAGGCGAAGCGGAATCCCAGGCAGCGCACCGGATCCAAAGCAGCTTGGGTGCCCAGGGCTTCCAAGGTTTCCAGGCTATAGCAAGAGTCCAGGGTGAGCGGTCCGCTGGCACTGCGCAACAGGTTTCCAACATGGGCATAGCATCCAAGCTCGCGACCTATATCGCGAACCAAAGAACGGATATAGGTGCCTTTGGAGACGTAGAAGAGCACGGCCCATTCGATGCAGCCTTCCTCTTCATTGAAACGTCGCCCCGCCAGTTCAGCCCAGTGCACGGTGATGGGTCGGGGCTCCAAAGCCGCTTGCTCCCCTGCCCGGGCTATCTCGTAGGCTTTGCGCCCCTGCACTTTGATGGCCGAATATTGCGGAGGCATCTGAAGGTGCTCGCCTGCCAGACCCCGGATGTACTCTTCAGCGAAATCCCCGGAAAGCAGATCATCGGGGCACGGGGCGGTGGCCACCACCTCCCCTTGGCAGTCATCGGTGGTGGTTTCGCTGCCGAAGCGCAAAACGGCGAGGTACCTCTTATCGTGGCCGGTGAGATAGCGGTCCAATCGGGTGGCAGGGCCGATGGCGATGGGAAGCACCCCTTCCGCTAAAGGGTCCAAGGTTCCCGTGTGGCCCACACGACGCTCGCCGAAGATGCGCCGGCAGGCATTCACCACATCGTGAGATGACATGCCGGAGGGTTTATTCACCCCCACTAGGAGGGAGAGGTCGGTGGTTCCCCGCTTCATGGGCTTACCCTAGCCCTGAAGGAGCTCGGAGATCTTCATCTCCATGAAGGGCACCGCCTCATCCATGGTCATATACAGCGTGAACCCTGCAGCGGCCACATGACCCCCGCCATTCAGGGTGCGCGCCAGAGCCGAGACATCGGTGGCATCCTTGGCTCGCAGGCTGCCGCGGATGAAGCCTTCCTGCTGGCGGAGCATGCAGGCCACACGGGTTCCCTCCAGGGAGCGGATGGCATCGATGAGCGGCTCAGTGTCGCTTTTCTGGGCACCCAGCGTTTGGAGGTCGTCCAAGGTGATCCAGCTGAGCACGCCGCGTCCTTCGCAGAAGACCCTCATACGCTCCAGGGCGATCCGTTCCAGTTCCAGCGACGGGAGGCTGCGGTTCTGGAAGACCTGGGTTGCCACGAAGGCCGGATCCGCACCGAAAAGCACGAGTTCAGATGCGGCTTTGAAGGCTTCTTCAGTGCTGTTTTGGAACCGGAAGCCCCCGGTGTCGGTCACAAGTCCCGTGTAGGCGCAAAGGGCGCAGTCCGCCGAAGGAGCAGCGAGAAGCTCCTTGGCAAGCGCCCATACCAGAAGGCTCGCCGAAGGCGAATCGGGATCGACGTACTGGAAATCGCACAGGGGGGCACATGAGGCATGATGGTCTAAAGCGAATGAAGCGCTACAGCGCTCGAAAAGCAGTGCAGCGTCGCCCAAACGATCCTTCACAGATACGTCCACAGCGAAGAACGTATCAGCCGGACCCTCGAATCGGCTGGCCGGGACAAGCGACTCGATGCCCGGCAAGAAGCCGAAGCCAGACCCTATGGGATCGTCTTGGGCGAGCACGCAGGTTACCGTTTTGCCCAGGGCGCGCAGGGCATCGGCTAAGGCCAGCTGACTGCCCAGGCAGTCGCCATCGGGGCTGATATGGCCGCAGATCACGAAGTTATCGCGCTCGCGCACCAGGAGTGCCATCTCCGAGATGGAGGTATTCGTTGACGCTGACATGCCCATGGCTATTCCGACGCTATATCTTCCAGCTCTTCATCATAGATGCTTCCCTGCACCCGGCGCTGTTCGGCCTGGAGGGCTTTGGCGATGCGCTCGGCCTCATCCACGCTCCCATCCAGATGGAAGCGCAGCTCGGGGGCTGTGCGCCAGGAGAGCTTCTGAGCCATCTCGCGACGGATCTTCCCCGCGGCGCTGCTCAAGGCCGCTTCTGCAGCCTCGTAGTTGTCGGGGGTTGTGGTGTAGTAGACATTGCAGGCGCTTCGGTCGAAGCTGACCTCGCAACCGGTTATGGTCACCAGGTTAAGGCGCGGGTCGGAGATGTCGAACATGAGGATCTCCGCGATGACCTGGCGCGCCTGCTCGTTTACCCTGCGGGAAGAGGCATTCTGTTTCATGGCTTACTCGGTTCTCTCAACTTCCTTCACGATGTAACCCTCGATAGTATCGCCCACCTTGAGGTCCTGGAAGCCGTTGATGCCCAAACCGCATTCATATCCTTGCTTAACCGTTTTCACATCGTCTTTGAACCGTCGCATGCTTGCAAAGGTGCCATCGAAGATGATGGTGCCATCACGCACGATGCGAACCTGGTCATCGCGGTTGAGCTCGCCTTCCACCACGTAGCTGCCAGCCACCGTGCCCACTTTGGGCACCTTGAAGAGCTCGCGCACTTCGGCGATGCCGGTGTCTTCCTCCACGATGTCGGGTGAGAGCAAGCCCACACGAGCGGCGTTAATCTCCTCTATGGCCTGATAGATCACGCGGTAGAGGCGGATGTCCACCTTCTCCTTCTCGGCCTGCTGCTTGGATTTGCCCGTGGGACGCACGTTGAAGCCGATGATGATGGCGTCGGATGCGCTGGCCAAGGTGACATCGGTCTCGGT
>CAZKKN010000001.1:5707-111384 GCA_964553375.1 uncultured Eggerthellaceae bacterium | reverse complement strand
TCCGCAATGCCGTCGCCGTCGGTGTCCACCTCAACGGTCACTTTGATCTTGTCCGCGTCATAGGCGGAGCCGTTCCACGTAACCACGGTGGGATTGAGCGTAACCTTGGCTTTGGACAGATCGTACTGCACAACCTGGAATTCCTTCTCCAGCGGCGCCTGACCTGGGAAGCGGGTGGGATCGGGGGTGATGATCACCTTGCCGGTACCCGGCGAGGTCTCGGGATCGTAGACCACCTCGTAGGTGTAGTCCGTACCCTCGACCAGCCCCGTACCGGAGAGCTCCACGTCGATCTTGGGATCCACCTTGCCGTCCACAGCCAGATACTGATCCTTGTCGAAGGTCACCTTGGCATCCGAGAACGGGCTCATGTTGATGGTGAAGGTCTTATCCAGCGTGCCTTGGTAGTTACCCTTACCCACGATCTTGCCATGAGCGGTGCCGGCGTTCACGTTGTTCTCGTAAGTCACCGTGTAATCCACGTCCTTCACCAGGTCGCGACCGTCCAGGCTGATGATCAGCTCGGAAGGCGTGATGGGCGAACCGGTGTAGTCGTAGTTATCCGGATAGAAGCTCACGTTGGCGCCCGCGATGTCCTTGCCCACGATGGGGAAGGTGCCCAGGCTGGTGCCGGCATAGTTGCCTTCGCCCTTCACAGTGATGTAGCCGGTGCCCACGTTCACGTTGTTGGTCACGCTGATCACGGAGTAGTCGTCGCCCTCGCGGAGCTCACGCCCACCCAGCATCACCTTCACACCGGTGGGGGTGATCTGGCCGCCGGTGAACTGCATCTGATCGGCCGTCACCGCAGCGCCGGCAAGCGACATGGCAACGATGTTGAAGTTGCCGCCCACCGTGCCGGTGAAGTTGCCGGTACCCGTAGCGCTCACGTCGCCACCGGGGGTGCCCACGTCTGTGTTGGCGGCGGGATAGCTGGGCAGGAAGTCGCGATCCATCACCAAGCCGCGGCCATCCAGCGTAGGCACAGCCGGGTCGTTCAGCACCACGCGGAACCTCGGCTCGATCTTGGACCCGGTGTAACCCTCATCGGTGATGTGGGCCACGTTGCCAGTGGAGCTGAAGTCGTAGCGCTCGATCTGGAACGTCTTGGTCACCACGCCGGTGTAGCCGTTGGTGCCCTTCACGGTAACGCTGGCGGTGCCGGCGTTCAGGTTGTTCACGTAAGTCACCGTGTAGTCGCCCTTGGCCACATCCCCGCCATTGGCGGTAACGGTGACGGCGGGCTCCCAAGGCGCACCCTTGTAGGTCACGGGATCCAGGTCGTCCACCGAGATGGCGCCCTTGGCCGCGTCGTTCTTCAGAACCTTGAACGGCACGTCCTTGGTGCCGGTGAAGTTACCAGTGCCCACGGTGACGCCCGAGGAATTCTTGGCCGGAGCCGTGAGATGCGCCACGTAGTTGCCCGGCTGCGACAGATCGCTGACCGGCACGCCGTTGCGCGTGTACGTCACGGAGTAGTCCGCATCGGCAGCCGAGGCCGGATCGGACGGGTCATAACCCACCAGCTCGGTGGCGCCCAGCTTGGCCAGGATGTCCGGCCGCGCCTCGGGGTCGCCCTCTACGATGTCGCCAGCCACGGCAGCCACATCGCCCAGGTTGGCGGGCCTGATGGTGAAGGTCTTGGTCAGCGGCACGTCGTTACCGGACGAATCCACGTTCTGGTAGTTACCCGCAAGCGTGACCAGGGCCTTGCCCGCGCCAGCGCCCTCGTTATCCTGGTACTCCACGGTGTAGTCCACGCCCTGAACCAGCGGCACGCCGTTGGCCTTCACCACCACGGGCGGCTCGGCCGGGTTGCCGTCGAAGGTCACAGGCGCGATGTCGTCCACCGTGACCTTACCGGTCTGCACGGTGGCAGGCGTGATCTGGAACTCCTTGTCCACATCGCCAGTGAAGTTGCCGATGCCATGGACGGTCACCGTGGCCGGGCCCACATCGGTGTTGGGGCCGTAAGTGCAGGTGAAGTCCTTGTTCGCCTGCAGGCGATGCGGCGTCTCGGCGCCACCGGGGGTGTTGGGCAGCCCCACGTTCACCACCGGCACCGGCTTCACGGCGCTGCCAGTGTAAGGCTGGTCGCTCACGGCCGTCACGTCGCTGTCGGTTATCTCCTTCGGGCTGATGGTGAAGGTGGCGGTCAGCGTGCCCACATACTGCACGCCGGTGCCGCGCACCACCACGATGGCCGTGTCCTCGCCCGCATTCACGTTGTTCTTGTAGCTCACCGTGTACTGACCCTCGGGCACGGTGCCGCCCTGGATCTGCACAGCGGGCCTCTGCTCCAGACCGGTGTAGATCTGATCGGTGATGTCGCCGATCCAGAAGCTGCCGTCCTCCAGGTTCTGCTGGCCGCTATCTTCCAGCACGCGGAACCTCACGCCGGAGATGGTGCCGCTGTAGGCGCCCTTGCCGGTGAAGGTGGCAGTGTAGGTGCCCACGCCATGGGGCTTGCCGGCCACGATGGAGCCGTTCGCGCCGTCCACAGCGTAAGTCACGTCGTAGTCCATGCCCTCCACGAGCACCTTGTCGGCGGCGGTGGCGTTCGGATGCAGCACCCGCGCCACAGGCTGAAGCGTCTGCACGCCGGCCGCCACGTCGAACAGGCCGTCGCTCACGGTGGCCTCGCCCAAGGTGAGGTCGGTGGCGTTCACGGTGAACTTGAAATTCACCACGTTGTTGTAGTTGCCCTTGCCGGTCACGGTGACGAAGTAATCGCCCACCTCACGCGGCAAGCCGTTGCTCGCCAGCACGCCCGGCGTCTCGCCCGCGAAGGGCGCGATGCCCTCGCCGGACTCGCCCGCGCCGCCCATGGAGCGCAGAGTGGGCTTGGTGATCAGGGCCTCGTCGCCGGTCTTCCAGGGACGATAGCTCACGGTGTAGTCCGTGCCATTGGTGAGCACGTTGCCCTCGATGTCAACCACCTTCACGCCCGCATCCACGGGGTTGCCGGTGAACACGACCTGGATCAGGTGATCCACCAGGCCCATGTTGGTGTCGCCGGGCTTAGGCGTGTAGCCGCCGTCGGGCATGGGCGTCACCGGCGCCTGGTCGATCTGATAATGCAGCACGGCAACGCCGGTGTAGGCACCCTTGCCGATGACCACGATGGTGGCGGTGCCCGCGTTCACATCGTTGCTGAACTCAACCACGTAGTCGGCACCCTCGGTGAGCACCGTGGAGGTGCCATCCGCATCCTTGAAGGTCACGGTGACATCCGGGTTCTGGCCCTTGCCGTTGTAGGTGAACTTCACGTTCTCGGGCTTGATCTCCAGGCCCGTCTTGGGATCGGTGGCGGTGATGCCCACTTCGCCCTCGTCGCCCACATCGGCAACGGGAACGGCCACCACATTGAAGCTGACCGCCGTGGAGCCCACGTAATTGCTGTCGGGCGCGGCCTCGATGGTGGCGGTGTACATGCCCACCTCTTGCACCGGATCGGGGCTGAAGGTCACGTTGAAGTCGCGGCCCTCCACCAGCGGCACGCCATCCAGCACCACAACCACCGGAGCAGGCGTGATGGGCTTGGAGGTGTAGGGCTGGTTGCTCACAGCCGCCACGGCGGAGCTGAGGTCCTTACCCGCAATGGTGAACGTGGCGCTGTCGGAGCCGGTGTAGTTGCCCTTACCGGTCACGGTAACGGTGGCGGTGCCGGCATTCACGTTGTTGGTGTAGGAAGCCGTGTAGTCCTTGTCGGCCACAAGACCGGTCTGATAGCTATCGCCATCCAGGGTGTGCAGCACGTTCACCAGCGGACGCACCGCGGTTCCGGTGAAGGTCTGCTCGCCCGGCGCCACCAGGTCGCCCGCGCTTATCTCAGCCGGGTCGATCTTGTAAGTCACCGTGCGCGTGCCGCAATAGCCGCCCTCGGCGGTGGGAATGCCGGTCATGACCACGCTCACAGTGCCTGCGTTGATGCAGGGGCTGTAGCTCAGCGTGAAGTGCGTGCCCTCCACCAGATACGTGTAGTTATCCTCGTCATAGGCCCAGGTGGCACCCGGCACCCACTTCTGAGGCTTGCCGTTGAAGGTGAAGCCGCTCGTGTCGCCCAAGGTGACCTTGGAGAGGTCCACAGGCGCCACCGCTTCCTCGCTCTGCTTGGTCACGGTGAAGCCCACGCCGCTCAAGGTGCCCTCGTAGTTGCCCTTGCCGGTGAACTCGGCCGTGTAATTCTTCACGTCGGGGTCGCTGCTCCTGCCGGTGAGCGGCACGGTGACCTGCGCGCCGGAGGCATCGCGGTACACCACGTCGTAATCGTTGGCGGTCAGGGCGCGGCCGCCAAGCGACACCACGGGCACCGGCGTGAGCGAAGCACCGTCGGTCTTGAAGGTGAGGTTGCCCACCGAAGCGGCGGCATCGGCCAGGTTGGCCGGGGTGATGTCGAAGCTCACGCTGCCGCTCACGGTGTAGTTGCTGCCCGAAGTCACCGGGGACAGGGTGGCCACATAGCTACCCGCATCGGTGGGAGCACCGCTGATCGCCTGGCCATCGGCCGTGCGATAGCTCACGGTGAAGTCCGTGCCGGCCACCAGCGGCGTGCCGTCGGAAGCCACCACGGTAAGCACGTCGCTCGCCGTCACCGGGCTGCCGGTGTAGGGCACGTCGGTGCCGGTCGCGGTGACATCGCTGGCCGGAGCCGGGCTGATCTGGAAGGTCACGTTGCGCGAGCCGCCGAAGTTGCCGCCCTCAACACCGCTGATCTCGATGGTGGCGGTGCCGGCATCCACATTGTTCTGGTAGGCGTCGATCCGGTAGTCCACGCCCTCCTTCAGCGTCTTGCCACCCACGGTGAGCACGGGCTTGGGCCGCAGCTCCTGACCGGTATAGGTCTGGTTGGCCACGGTGGCGCTCACGCGCGGATCGCCGATGGGCATGGCGGTGATGGTGAAGGTGGCCGTGCGCACGCCCTCATAACCGGCGGATTCCTTGCCGGTCACCGCAACGCTCGCCGTACCGGCGTTCACGTTGTTGTAGTAGCTCACGGTGTAGTTGCTGGAAGCCACCACAGCACCCGAGGCGTTCCTCACGGTGACGGCCGGCATCTTCGGCGAGCCGTCGTAGGCGTAGGTGGAAGTGGCCACCTCCACGGTGAAGCCCTCGATAGCCAGATCGGCACCGGTGATGTTGAAGCTACCGGCCGCGCTGCCGGTGTAGTTGCCCTTACCGGTGATGGTGGCCGGATACGGGCCGCCCACCGCCGAGGCGCCGGGTGCGGTGACGTCGAAGTCCACGCCGGGCACCAGGGTCTTATCCGGCGTGCCGTCGCCGTCGGTGTCTATCTTCACGATGGCATCGGGGGTTACCGCGCCGCCGGTGTAAGGCGCATCGTTCACGGTGACCTCGGCACCCTCCAGCGAGACCGGCGTGATGCGGAACACACCCGCCACGGTGGCGGTGCCGGCGTAGTCGCCGATGCCCTGGATCACAATGGAAGCGCCGTTGGGATCCACATTGATATTGTTGGTATAGCTGTAGGTGAAGTGCACGCCCTCCTGCAGCTCCACAGGGTCGCCATCGCCCGTGAAGTGCACCGTGGGCGCGGGGTTCTTGGCCGTGCCGTCATAGACCTGGTTGGCAGCCGTAGCCGTCACCGTGGTGTCGGTGAGCTTCTTGCGCGTGTCGTTGGGCGCCACGCGGTCGTTCACGATGTCGAACTCGATGGTCTTCGTGCCCTCGAAGTTCGCACCGCGCCCGGTGGTGGTACCCACCGCATGGGCCGAAGCCGCAGACGTGCTGGCCAGCTTGTTGGTGTTGCCGTAGTCGCTGTTGGCCATGGTCTTGTAATCGGTGCCAGCCACCAGCACGTAGTCGCCCAGGCGCAAAGTGAAGGCCGGGCGGATGGCCGTGGTGCTATGGGTGAGCTGGTCGGCGATCGGATCCAGCGTGGTGTCGGCCAGGTTCGCCTTGCCGATGCGGAAGGTGGCGGAAGCCGTGCCCTCATAGAGGCCCTTGCCCACTGCCTTCACCGTGGCGATGCCGGCGTTGATGTTGTTCTCGTACACCAGCTCGTAGTCCGTGCCCGCGGTGAGCGCGGTGCCGTCGTCGCTTTCCACCGTGGCAGCGGGGCGCTGCTCGTGGCCGGTGAACACCAGGTTCGTGGCCTCCACGGTCACGGAGAAGCCGCTGCTCAGGTTGGCCTTCTTGATGGGGAAGCTGCCCACGGCGACACCGGTGTAGGTGCCGGTGCCGGTGATGATCACCACGGCATCGCCGATGTTCGTGTTGTTGGCGAACTGGATGGCCAGGCCCTCAGGCGGGTCGGTCGGATCGATCACGATGGGATCGCAGCCATCAACCGTAAGGGTGACCTCGGGGGTCTTGGCCGTGCCGTCGTACCCCTGAGGCGTGCTCACGGTGATCACGCCCTTGGAGATGTCGATGGGTTCGGCCGCTGCGGGCACCACGCGGAAGGTGGGCTGCTCGTCGGCCGTGCCTTCGTAGTTGCTGCCCGGCGTAGCTGTGACCTTCACCTGGTATTCCTTACCCGGCTGCAGGTCGGCCGGAGCCGTGGGCGTGGTGGCAGGCGTGCCATCCACGACCTCGAAGAACTCCGGCGTGAAGTCCGTCGGGGAGGTCAGCTGGGTGCCGTTGGGCAGCACCACGGCCACATCCGGATCGGTGCCGGCCACCACGTTGCCCACCGCCACCTTAGCGTCGGTGATGCTGCGGCCGGCGATGAAGAAGTTCATGGTATGGGTGCCCTTGAAGTTGCCCGTGCCGGCAACCTTGGTGGTGGCGGTGCCCACGGCGGTGTTGTTGCTATGGCTGGCGTTGTAGTGCGTACCCGCCACCAGCACGAAGTCATCGCCGCCGGTCACAGCCATGGAAACGGCCAGCTCGGGCAGATGTGCCGCACCGGTGAACTCCACCTTCGGCAGCCCTTCGGGCGTGGTGTCGGTGAAGTAGCCATCGGCGTATTCCTTGGTCACATCACTGCCGGTGATGTCCTTGGGCTCGATCTGGAAGCTGCGGGTCACCACGCCCTTGTAGGCGCCCATGCCCTTGATGATCACATTGGCGGTGCCTGCATCCACGTTGTTCTCGTAGGTCAGGGTGTAGTCGCTATCCTTGGCGAGCTCGCGGGTCTGCGCCGTGCCGTCCGTGTCTGTGTAGTTGTACGTCACCACAGGCTCCGGCGTGTAGGCACTCGCGCGATAGACCACAGGCGAATCGATGCTCGCCACGGTGAGCGCACCGGGCTTGGAGAGGTCTTGCAGCGGATCGGGATCAGCCGTCTTTATCTCATAGGTGGCCTCCAGCTCGCCGCTGTAGCCGCCCTTGCCCTTGATGGTCACCTTAGCCGCGGGGTTCGCCGCGTTGGTGTTGGCGGGATCGTAGGTCACGTCGTAATCCACGCCGGCCTTCAGCACCACGCCATCAAGCGAAACCACAGGCACCGGCAGCGGATCGCCCACGTTCACATCGCTCACCACCACGGCAGCGTTCTTCTCCGGGTTGGTGGGATCGTCTGGGTCGTTCAAAGCCGCCCGCTCCACGGTGAAGGTGCGGGTCACAGTGCCCTGGTAGTTGGTGCCGGTACCGGTGATGGTCACCCGGTAGGTGCCCGGCGTGGCAATGGCGCCAGCACTCACGGACGCACCGTTGCCGGCAGCCGCATAGGTCAGGGTGTAATCCGTATCCCTCACCAGCACGTTGCCTTCGTGGGTGATCACCTCGCCGGGATTGGTCGATGCACCGGCGAAGGGCACGCTGGCCTTGGTGGTTACCCACGAATCCAGAATCGTGGCCTTGGCGATGGTGAAGCTGCCGTCCCTGTGGCCCACGTAGCCGTTGATGCCCTTAACGGTGAAGGAGGCAGCACCGGCATTCACGTTGTTGCTGTAGATGACCTCGTAGTCCGCACCTTCCACCAGCTCGTAGCCATTCAGGACAACCGTGAGCTCCTGCGTCTGCGCGCTGCCGTTGTAGATGCGCGTCTCCTGGCCGGAGATATTAGCACGTCCCAGGTCGCCCATGGAGTTCACTACCTTGAAGGGCACCTCGCGCTCGCCTTCGAAGTTGCGCGCGCCTTGGAACAGCGCCACGTACTCGCCCAGCTCCCTCACGGGGGTGGGATCATAGCTCACCGCGTAATCCTGCGTAGCCAACTGCTTGCCGTTGAAGGAGATGCTGAACGCGCTGCCCGCTGCCGGGGTGATGACGCGGCTCGTGTAAGCCAAGTCGTCCATGGTGATGGTCACCTTGGACGGATCGGAGATATCCACCGGGGTGATGGTGAAGGTCTCGGTACGGGTGTTGTTGAAGTTGCCCTTACCGGTGATGACCACATCGTAGTCGCCGGCATTGACGCGCGTGCCCGTGGCCACGGTGTAGTCCGTGCCCTCCACGAGCGCCTTGCCGTTGTAGCTCAGGGAGAAGCTGGGGCTTTGGTTCTCGCCCGTGTACTCCACGGAGTCCAGAGCGCCCACTTCCACATCGCCTATGTCGGCCGGAGCCACGGTGATCACACGCGTGCGGTCCACGGCGATGGAGCCCTCGGCGCTGCCATTGGGAAGCGCGGCTACGCTGAAGGTGTAGCGGCCCGCGTTCACGGGAGCGCCCTCCAACGCGGCGCCCACGGTGGTGCCGTTCAGCGGATAGTAGGTCACGGCGATGTCGCGGCCTATCACGAACTCAACGGTGCCATGGGTCACCTGCACGCCGGTGTCCACCTCGCTGCCGGTATAGGGGATGGGCTCGGTCTCCCAAGCCACATTCACCTCGGCATCGGCCAGCGACAGCGTACCCAGGCGCACCTTCAACTCGTGGGGCACCGGAGCGGGATCGGTCTTGAAGTTGCCACCGGCCTTGGGCGTCACGGTGATGGTGACCTCACTGCCAGCAACGGTCCAGTCGTCGCAGCTTATGACCACGTCGTAGGCATCCTGGGGCACCAGCACCGAACCCAGCTTCACGGCGATGTCGTCGCGGACGTCATCGGCCGTCATCTCCTCGCCGGTGAACGGATAGGTGCTGTTAGCGATAGACGCCGTGGTGTTGGCCCAGTCGGCTTCCATGATCTGGAAGGTGCGGCTTACCTCGCCGGTGAACCCGCTGCCCTCAAGGGCGACGGCCTTCACGGTGGCGGTGCCGGCGTTCACGTTGTTCTCGTATTCGTAGGTGAAGTCCACGCCCGGCTTCAGCGTGACGGATACGGGCAGGCCGTCCACCATCACCGGATTGCCGTCGGAATCTATGGCGTCCATGGTCACAGCCGGCGTGGGCGTGATGGCGCTGCCGTTGAAGGTGAAGTCGCCCACCTCGGCCATAGCGGCCACGTAGGTCAGGTCCGTAGCAGGATCGGTCGCCGGCCGCGGCAGGATGAGGAACGTACCCGTGATCCTATCGGTGGTGCTGTTCTTGTAGATGTTGTTGGTGGAGCTGGGCGGACGCACCGTTACGGTCACGGTGGTGGTCGTATCCGGCTTGCCCACCAGGTCGGTCGGCGCGTAGGTGGTGCGCAGCGGGCTTGCCACCGTGATGGTCTGCGGGTAGTTGTCCGCATCCGTCGCATCGGCCTTCAGCGTCAGCGTGACCTGCGGGGTCACCGCAGAGCCGGTGTAGTACTGGTTGGTGGCGCTCACATCGTATTTGGTGATGTCGATCTTCGGCGTGTTCTCGTCCAGCAGGTTGAAGGTGGTCTGGGCCGTCTCGGTGTAGTTGCCGATGCCCACGAACATCGCGGTGTACACGCCTGGGTCGGCAGTGGTCAGGTCGGCCACAACCTCGCCCGCGGCATTGTAGATCACCACGGTGTAATCCTTGTCCTTCGTAAGCGCGGTGCCGTTCAGCGTAGCGCTCACCGGGCTGGGCGCAGCGGCGGGCTTCTTCACATCGCCCGCAGCCACCACGGCATTGGCCAGGCTGGCCGGGGTGATCTGGAACTCGATGGTCAGCTGCGGCGTGCTGGCGAAGTTGCCCTTGCCGGTCACCGTGGCCACGGCCTTCTTGCCCGGAGCGCTTACCTCAACGTTATCCTTCCAAGCCACGGTATAGTCCGTGCCCTCCACCAGCGCCACACCGTTGAAGGTGAGGGGCAGGGCGGGCTTCACGGCGCTGCCCGTGTAGGGCTGCGGATCCACGGTGCCCACGGTTACGTCATCGAAGCTGGCCTGCTTGATGGGGAAGGTCTGCTTCTTCATGCCCTCGTAGTTGCCCTTGCCGGTGATGGTGAGCTCGCCGGTGGGAGCGTTCACGTTATCGCCGTATTCCACGGTGTAGTCCGTGCCCTCGATAAGCTCAGTGCCGTTCATGGTCACGGTGACATCCGGCGTGAGCTTCTTGCCGGTGTAGGTCTGCTCCGGCACCGTGATAACGGCGCTGCTTATGGACACGCCCTTGATCTGGAAGCTGCCGAAAAGCGTACCCGTGTAGGCATTCCGGCCGGTCACGGTAACCGTAGCGGTACCGGCGTTCACGTTATCGGTGACCTCGTACTCGAAGTTCGGGTTGGTCGTGGTGGGGGTCAGGGTGGCCACGGTGGTGGTGCCCTTCTTCACCTCGATGCGCGTAGGCTCCTTGGCGGTGCCGTCGTAGTTAACCGTGGCCGGAGTGACCACGATGCTGAACGCGCCGGTGGTGAGGTCCACCGGGGTGATATTGAAGTGGCCCACCGCATCGCTGCGATAGTTGCCCATGCCGTGGATGGTCACAGTAGCCTCGCCCACGTCGCGGTTATCCGTCACGTCGGCGGCAGTGAACTGGAAGTCCGTGCCCTCAACCAGGGTGCGGCCGCCCAGGGTGACCACGAGGTTCTTGGGCTGCAGGGCAGCGCCCGTCCACTCCTGGTCATCGGCGGTCACCACCGCGGCATCGATGGGACGGCCCACGATGTTGAAGCCCAGGGTGCGTGTGCCGTAGTAGGCATCGCCAATACCGGCGATGGTGATGGTGGCAGCGCCCACCTTCACGTTGTTGCCGTAGGTCACGGCATAATCCACACCCTCGACCAGCGCCGTGCCGCCCTTGGTCACCGTGATGGCCGGGCGGATCTCCGTGCCGGTGTAGGTCTGGTTATTTATCGTTGCCGGCGTGATGCTGATGGAACCGTCGTTGATATCCGTAGCGGTAGCCGGGTCCACCACCTTGAACTGGCGCGTGGTGGTGCCGGTGAAGTTCTTGCCGGTGCCCGTGCGCGCCGTGATGGTGGCGATGTAGGTATCGCCAGCCACCAGGGTGCCCGTGGTGGGCACGTTGGTGGTCACGGTGTAGTCATAGGAAGCGCCCTGGCGCAGTTCCACGCCGTTGAAGGTGGCGCTCACGCCGGGGGTGCGGGCCAGCGTGCCCACGGCATCGGCCGGGATGTTGGCCACGGCGATGTCCGCCGCGCTGATGGGCGCCGGATCGATGATGAAGCTCAGCTGGGTGCCGCTGGTCACCGCACCGCTGTAGTTGCCGGTGCCGTTCACGCGCACAGCCGTGGCGTAGGTGCTCGCAGCGGTACCGCGCTTCACCACTTCCACGGTGTAATCCGTGCCAGCCGTGAGCGTACGGCTGCCATCGGTCACCACCACGGTGGGCGTTTGCTCAGCGCCGGTGTAGGTTGCATGGGGGATGCTCACCATGGCGGCAGTGAGCGCCTTGGCCGTGATGGAGAAGGTGCCCTCAACGCTGCCCACGACGCCTTCGCCCACAGCGGATACCTTGGCGATGGCAGTGTTCGCGCCCACGTTCACATTGTTCTGATACGTCACGGTGTACAGCGAAGCATCCACCAGACCGGCAGCGCCGGACACGCCGTTCTTGCGCACGGTAACGCTGGGGGTGATGGGCTCACCGGTGTAGGGGTTGGAAGCCGGGCTCAGCGTAACCGTGTAGGTGCCGTCGCCCAGATCGATCTTTATGTCTTCAGCGGTGAGCACCTTGAAGGGCACATCCACAGAACCCTTGAAGTTGCCGGCGCCGCTCACCGTGGCGGTGTAGCTGCCCGCTGCGCTCACGGTGACCGGGGTCACAGTGAAGTCCGCGGGGCTTACCAACGTGGTGCCGTTGAAGGTGGCGTTCACCGTGACATCCAGCGGCGAGCCAGTCACAGCCATGTTGGTGATAGCCGGGTTGGCCTTGGCGATGTCTGCCTTGGCAATGGTGAAGGGCACGTCCTGAGTGCCGATGTAGCCACCGATGCCGCGCAAGCTGGCCGTAGCCTCGCCCGCGTTCACGTTGTTGCTATAGGTCACGGTGAAGTCCGTACCCTGAACGAGCGTCTTGTCGCCCAGGACCACCTTCAGGCTGTCCTGCGTCTGCGCCTTGCCCGTGTAGGTCTTAGGCGAAGCACCGGTCACAACGGCATCGGCCAGGGAGCCCTTGGAGCTGCCCGGAGCCACCACCTCATAGGAAGCGCTCTTCTCGCCGGTGAAGTTGCCCGCGCCGGCGATGGTATACACCTTATCGCCCGTGGAGCCGTTATTGCCGTCATCGGTCACCGTGTAGTCGGCGGGGCTTGCGAGCGGCTTGCCGTTGAAGGTCACGGTTGCCACAGGCTCTTCGCCCTGCTCTATGTCGCCCACGGTGAGGGTGGCGCCGGCGATGTTCGCCTTATCCACCGTAACCTGGATGGTCACTGTGGAGCCTGCGTAATCGCCGGTGGCGGTGAAGGTGGCATCGTAGGTGCCGGCATTCACCAGGCCGTCAACGGCGGTGCCGCCCAGCTCATAGGTCACGGTGTATTGCTCGGCGCTCAGGGTGGTGTCGCCCGCCTTCACCACATAGACGGGAGCCAGCTGCTCGCCGGTGTAGGTGATGGCATTGGGCATGCTGGCCGTAAGCTCGGCAGCGGTGATGGTGAACTCCAGCTCCACCTTGCCCACATAGTCACCGGTGCCGGTAGCGATCACCTTGGCGGTGCCGGCCTTGGTGTTGTCCACATAGGTCAGGGTGTAGCCATCGGCCGGGGCCTCCACCGGCTCGGTATTCTCGGCATCGGTGTAGGTCACCTTAACGGTGGGCCGCACCGGGTTGCCGGCGAATGCGAGGTCCTGATCCGCCGGATCAAGCTCTATGGAAGCCAAGGTCTTGGCCTTATCGGCATCCACCACGGTGAAGGCGTTGCCCGGCACCGTGCCGCCGTAATTGCCCGCGCCGGTCACCGCAGCGGTGTAGCTGCCTGCATCCAGCGGGAAGGTGTTCGGAGTCACGTCCATGGAGAAGTCCAAGGCGGTGAGCACCGTGCCATCGGGCAGCACCACGGTGGTGGCGGCCTTCAGGTCGTCCTCGCTGCTCAGCGGGGCTGCGGTATTGGCGATGGTCACCTTGGCGCCGCTGATGTCGATGGGATTGATCACGAACTTGCCCTGGGCACCGCCGCTGTAGTTGCCGGTGCCGGTGACGGGCACGTCATAGCCCGTGGTGTTCACTGCGGTCTCGATGACGGGTACCACGTTGTAGTCCGTACCAGCCGTGAGGACCTTGCCGTTCAGGGTGACCTTAGTCACCACAGCGGTGTGCGGCTGGCCGTCGTACTGGGCCGGGGCCACTTCCACCACGGCACCGGCCAAGCTGGCGGCGGTGATCTGGAAGGTCTTGGTCACGCTGGAGCCGGCGTACTTGCCCGCGCCGGTCACGGTAACGGAGGCGTTGCTGCCTACGTTCACGTTGTTCGCGTAGCTCAAGGTGTAGTCCGTGCCATAGACCAGCGCGTTGCCCGCCACGTCGGTCACGGTGACCGCCGGGGTGAGGGGGCTGCCCGTGTATGCCACAGGCGAAGCCACATCCACGCTGACAACCGCGGGATCGCTGATGTCTTGAGCCTTGATCTGGAAGTTGCCCGTAGCCGTGCCGGTGTAGTTGCCCGCACCGGTGATGGTGACGAGCGCCTGACCCGGATCAACATTGTTAGTTGTGGTGAACGTGAAGTCGGCCGGGGTGGCAAGCGTGATGCCGCCCAGGACCACCTTCAGGCCTGCAGGCTCAATGGCGCTTCCGGTATAGGTGGCGTCATCGGCACTCACCACGGCAGCGCTCAGGTCTGCCGCAGAGATGCTGAAGGTGAGCTCCTGGCTGCCATAGACCAGCTCGCTGCCAGCCACAGCCGCAATGGTGGCCGTAGCGGGGCCGGCGTTGGTGTTGGAGCCATAGACCACGGTGTAGTCCGTACCCTCCACCAGCGTCTTCACCTGGCCGTCCACGGTCACAGCGTCCAGCGTCACAGACGGGGTCTTGGCCGTGCCATCATATATATAGGTGGTGGGAGACAAAGCCGCCTTCACGGTGGCCAGGTCCACCTTGGCTGCCTGCTCTTCGGCAGTCATCACCTTGAAGCTGCCGGTAAGCGGGCCACCGGTGTAGTTGCCGGGGCTCTTCGGCGTCACCGAAACGGTGATGCTATCGCCCGGGGCCGCCGTGGTGGGATCGTCCGGGATGTAAGCCACGTCGTACTCATCGGACGGGATCACGTTGCCCGCAGAATCCTTCACCACCGGGGCGGGGGTGCCGCCAACGGGGATGTCGGCCACGGTGACGCTGCCGCCGTTCAAAGTGGCGGGGCCGATCGTGAATGTGATAGTGCGCGTACCGTACCACACCGGGCCCATGGCGGTAACGTCGATGGACGCAGTGCCCACCTTCAGGTTATCGCGATAGGCCACGGTGTAGTCGGTGCCCTCTACCGGCGCGCCCGTGCCGGCGAAGGTGAGGGCTGGCGTCTTGGAAGTGCCATCGTAGGTCTGGCCCGCAATGGCATTGGGGGTGGCGGTGGCGATGTCGCGCATGGACGGATCATCTGCGGCGGCCACGGTGAAGTTCACGGTGGCGGTGCCGGTGAAGTTGCCCTTGCCGGTGAAGGTGGCGCTGTAGGTGCCCACCTCTTGCACGGTATCGCTGTAGGTCACGGTGAAGTCCGTGCCCTCAACCAGGGCCTTGCCGCCCAGGGCAGCCGCAGGTACGGGCGTGAGCACCGCACCGGTATGCTGCATATTGGCAACGGCGGGATTCGCATCGGCGATGTTCGCCGGCAGCACGTCGAACTTCAGCACGAAGGTGCCGCTGTAGGCGCCCGTGCCGTTGATGATCGCGCTGGCGGTGCCGGCGTTCACGTTATCGGCATAGGCCACGGTGAAGTCCGTGTCCTTAGCCAGAGCCGTGGAGCCATCCACGATGGTGATGGCCGGCTCATGGGAGCTGCCGGTGTAAACCGCCGACGGCAGCGGCTGGGTGATCCAGGCGCTCTGGATGGCCTTGGGCAGCTCGGTGGAGCTGTCCACCATCTTCACGGTGAAGGGCGCGCTGATGGTGCCCGTGTAGGCAGAGCCGTTACGCGCCGTGGCTACGGCGATGTAGGTGCCGGCCGTAGCGGGCCTGCCGCTGGTGAGGGTTGCGCCCTCGCCCACGGCCTGGTAGCTCAACACGTAGTCGCCGCTGGTAGCGGTGGTGCTGGTGGCCTTCGTGAGCTCCTTGCCACCCATGATCACCTTCACAGCATGGTTGGTGACAGAGGGCGTGCTGCCCTTCACGTAGGAGATGTCGGGAGCTGTCATGGTGGCGTTAGCCAGGTCAAGCGCCTTGATCTGGAAGCTGCCCGTACGGGGGCCGGTGTAGTTACCCAAGCCGGTTACGTTTATGGTCGCAGTGCCCACATTGGTGTTGTTGGCGAAGGTGGCGGAGAAGTCCGTGCCCTCCACGAGCACCTTGCCTGCGGCGGTGGTGACCACCACAGACGGGGTGATGGCGCTGCCGGTGTAGAAGGCATCCGGAGCCGTCACCGTGGCGTTCACACCACCGGCACCGGTGCCCAGAGGCGCCGGGTTGATGGTGAAGGTCTTGGTAACGGAACCCTTGTAGCCGCCCTTACCGGTGATGACCACCGTAGCGGTGCCCTTATCCACGTTGTTCTGGTAAGCCAACGTGTAGTCGGTATCCTTAACCAGCGTACCTGTGCCGGTGTAGCTCACCACAGGCTCCGGCGTATGGGCCGCCCCCGTGTAGTACACAGCGGAAAGCCCAGTCACGCGCGGGTTGCTAAGGGTGAACTCGCGCTGGGTGGTACCCGCCGGCAGCACCTGGAAGGTGGCCGTGGCGGTACCGGTGTAGTTGCCCTTGCCGGTGAAGGTGGCGGTCACCGTGGTGCCAGCCACGGCGGTGGCCAGATCCTGGGAGTAGGCCACATCGTAGTCCGTGCCGGCAGTAAGCGTCTTGCCGCCCAGCACCAGGCTGGTTACGGGCGACGGTGCCGGATCGGCGCTTTCGGGCACATCGGACACGCTGGCTGCACCTGCGGCGATGTTCGCCGGAAGGATGTTGAACGTAGCCGTAGCGGTGCTGCCCGCAAAGGCGCCGCGGCCGGTCAAAGTGGCCGTAGCGGTGCCCACATTGGTGTTGGCGTTCCAGGCACCCAGAGTGTAGTGGTCGGTGGCAGCGGTGCCCGCAGAGAGCACGGTGCCGTTGTAGGTCACGGTGACCGCAGGGCTGATGGCGCTGCCGGTGTAGGTCTGGTCATCCACGGAGATAACCGCATCGGCCAGGTTGGCCCCACCGGAAATGGTGAAGGTCACAGCACGGGTGCCGGTGTAGTTACCGGTGCCGGTTGCCGTGGCGGTAGCGGTACCGGGGTTCACATTGTTCGCGTAACCCACGGTGTAGTCCGTGCCCACGGCCAGAACGGTGCTCAGGGCCACGTCGGTCAGGGTTACCGGCGGCTGGATGGCGCTGCCGGTGAAGCTCTGCGCCGGGATGGCAGCCGCGGTGATGGCCCCTGCGCCCGTGGTGGTCGCAAGCGACTTGGGAGCGATAGTGAAGGTGAGCGTACGGGAGCCCACATAGGAGGTGCTGCCTTCCTTGGCTGCAACCACCACGGTGGCGGTGCCCGCGTTCACATTGTTGGCATAGCTCACGGTGTAATCCGTGCCGCGCACCGGCTGAGCGGCAGGCGCGGGATTGGCGCCCACGGCGTTGATGCGCACCGTGGGAACGGGCGTCTGCGGCGTACCGTTATAGGTGAAGGTGCCGGCGATGCTCATGGTGTGAGCCGGGTCGGACAGATCCCAGAAAGTGCCCGTGGAGGTATCCACCACGGTGAAGTCCTTGCTGGCGGTTCCGCTGTAGTTCCCACCATCCACAGCGGTAATGGTCACCGTGCCCGTGCCGGCGCTATCGGTCCCAGCGATGGAGGTCACGGTGTAGTCCACGCCCTCCACCAGGGTGTAAGCGCCATCGGTCACGGTGATGGCCGGCTCCGCGCCGATGGCCTGCTGGCCAATGGTGCCTATCATGGAATCGGCCAGCGCCTTCGGATCGATGCGGAAGGTCTTGGTCACGGTGCCCACATAGCCATTGCGGCCCACCACGGTAACGGTGGCCGTGCCGGCGTTCACGTTGTTGCTGAAGGTGGCCTCATAGAAGTTGGCCGCCACAGAAGCCACGGCTTCCTCGCCCTTGGTACCGCTCACGGTGAGGGCGGGCTCAATGGCGCTTCCGGTATAAGCCTGAGCAGCGATATCCGCCACGGCAGTGATGGTGCCGGTCACGTCTTCGTCGGCGATCACGCTGAAGGTTGCGGTCACGCTGCCGGTATAGTTGCCCGTGCCGGTGAAGACGGCTTCGTAGTTGCCCACAGCCGCAGGCTTGCCGCCGGTCACCACGGCACCTTCGCCCACCGCGCGATAGACCACGGTGTAGTCCGTGCCAGCGACCAGGGTGGCCTCGCCCAGCTTCACCACCGGTGCGGGGGCGCTGCCCGCCTGCACCTCGGAAAGCCGCGCATCGGCCACAACAGCGCTTGCGGTGCTCATGTCCGCAGGCAGGATGTTGAAGGACACCTGCTTGGTGCCGGTGTAGTTGCCCATGCCGGTTATGGTGGCGAAGGCCTGACCAACGGCCTTGTTGTTCAGGTAGGTCACGGTGTAGTCCACGCCGTTCACCAGAGGCGTGGCCGGCGTACCGAAGCTCACCTGAAGATCAGGCTCCACGGCGCTGCCGGTGAACACCTGGTCGGGGATGGGCGCCACGTTCGCCTTGGCGATGTCCGCACCCACGATGTTGAAGTTCAGCACCTTGGTGGTACCGGTGGTGAAGTTATCGTTGGCAGCCAACGCCGTAAGGGTCAAGGTTGCCGGACCCACAGCGGTATTGTTGGCGTAGGTCTCACTGAAGTCCACGTTCGCCTTCAGAGTATCATCGCCGAAGGTCACGGTGTAGCCGCTCTGGGTCACCGCGCCGCCGGTGAAGAGCTTGTCGCCCACGCCGGTTACGGTGACGTCATTCAGGTCGGCCTTGGCCACGGTGAAGTCGGTCGAGGCCTTCTTCACCTCTTCTGCGCCTTCGCCGTTCTTAACGGTGGCATCGCAGAAGTTGCCCTTGGCGGCAGCCGTGAGGGTCACGGTGTAGTCGCCGGCGTTGCGCACCTTGGTCACAGCCACAGCCGGATCGCCCATGGTATAGGCGGCAGTGTAGCCCGTGGTCACATTGATGGGACCGGCACCGCCAGTGGCGGTCACGGTGAGTACCGGGGTGAGGTCTTTGCCCAGATACGCCAGCTCGCCCACCTCAACGCTGGTGATGGGGGCCGGTGCGATGGCGAAGTCCAGGTAAAGCGGCGTGTCGGGCAGTTTGAAGGCGCTGCCCTCAACGGCCTTCAGGGTGGCCCGGGCCTTGGCGATCACGTTGCCCGAGGCATCGTAGGCCACGTTGATGTTATCGGTGTATACCATGTCCACGTCGGCCGAGGTGCCGTCTTCCTTCGGCCCCACGGTAAGGGTGTACTCGCTACCCGGTTCGCCGATCTGAACGATGACCGGCTTCACCTCTTCGCCGGTGTAGACCAGCGAGGCATTCGGGTCCAGCTTCACGTTCGCCTGCTCCAGCGTTACCTCGCCGATGCGGAAGGTGGTGGAGATGCTATCCACGAAATACGGGTTGGGGGTCAGGGCCTCAACGGTAACGCTAGCCAAAGTGGTAGTGGTAACGGCATCGTTGTTGGCGTAGGTCACCCGATAGTTATCGTTCTCGTAGGTATCCACGCCACCCACGACCTTCAGCTCGCCCAAATCGCCCAGGTCAATGGCATTGCCAGCGAAGGTAACGGTGGGCTTAGGCGTAGCATGCTGACCTGGCTTGAAGGGCTGAACGCCTGGATTGGCGATATTCGCGCTGGTCAGACTCGCCTTATCAATGGCGAAGAGCGCATCTTTGGTGCCGCTGTAGTTGCCCTTGAAGGTCACGGTGGCCCGGGGCGCACCCGCACCGGAAGCCGCATGGGGCTCCACGTTGTTGGTGTAGGACACGTCGTAATCCGTGCCGCAGACAAGGGTGGCGCCGGAAAGCTCAACCTTCACGCTGGGCGTCACCGCACCACCCGTGTAGGTGGCCGGGTTGGGATCCACGGTGAGAATCGCCGCCGACGCATTGCGGGCGGTGATCTGGAAGGTACCGCTCACGCTGCCCACGACCTTCGGGTCGGTTTCAGCAGCCGGAGCCACGGCCACGGCGGTGACCGTTGCCGTGCCCACGTTCACGTTGTTGCTGTAGGTCAGGGTGTAGTGGCTGGCCGTGGCCGCGAAGGGCGACCAGGTCTCGGTTGCAGCGTCGTAGCGCTCGGCCACAACCGCAGCGCCGGTGGTGATGGGGCTGCCGGTGTATGGGGTATCCGCGCGGCTCACAGACACCAGGCGGATCATGCCATCTTCCGGATCCACGATGTTGAAGGTCCCGGAGTTGCTGCCGGTGAAGTTGCTGCCCTCAACCGGGGTGATGATGGCGCTACCGGTAGCGGTTCCCACGGTGTTGTTATCGCCGTAGGTCACGGTGTAGTCCACGCCCTCGGTGAGCTTGTAGGTGCCCAAGGCCACCACCAGGGCCGGCTTCAGCTGATTCTCGCCATCCACCAGTTGGTCGGGAATGGCGGCGATGGTAGCGCTGGCCAGGTCCGCCTTGGCGATGGGGAAGGTCACGCTCTTGGTGCCGGCGTAGTCGCCGGTGCCCTTCACCACCACGGTGGCCGTACCGGCGTTCACGTTGTTGGTCACCTGGGCGATGACATAGTCCGTATCCACGGTGAGCGTAGCCGCATCGGTGCCGGTGCCGCCGGTGACGATCAGGTCGTCGCCGGTCACCAGCTGGGGCTCGCCTGTGAAGGTGCGGGCCACGAAGCCGGCGGAGAGCCGCGCCTCGGTGACCAGCTTCTTGGTGGAATCAACCACGCTGAAGGTGGCGGTCACGGAATCCTTGTAGTTGCCCTTGCCGGTGAGGGTCACCGTGTAGTCGCCCGGCCGGGTGGGCTGGCCGTTCTCCAGCGCACCAGTGGAACCGGTGGCCAAAGCGTAGGTCACGGAGTAATCGTTGGCCGTGAGCACATTGGTGCCCAGCAGCACCGAGAGCTCGGGCTGCACCGGCGCATAGACCTCGCTGCCAACCTCGCCGCTCACGCTGGCGGGCACATCCCCCGCCGTCACGATAGCCGGGGCGATGGAGGTGGGAACGATCTCGAAGTCAACGGTGCGTGCTGCATCGGCGGCCTCGCCCTCGAAGCCCATGTTGGGGGCCTTGGGCGTCACCTTCACCTGGTACTTGCCGGCGGTCAGCGGTTTGCCGGTGCTGCCCAGAGTGGCGGTGTTGCCCTCTTCATCCACCACGATGTACGTCAAAGCGTAGTCGGTCGCCGGCAGCGTGGCCGGGTCGTCTTGACCGGCCAGCACCAGGGTCATGGCAGGCACCGCGGCCTGCTCGGCACCGGTGTAGGGAGCCGGATCCAGCGGATCGATGGTCACGTCCGCGAAGGCGAACGGGGTGATGTCGAAGGTGATGGGCGTGGTCTCGTCCACCTTATCCTTGTAGTTGCCCGCGCCTTCCACATGCACGGTGTAGGTTGCCACGTTGGTGGGATCGGTCACCGGCGTGGTGCCCACGGTGTAGGTCACCTTGTAGTCGCTGGCCGTGAGGGCCTTGGGCTTGGTGGCTCCCTCGCCGCCCTCGGGATCGGGGATCTGCATGGTCACGGTAACGCCCGGGACCTGCTTCTTGCCGTTGTACACGAAGGTTGCCGGGTCGGCATCAAGCGTCACCGTGGCATCCTTGATGGAGGTGGCCACGATGCTGAAGGTGATGCCGTCCTTAGAACCGGTGAAGTTGCCGCTCGTACCCGGAGCAAGCGATACCTTGGCGGTGTTGGTGCCTGCTGCGATGTTGTCGGTGTAGGTGGCATCGTAGTCGGTGTCGGCCACCAGGGTGTAAGCGGTCGCGCCGCTGCCCAAGGTAACGGTGAGCGCAGGCTCCACAGCCTCGCCGGTGTAGTTCTGATCGGGGATGGCAGCCACGGTGACGTCTTTCAGGTCGGCGGCGTCAACGGTGAAGCTCACGTCCACCGGGGTGGTGGTCACGTAGTTGCCATGGCCCGTGATGGTAAGGGTGTAGGTGTTGGCGTTGCGCACCTTCTGGTTCTCAACCGTGGTGCCATCGGGCCACTTCAGCTGGTAGCTGAAGTCATAGGCCGTACCAGGCGCCGCTGCAGGATCCTGAGCCACCAGCGTGGCCGTCTCGCCATCCTTGTTGAAGGGCGAGGCGATCACCACATCCATGGTGCTCTGCTGGTCGGCGCCGTTGAACACCAGGTTCTTCACGGAGCCGTCGGCCTGCAAGGTGCCCACCTTGGTGGTGGAGGCATCCAGCTCGTAGGGCTTCACATCGAAGCCCGTGGCGATATCCGCCACATCACCGGCTGCAGTACCTTCAGCCGGCGCGAAGCGCTTGTAGAAGCTCTTGGTCAGATCGCCGTAAGGTGCCGCATCGGCGTCTGTGGCGAACTGCTTTGCGATGTCAGAGGCCAACACGAAGTTCGCGCTGGCGGCAGCCACGGTAGCCGTGTACGTGCCGGCATTCAGCGGCAGCTTGGTGTCGGTGGTCAGCGCGGCGTTGTTGTCCGTCACGGACTTATCTGCCGCGTAGGTGATGGAGTAGTTATCCACAGCAGTCACCGGAGGAACAGCATCAGGATCAGCCGGGACGTTCACCACGGGCTTGCTCGCCGCGCTATCGCCGTAAACGGCGGTCACGGCCAACGTGGGCTCCTGGCCCTGGGCGTTGTAGGTAAGCTCGGTGGCATCGGCCGGTACGGACACGGCATCGATTACAGCCGGGGTGATCTGGAAGTCCTTGGTGATGGTGCCCGTGATGCCATAGGGGCTGCCATCCTTCTCGGTGATATGCGCCGTGTAGGAACCAACGTTCACCGGGCGCACGGCGTTGGACTTGTCGGCAGCCAGGGCCTCGCCGGCCTTGGTGTAGGTCACGTCTGCAGCCTCGGCCACGGTAACACTGTAGGTATTGGGCTCCTCGCCCATCACGATGACCAGCGGTTCCACGGCGCTGCCGGTGTACACATGATTGGCCGTGGCCAGGTCTTGCACCATGTCGGCCGTCACCGTTACGCTGCCCACGAAGAACGTGGCGCTGGTGGAGCCGGTGTAGTGGGTGTTGGCCGCCTTTGCCTCAATGGTCACCTTGGCAAGCGAGTCAGCCGAGGAGAACTTGCAGTTGTTCTCGTAGGTCACGGTGAAGTCCGCGTTCTCGAACACGTAGGTGTCTTCCTTGTCGGCCACCTTCGTGGGCTCGCCCAGATCGCCCAGGGCGATCATGTTGCCGGCGATGGAGAGCTTCAGCTGGTCATTCACATAGACCGGCTCTTCGTTGTTGAAGGGCTGGGCCGGGATGGGCGCCACCACAGCCGTGGCCAGGTCGGCCTTGCCAATCTTGAAGTTGGCCGTCTTGGTGCCGGTGTAGTTGCCCTTGAAGGTCACGGTTACCGTGGGCTTGTCGCCACTGGGATTCTGACCGGTAGTGGGATCGGTCACCTCCACGTTGTGGGCGTACTCGGCAACGAAGTCCGTGCCGCGCACCAGTTCCTCGCCATTCAGCGTCACGCGCACAGCAGGGCTCACCGATCCGCCGGTGTAGGTGGAGTCATCCACGCTCACTACCACATCGGTGCGATCCGTAAGATCCTGAGCGGTGATGTTGAAGTGACCGCTCAGGGTGCCCACGATCTTCGGCGCACCCTCGCCGGTCTGAGGCCGGGCCGTCACGGTGACGTCCGCGGTGCCCACGTTCACGTTGTTGGCGTAATCCACGCCGTAATAGCTGGTGGGCACGGTGCCCGCGAAGGGCTCCCATTCCTCGGTCGTGGCATTGTACTGCTCCGCCGTAACGGTGACGGCCGGCGTCTGCGCCTCGCCGTCGTATTCCACATCGCCCAGGGCGCCCAGGCTCACCAGGCGCACCATGCCCTGCTCGGGCTTAACGATGTTGAAGGTCACCGGGATGCCGCTTTCATCGGTGATGAAGTTGCCATCCGTCACACCGGTGATGGTCACCGTACCCGCGCCATCGCCCACGGTGTTGTTGGGGCCGTAAGCCGTGGCGTAGTCGGTGTTCAGCACCAGGGTGGTGGTGCCGAACTTAACCACCACGGCAGGAGTGAGCTGCACGGGGTTGCCGTCGTCGCTCACCAGGTACAGCTGGTCGGCGATGGCCTGAACATCGGCAGCCGTCAGCTTGTAGGGGGCTATCTTGTAGGTCACCGTGGCGGTACCGGCGTAGTCACCGGTGCCCTTCACGATAACCGTGGCGGTACCGGCGTTCACGTTGTTGGTCTGGCTGGCTATCACATAGCTCTCGCCTTCCACCAGCTCGGTGGTAACGCCGCCGTCGTCCACATAGGTCACCTTCAGGTCGGAAGCCGTAAGCGGCTGAGCCTCGCCGGTGTAGGTCTTGGCGGTGAAAGTGTCGCTCAGCACCGCGGCGGTGATGAGCTTCTTGGCCGGGTCCACCACCTCGAACTCGGCGGACACGGACTTGTGATAGTTGTTAATGCCCGTGATGGTGGCCACATAGCGGCCAATGCCCGCGGGCTTGCCGCCATCCAGGGACGGGTTGGCCCCTGCAGGCTGGGTGGCAGCCGGGGTGAAGGTCACGGCGTAGTCGGTGGTGGGATCGAGCGTCTTCTCACCCAAGAGCACGGTGATCTGCGGGGTCACGCCCGCATAGACGTAATCCGGATCCTCGCCGGTGCGGCTTGCAGGCACATCCCCAGCGGTGACCACAGCGGCGGCCACGGAGGCGGGAACGATGTTGAAGGCCACCTGGCGGTTACCGGCGGTCAGGTTGGTGTAGCTCACGCCGTCCACGGTGATGGCGGTGGGCATGGCGTTCACCTGATAGGTGCCCGCGTTCACGGCATTGCCGCCGGTCAGAGCGCTCTCACCCGTGGCGCTGTAGGTCAGCGTCACGTTGGCCGCAGCCAAGGTGGGCGCGTCAGCCGCAGAGCCCAGCTTCATGGTGGGCACGGGCTTCACGGCCTCGCCGGTATATTCCACATCGTCCAGCGTGCCGAAGACCACGTCATCGAACGAGAAGGGCTTGATCTGGAACGTCAGCGGCGTCTCGCCGCCCGCGTAGTCGTCCTTATAGAAGCCGCCGTAGTTGCCCAGGCCCTCCACGTGCACGGTGTAGGTGGCGGCATTCACGGGGCTTGCCACGGCAACGTCTGTGCCGCCCGCGCCCGCAGCGCTATAGGTCAGACGGTAGTCGGTGCCCGCCTTCAGGGTGATCTCCTTGGTGGCGCCTGCTCCCGCTGCCGGGTCAGGCACCGTCATGGTAACCGTGGCCGAAGGCTTCTGCTCGGAGCCGTTGTAAGTGAACTCCGCCGGATCCGGGCTCAGCGTCACCGTGGCGTCCTTGATGGAAGCGGCCACGATGCTGAAGGTGATGCCGTCCTTGGTGCCCATGAAGTTGCCGCTGGCGCCGTCGCCCGTGGCCGGAGCCAGGCTCACCTTGGCGGTGTCCTTGCCCGCCGCGATGTTATCGCTGTAGGTGGCGGTGTAGTCCTTATCGGCCACCAAGGTGTAGGCGGTCGCGCCCGTCCCCAGCTTCACGGTAAGGGCCGGCTGCACCTCCACGCCCGTATAGGCCTGATCGCTGATGGCATCAACGATGACGTCTTTCAGGTCGGCCTTACCCACGGTGAACTTCTGCACCATGGAGGTGGTGGGCACGGTAACGGTGCTATCGCCTTCGCCGGGCACGTCCTTGGTGCCCGCGCAGCTGAAGTTGCCCTTGCCGGTGATGGCCACATAGTAGTCACCCGCGTTGATCACCTGGATGGCGGGATCGCTCTCACCGGGCACGTTGCCGTCTGCGTCGCACAGCGCGAAGTCGAAGTCCGCTGCGCTCAGGGTAACGGTGACCGGCACAGCCGGGTCGCCTTCGTTCTCACCGGGGACCTCGCGCACCTTGGCGGTGATTTGCACAGCCACATCCGCGGCCTGATCATTGCCGGTGAACACCAGGTCCTCCAGGGTCACGCCGTCGCTCGCCAGCTTGCCCACCTTCACCGTCACATCGCCGCTGGCGGCGGTGGCCAGGTTGAAGGGGTTCACGGTGAAGTTGGTGGCACCGGTGAAGGTGCTCTCCTTATATTGCTGGTAGAAGGCGGCGTTGTAGGGGGCTGCCGGCGTCTCGGCCGCCAGCGCATCCTTCACAGTGCTGGCCAGCACGAAGTTGCCGCTGGTGCCCAAGCTCACCGTGGCCCGGTAGGTGCCGGCGTTCAGCGGCTTGGTGCCATCCGAGGTCATGGCGGCGTTGTTACCCGCGATAGCCGGGGTGGGCACGCTGTAAGCCACGGCGAAGTGGGTATCGCCCGTCTCGGGGTTGGTCAGCTCCACCTGCTCGCCGTTGGCCTTGGTGGCCGAGCCCTTGGTTGCCTTCACGGTGGTGGTGGGGGTCAGGCCCGCCGGGTCGCCGTTGTATACCAGACCCGTTGCCACGGAGATGTCATCGATGACCGCCGGGGTGATAGTGAAGTCCTTGGTCAGCTGGCCCTTGATCTTATAGCTGCTGGCGTCATTGAACTGCAGGATGTGCGCCGTGTAGGTGCCCACGTTGATGGGCTGCACGGTGGTGGCCGGCGCGTCCACGTCGAAGGCGGCGTTCTCGCTGGGCAGCGTGTAGAACACGCGGTAGTCGGTGCCTGCGGTGAGCACGCGCGCGTCGGCCTCGGCGCTGATGCGCACGGAGACCGGATCGATCGCAGAACCCGTGTACACATGGTTCTTGGTGGCGTCGTCGGTCACGAACTCCTGGGTGATCTCCACCTCACCGATGGTGAAGGTGGTGCTCACGGAGCCCTTGTCGAAGTACATGTTGTTGTCGGGGTTGGGCGTGATGGTCACAGTGGCTGCGCTGTTCCAGGAGCCGCCATTGTAGGTCACCACGAAGTTACCGTCGGTGAACGTATGCTCCTGACCGGCCACAGCCGTCCAGGTGCCCAACGTTACGGGATACCCGTTGAAGGTAAGGCTGAGGTCTTCGTTCACGTAAACCGGATCGCCGTTGTTGAACGGCTGCGGGTCTATGAACCCGATCACCGCACCGGACAGATCGGCGCGGTCGATGCTGAATTCCTTATCCTTGGTGCCGGTGTAGTTGCCCTGGAAGCTCACCACGACCTTCGGCGAAGGCGTGGAGCTCACCGTGTAGGGCTCCACGTTGTTCTGGTAGGACACGGTGTAGTCCGTGCCCGCCACCAGCGTGGTGGTGCCCAGCATGACCACCGGAGCAGGAGTCACCGGCGCACCGCCGGCATAGGTGCCGTTGGCCACGGTGATGTTCACGGTGGCATCGCTCGTGAGGTCCTTAGGCGTGATCTGGAAGGTCGTGCTGGCAGAGCCCGTCACACCCGTGGCACCGTCGGCAGGCGCCAGAGTGAGGGTGGCCTGACCCACGTCGGTGTTGTGGGCGTAGGTGGCAACCAGAGCCGCCACCTCCTCGGCGGTCAGCGTGTAAGGCACCCAAGCGTACTCGCCGGAGCCCTCGGCGGTCTCCTCGTAGCGCTGAGCCTCCACGCCGAAGCCCGTCTGCTCCACGGCGCTGCCGGTGTATTCCTTGTCGGTCACACCGCTGATGGTGGCGCCGTTCAGGTCAATGGTGTTGGGGGCGGCGTCCACGATGTTGAACTTCTTCTCCACGCCACCCGCTTCGGTGGTGGTGAAGTTGCCCTTGCCGGTCACGAACACCTGGCCAGTCTCGGTGCCTACGGTGTCGTTGGCGCCATAGGTTACCTCGAAGTCCGTGCCCTCGGCCAGCACCAGCTCGCCCACTTTCACCACCACGGCCGGACGCGCGGTGCCCTCGCGCAGCACCTGGTCGGCGATGGCCTGGATGTCGGCGGCGATGATGACATGCGGAGCGATGGCGAAGGTGGTGGAGGCGCTGCCGGCGTAAGCGCCGATGCCGCGCACCACCACGGTGGCGGTGCCCACAGCCGTGTTGGCCTGGTAGCTATCTATCTTGTAGTCCACATCGATGGTCAGCGGAGTGGAGGTCTCGCCCTCCACGTAGGTGACCACCAGGTCGCCGCCGGTCAGCGTGATGGCGCTGCCAGTATAGGTGGGAGCAGTGAAGCCAGGGGCCAGGGCCACAGCGGTGATGAGCTTCTTGGTGGGGTCAACCACGTCGAACTTCGCGGTCACGGAATCCTTGAAGTTGCCCGTGCCGGTAATGGTCACCACATAGGTGCCCAGCTTGCTGGGCAGGCCGTTCAACAGCTCGGCGGTGTTGCCGGAAACAGAGTCGTCCACGGCATACACGGCGCTGAAGTCCGTGGAGGCCAGGGTGATGTCATCTACAGCCACGGTGATCGTAGGCGTCACGGAGCCATAGACCTCATTGGGGGCCTCACCGGTCACGCTGGCCGGCACATCGCCCGCCACCGCGCTTCCGCTTGCGATGGAAAGCGGCAGGATGTTGAAGGGCACTTCCTTGGTGGCACCCTCCGCGAAGGTGAGGTTCGTACCCGTGGGCGTCACGATGGCCTTGTAGCTGCCTGCATCGGTGGGCGCGGCCACGGCGGTGGTGGCGCCTTCGCCATCCACGCTCACGTAGGTCACGGTGTAGTTGCCCTCTTCAGGCACGTCGTAGGCGTCATCGGCATCGCTCACCTTCACCGTGGGCTTAGGCGTTTGGGCCTTGCCGTTGTAGGTGAGGTCGTCCAGGGAACCCACAGCCACCGTGGTGAACGGCAGCGGGTTGATGCTGAAGCTGGTAGGCGTGGTAGAAACCGGGGCGTCCTTATAGTTGCCCGCGCCAGCGATGGCCACGTTGTAGGTGCCCACAGCCACCGGGTCGGTCACGGTGTTGCCCGAGGTATCGGTGATGGTCAGGGTGAAGTCGCTATCGGTCAAGGTCTTGGTTTCGGTGGACTCGCCCGAAGGAATGGAGGCGGTAACCGTGGCCTTGGGCTTCTGGGTCTGGCCGTTGTAGGTGAAGGCCGCCGGGGCCAACGTGGCCGTAGCGCCCAGGTCGGTCAGGCTTGCCGCCACTATCTTGAATGCCTTGTTGGCGGTGCCGGTGAAGTTGCCGCTGGCACCATCGCCCTCGGCTGCCTTCAGATACACCGTAGCCCCTGCGGTCTCGGTGCTCACATTCACGTTGTTGGTGTAGCGGTCCACAACGAAGTCAGAATCGACCACCAGCACGTAGGCGCCATCGCCCGTGCCCAGGGTGATCTTGCCGGTGAGGTCGGGCTTGACCTGCTCGCCGAAGTTATACGGCTGGTCGGCTATGTCAGCGATGGTCACCGTGCTCAGGTTTGCCTTGTCAACGGTGAACGTGCCTTCCATGGTCTCGGTGGCGGGGTCAGACGAACCCTCCGCCGGGGTGATCTTCGTGGTGTAGTTGCCCTTGCCGGTGATGGCCAGCTTGTAGCTGCCGGCGTTGATCACCTGCACGGCCGGGTCGCTTTCACCGGGCACGTTGCCGCTGGCATCGCACAGGGCGAAGCTGAAATCGGTCGCGGCCAGGGTAACGATCACCGGCACGGCCGGGTCGCCCTCGTTCGCGCCGGGATCCTCGCGCAGCTGGGCGGTGATCTTCACCAGCACATCCGCTGCCTGATCCTTCCCGGTGAACACCAGGTTCTCCAGGGTGCCATCGCCCGCATCCTTGCCGGCGCTCACCGTTACCAGGCTGCCCGCGGTGGCCAGGTTGAAGGGGCTCACCACGAAGTTGTCGGTGCCGTCGAACGTGGAACTATCGAACTGCCCGTAGAAGGCAGCCGTGTACGGGTTGCTTGTGGGATTGGCCGCACGTGCCGCCTTCACCTCGGAAGCCAGCACGAAGTTCTGCGGATCGCTGGATGCGGCAGAGCTCGCCACGGTGGCGGTGTAGGTACCGGCGTTCACCGGCTTGCGGTCCGTGTCACCCGCATTCCCCGAAAGCGCCGCGTTGTTGCTAGTCACATCGGACGGGATGCTGTAGCTTATCGTGTATTCGCTCTTAGCAAGAGCCTGAGCGGCGCCCAAAACAGGAGCATTGTTATCGCCCAAGACGGCCGTGGGCTCCACATCGGGGTCTTGCCCGATGCCGTTGTAGATCAGGTTGTCCTTGGCATCCAAGGCGCTGATAACCGCCGGAGTGATGGTGAAGGACTTGGATATCTCAGTGAGGCCATCGGCCAAGGCGTAGTTGCTGTCCTCGATGGCCGTGATGTGGGCCGTGTAGGTGCCCACATCCACCGGCGTCACAGCATTGGAGCCGTCTTCTGCCAGGGCGGTATCGGCACCGGCGGTGAACTGCACGTTGTAGTCCGTGCCGGCCTCCAACTCCACGCCGCCTACCACTACGGCGATGGGATTCACTGCAGCACCGGCCACGGAAGAACCAGTGTACACATGGTTCTTGTTAGCGTCGTCGGTCACGTGCTCGGCCTTTATCTCCACAGAGCCAATCTCGAACGTGGTGCTTGTGGAGCCCTCGAAATAGGGATTGTCATCGGTGGCGGTGATGGTGATGGTGGCCGTGCCCATCTTGTCGTTGTCCGTGTACTCCAGGGTGTACCAAGCCGGAGTGCGGTCATCTATCACGCCGTCTTCGGTGTCGTTCAAGCGGAACTTCGTGTCCAGCTTGTTGCCGTTGAAGGACATTTCGGGCAGCGGCCAGTAGGTCTTGCCCTCCTCGATGGACTGAGTGGGGATGTCCGCGATCTGGGTCTGGTTCAAGTTAGCCTTGGTAATGGTGAAGGGCACCACCCACGGCGCCTTGTCAGGCGTGGTGTAGTTGCCCTTGAAGGCGATGGAGATGTAGGGGCCGTTCTGCCCGTCAGCCCCGGCCACATCGGTGTTGTTGAAGTACGAGGCATCGTAGTCCACCGTAGCCTTCAGCGGCGATCCATCAGGGACATTCGGATCGTAGACGGAGAAGATGGGAGTCACCTTGCCGCCGGTATAAGCCGCCGTGATAGGGTCGGGATCCACATAGAAGCCGTTCTCAACGCTGGCCTCCACAGGTGCTATCTTGAAGGAGCCCACAGCAGACCCGATCACCTTGGGTGTAAGCCCAGAGATGGCGTTCACAGCCACATTGGCGGTGCCCACATTCACATTATTGGTAATGGTCTGGGTGTAGTGGACATCCAGGGTCAGCGGATCGTCGTCGCTCGCATAAGGCTCCCAGCTGGAGGATTCGCCGTTATAGCGCTCGGCACTCACGATGAAGTCCGGCACCACCGCTGAACCGTAGTTGTAGACCAGCCATGCGGTGTCGTAGGTGGGATCCAAGCTCACACCGGTGATGCGGATCATGCCATCTTCCACATCCACGATGTTAAAGGTCACACCGGGCTTGGTACCCGTGAAGTTGCCTGTACCGGTCAGGGTAACGGTGCCCTTGGCATCGCCCACCTCATTGTTGGGACCGTACTCCACGGTGAAGTCCGTACCCTCGGTCAGGGTGATGGCCGCATCGCCCGAACCGAAGGTCACCGTGAGCGGAGGCGTGACCTGCTTGGGCGTCACGCCGTCTTCTTCCATCTCCAACAGCTGGTCGGGGATGGCAGCCACTGTGGCGCTGGCAATGGGGGCCTGACCGATCTGGAAGGTCACGGTTACGCTGCCCGCATAGGCACCCGTGCCTTTCACAACGGCCGTAGCCTTACCGGCCGCCACGTTGTTCAAGTACTCCACCGTGTAATCCGCGCTGGTCAGCGTGGTCACACTACCATCATCGGGGCTGGTGTAGGTCACCGTGAGGTCGCGCTCGTCTACATCCGGGTTCTGGAACTCAATCGCATGGCCGGTGTAGGTGGGAGCGAAATCTTTGCGCACCACTGCGTTGGTGATCAGCTTGGCCTCGGGATCCACCACGTTGAAGGTGGCGGTGAGGGAATCCTTGTAATTGCCCATGCCGGTGATGGTGGCCACATAGGCACCCGGCGCGGTGGGGAAGCCGTTGAACAACGCCGCATCGGCGTCCTCGGGGCTCACGGCATAGCTCACGGCGTAGTCATTATGGGTCTTATCCCGCAAAAGCGTAAGGTCGCCCAAAAGCACGGTGAAGATGGGCTCCACCGGGCCATAGGTGAAGTCTGGATCCACGCCACCAGTTATCACGGCCGGCACATCGGCAGCCACGGCATTAGCACCCGCCACCGAGATGGGCAGCACCTCGAAGGGAGCCGTGGCCGTGGTGATATCGCCATCGGCCACGATGTTCGTGAACTCAATGCCGTCCACGGTGATCTTCTGAGGCGTGAACACCACAGTGTATTTGCCGGCATTCAGCGGCAGGGGCTTCTCGCCCACGGTAAGGGCGGCGTTGGCGTTGTCATCGCCCTCGGTCACCTGATAGCTCACCACGTAGTTATCCGCAGCTATCACCGGGCGGGTGTCGTCGCCCGTCTCGGGGGCGGTGCCCACGCGCACTTCGGGGGTCAGGTCGTGGCCGGCGCCGGTGTAGTCCTCACTTGCCAGCTGGGCTATATCCAAAGCGCTCACGGTGCAGGGCTTGATGGTGAAGGTGGCGCTGGCAGGTGCGGTATCGCCGCCCACAACGCCTTCGTAGTTGCCCTTGCCCTTGATGGTCATGGTGTAGGTGGCGGCGTTCACGGGGCTGGAAACGGCCTTTGCCTCCTCGCCTTCGCCTATGGTATAGGTCACCTCATAGTCGTCGGCGCCCAGCGTGCGGCTGCCGCCGCCCGCCGTGGGCAGGGTCACCGTGGGGGTGGGCACCTGGGTGCCACCATTGAAGGTGAACTCGGTGGTATCTATGGTGAAGGTGGCGCTCTCCAGGCTGCCGGGAACGATCTTCCAAGGCAGCTCCACTGCGCCCTTGCTCACGCCGTATTCCTCGTTGGTCTCATCCTTCCAGATGTAACCATCCAGCAGCGTGGCCGTGGCGGTGTAATCGGCTACGTCGGTGCCCTTGTTGGTGGCCTTGGTCTCCTTAACGCCGCCTTCGCCTTCCACTTCCAGGTCGTACGTGTAGCCCTCGCCGGCCGTAGCCACCGTTTGCTCCTCGGTGGTGAAGTCCAGCTCCTTGGCGCTGCCGTCATCGGTGAGCTTCGGCTTCTCAATCACCTTCAGCCACTCGGCGGTGATCTGCACCGGGCGGTCTGTCTTATAGGTGCCGGTGTAGGCTTCGCCTGCCGGGTCGCTCAGGTTGGGCAGCATGTCGATGAACGTGGCCGAATCCTCGTCGATCAGCCCGTCTTCGGTGTAGGTCTTAACGGTCCAGCCGCTCTGGATGTAACCCGCGCGGGTGAGCTTCGGCAGTTTCACCTCGCCGCCACCCCACTGGGAGTACAGCTTGGTGTCCTGGGTGAAGCTGCTGGCATTCAGGCCGCTGGTGGGCAGGCCCTTGCCGTCGATGTAAGCCTTGGTCTTCACAGAGTTCTCACCCAAGGTGTCGAACTCGCCGTCTTCGGGCAAGATGGTGTAGTTGCCGTTTTCATCCTTCACGGGCACGCCGGCCTCATCGGTCTTCAGGCGGAAGTACCCCAGGAACTCCCACGAGGCCGTCAGGTTCTCCCACTGGTCCTCGGTGGTCACCGGCGCATCGTCGCTGCCGTTGCGCACGATCTCCACGGCGTAATCGCGCTGGGGGATCACCAAAGCCACGCCGGGGCGCAGCTCGCCGCCAGACTGGAACATGGGCTGGGAGCTGGCTTCCTCGTCCAGATACACGTTGTCGCCCAGGCGCTCATAGATCGCAGCGGTGGGCTGGGCATCCTCAGGGTTGGTCAGGGTGATGCCATCCAGCGTGTTGTCGAACGAGATCACATAGACGCTTTGCCACACAGCCTCGGCCGTCAGGCGCACAGCCTCGCCGGAGGCATCCACGGAATAACCCAGGATGGACGCAGCATTGTTGCTCTTGCCCGGCTGATGGGTGCGATCGCCCGAAGCCGCGAAGCGCCAACCGATGAAGATGGAGTTGGGGCGCTCCACGGTGCAGGTGGAAAGATCCAGATTGGGATCGGTGGCGGCAGTGCCGTCGGTGAAGCCGAAGTACTGCTTATGCACGGTGAAGGTGCTGGGAGTATTGGGAACCTTATTGCCCCCGTCGTCGGTCATCAGGGTGTCGTAGTCCACCGTGAGGTCACGGGAATACACGGCCCAGATGGACTCGCCCGTGAAGCCCTCCACGTCGGACTCGCGGGCCATCAAATTGACCACCAGGGAGTCATCCAGCGTATCGGCGCTGGTGCGGTCCAGCACGCTGGGGTCCACATAGCCGATGAACGTGAAGCCCGCACTGGTGGAGCCCACGTTCCTATGAGGCGGATCGAAGCTGGTGAAGTCCAAGCCGGAGATGTTGGAACCGCCGTCCAAACGGGCGGCACTGCGGTATTGGGTAAGGCTCTCGGAATCGCGAGCCGCCAAGTCCGTGGGGTCGGACACCCAATAGCGCTCAACTACGCGGCTGTACACGCCATAGATGGTCATGGCTTCTGGGTCCATGGCCATCTCCAGGTCATCCATGGGAGCCCCCGCCGTATTATCGGAGCGGAAGCCCTCGAAATACCAGGAGGGGTTCGTGCCCACCTGGGCATTGTAGTCCACCTCGGGGAAGGTGAGGGCAAACTGGTCATAGGCAGCCGCCGGGTTGTAGCGGCGCACCTCGGCGCCGATGAGCTCTTCCACCACGGTGCCGCCGGAATTGTCCTTCAAGCCATAGAACATCACGGCATCGTTTTGGGCCCATACGGGATACAGGGTAAGGGCATCGCCCTGGGCGAAGGCCACAGCCTCCGCATTAAGGGTGAAGTTGGGGGCCACGATCTGCGGACCGCAAACCAGATCCGGGTCATCCAAAGTGGCGGTCCAACCCAGGAAGGTATAGCCCTCGGGGGCTTCCATCCCCAAGGCCTCGGCGCTCTTCACCGGGCCGTTCAGGGACACGCCCTCGTCGGTGCCAGCCTCCACGGAGGTCCACTCGCCGTCCACCCAAGCACCCTTACTTATATAGGTGATGTTGTAGGCGGCCGCAGCGCGCACGCTGGAATCGGCCTGATCGGCATCCACCGCAGCCCCATCACCGGCCGCGGCACTGGCCGCCACCAGGTTGCTGTGCTGCAGGGCATATTCCCAACCGCCATTTTCCTGGGCGGAGACCCAGCCGCTGGTGCGGGCGGCGGCGTGGCTGGTGGTATCGGCGATCACGAAGGCATCCACCGTGGCGCCGTAGTTGCTGGAAGCCACGCGGTTGCCCGCCTCATCCGCCGCGCCCACCACGAAGGCCGAAGCCACGTTTGCCGGGGTGTAGAAGGCGGCGTCGGTTCCGCCGTTGCCGGCAGCGGCTATCACGGTGATGCCGTTGGCCACGGCCTCGTTCACGGCCTGGGCGATAAGCGCATTGGCCGTGGTGGCGTAACCGGCGAAGCTGAGGTTGATTATGTCGGCCCCAGCGGCGATGGCCTGCTGGATGCCAGCATAGACCGAAGCTGCGGTGCCCCGTCCTTGGGCATCCAGGGCCTTGATGGAGATAACTGACGCATCGGGGTTCTCAGAGAGGATGGTCTGGAGCATGGCGGTGCCATGGCCGTTGTCGTCGTCCAGCGTATCGCCGATGGCACTGGTGCGGGAACGCACGTTATCGTGCCAGGGAGCGCCGGAGTCTATCAAAGCGATCACTGCGGAAGAACTGGCCGTGGCAGCCTCCTGGGCCGCCTTGGAGCCTTGGGCATCGATAGACGCCAAATCCGCCACCGGTGCGGAGGCGGGGCTGGTGGCATCTTCATCCGATGAACCAGGGTTGTCGCTGTCTTCCGTAGCTTCGCCGCCTTCATCGGCGGCTGCTTCAATCACCGCATCGGGCGCCACGAACACCACTCCCGGATGCGTCAAATATCTCATATAAGCTTTGCGAGCTGCGGTCTGGTTCTTGTACTGCAGGAGGTACAAGCCGTTGCCCTCGCTCACGATGTTGTTCTGGTCGCGGCTTTGCAGGCTGCCGGAGGAAAGGGCCACTGCAATGCGCTGGGTGGAGAAGTCCATGGCTTCCACTTCGGCGGAAACCACGATGGCAGCGTCTTCTGCGGCATAGGGGTCTTCAGAGGTTGCGGCATCCTCTTCAGGCTCATCAACGCTGGGGGCTTCGGGGACAAGCGGCAACGTCCCATTGCCCGGGATATAACCGTCTAGGCCATCTATCTGCTCCAGGCCCTCGGTTTGCTCCTCGTAGAGCAGCTTTTGATAGAATTGTTCGGTAGAACTGGCCTCTGAACTGGGGTTTTGCTGTTCTGCATCCGGTGTTTCGGGTGCAGTATCCCCCGTATTTTGGCCGTAGTCTCCCCCTATGGTGGTACCGTTGAAGGTTACCCCGGACAGACTTCCGTCCTCGGCGAAAGCCGGCAGCGGGCATAAGCCTACCGCCAGAACCACTGCCATGAAGCATGTGAAAGCTTTCTTACCGAACTTACTCACTAGAGCTTTACGGCTGGCTCGCGTACGCGGAGTCTGCGCCCCCACGTTCCCATCGCCTCGCCGCTCTGCAGACCTGCCGCCGGTCTGCACCGCGTCGGTGACTTCCATTATTCCTCCTGCATTTGTGCCGCTTTTGTTGACCAACGCCAACCTTCCTTTTTTCCATCCACCCAAAGAAGAGCTGGTATTGGCAGCCTTACATTCTACTCCGTAGTTGTATTGTCTTTGTGGATTCATATGCCTGTAACTGTTTCTGCTATCAATTTCACATATACGCCGCTCGGGGGTTGCGGGGCTCTCCACAACCCCCGAGTTTCTGCTTTTACAGAGTGGCTGAGACCTCCTCTACCTTCGCGATCATGGACGCCACCGTGCCGCCGCGGGTTGCCCCGCTGCCGCCCGTGGCATCCACAGCAGCACCCACAGCTGCCGTGACCTTGCCGCAGAACGTGGTCTCCTGAGCCGCAGCCTCGTTGGCCGCCGCCCTGGCCTTGGCCGCCGCAGCAGCCAGCGTGTTGGCAGCACCCATGCCGGCTTCCGCCGGGGTGGCTGCGTCCGCACTGGTCGCATTCGCGGCCGTGAAGCCGGAGGCGCTGAAGGAGGCGATGCTCATCGTGTTGGCACGTGCGGCCGCGGTGATGCGGAACGCCTCGGTGAAGGTACCGCGGTATTGCCCGATGCCGATGATCGTCATGGTGGCAATGCCGGGATTCACGTTGTTGCGGTAGGTGATCAGGTAATCCACGCCCTCAACCAGGGTGCGGCCGTTGACCACCAGGGTGGTGCCGGGGCAGATGGGGCTGCCGGTGTAAGCGTAGCTGGGCAGCTCCGAGCCGAAGGTGAGCAGCATGTTGTCGCGACCCACGTTGATGTCCTCACCCTGGTTACCGCCGCCGGGGAACACATGGAAGGTCAGGCGCTCGCCCACGATGGTCTCCGTGATCTCGGTGGGCTGGCCGCCCTCTTCGGTGGGAGGCACCGTTATGGTGGTGGTGTTCACAACGGTGGTGAAGCCGCTGCCGTCCACCGCCTTGAAGGTGGCACGGATGTCAACGCCATCGCCCACCATGGCAGCGGTGAGCTTGTTCAGGCTGTTGCCCAACTGCACCACTTCGTTGCCCTCGGAATCCAGCGTGGCGTACTCAACGGTGTAGTCGGCGCCCTGGCGCAGCACCACGCGGCTGCTGCTCACGGTCACCGTGGGCAGGGCCACAGCGCCCATGACGGAGCTGTAGGTCACATCCGGGATCTCGAAGCGGGCGGTGCCGCTGCCCAGAACCGCGGAGTCCATGGTGAACTTGGTGGTCAGCGTGCCCCTGTAGTTGCTGTTGGGCGCAGCGCTGGCAACCACGGTGTACTCACCCGGCGCCTTGGCGGGGATGCTGTAGGAGCCGCTGGCGAACGGAGCAACCTTGGCAGCAGCGCTACCGGGTGCGTAGTACACCACGGTGTAATCCTGCTGCGGGCGGTATTCCGTCTCGCTGCCGTACTCGTCGGTGATGCGCACCGGGATGTTCTGCGTGGCCGCGTTGTACTTGAAGTTCGTAGGCGTGGTGCACGCGATCACGTTGCCCGTTGCCATGTCGGCCTCGCCCACGTTGAAGGGCACTTCAACGAAGCTGGTGTAGTTACGGGTGCCCTCGATGTAGGCGATGTAGCTACCGGACTGAGTGGGATAGTCGCGGCCGTTGCCCACCAGCGAGCCACGGGAACCGGTGCTCAGGCGGTAATAGTAGGCCACGATGAAGTCCTCGTCATGCACCAGGTAGCGGTCCAGCTGCTCATCGAACAGGAAGTTCGGATAGCCGGCGCCCATGGTGGGCTTGATGGTCGCATGATCAACCGGCTTCGGATCCACGGTGAACACCGTGCGCACCAGTTCCTCGTTGCGCTTGGCCGGACGGCCCTTGGCATTCAGCACGTCGTAGTTCTTAGGCAGGCTGCCCAGACGCACCACGTAGGTGAAGGTGCCGGTGGCGCCAGCGGCCGGGGCGTTGCGCTCCACCGTGTAGGGGATGGGGTTGGCCGTGCTGGCGGTGTTGGGATCGCTGCCCATGAGCGCCGCGTCGGCGGCGGTCAGGCCAGTGAAGGTCACGTTGTGGGCCGGGATGTCCTGGCCGTACATCAGACCATCGATGCTGGACTCGAAGCTCAGCGTGGCGGTGACCTGCTTCTTGGCGATCTTGAACAGGGTCAGCTTGCTGGGCGTGCCGGTGTAGTTACCCAAGCCGGCAGCGACCATCTGATAGCTGCCCGCATTGATCACGGTGCTGGGCACGTTCAGCTTGTAATCCTTATCGGGCACCAGCTGCACGGTCTGGCCGTCAAGCTCAATGGTCACAGTGGCCTTCACGGCGCTGTGCTTGTTGGTGCCGTCATAGATCAGGCTGGCTGCATCGGCCTGGACCACCTTGGCCGTAGCCAGGCTGGCCGGGGCGATCTTGAAGCTGCCGGTATCGGTCATGCCCTCGGGCAGCTGGAAGTTGCTGCTCAGGTTCACCTGGGCGGTGTAGCTGCCAGCGTTGAAGGGCTTGCCTTCCACCAGGTTGGCGTTGTTGTTCTCCACCGTGGCGTCCTTGGCGTAGTTGGTCACGGTGTAGTCCTTGCCGTCGCCCGCAACCAGGCTCAGCGTGGCGGCCTCGGTGGCGCCAGCGGCAATGCCGCCTTCGGCCTCAATGGTGAGGGCCACTTCCTGAGCCTTGTTGTTGAAGGTCAGGCTGCCATCCTGCTCCATCTTGGAGACCACGGCCTTCTTCACGGTGAAGGGCACCGTGAGGGTCTTGGCATCGGTGTCGGCGCCTTCGCCGCCCACGCCGTAGTTCTTCTGAGCCTCGGCGGTGAGGCTGATCACGGCCTCGTAGTCGCCGGCGTTCAGCGGCAGGGCGATCTCGCCTTCGCCAGCCGGGGTGGTGAGGCTGCCGGTGCCGCCGGCCTTCACCTTGTACTCAACGGTGTAATCCTTACCGCGCTGCAGCTCGGTATCCTCGGTGGCGCCAGCCAGCCGCACGTGCATGCTGATGGGATCAAGGCCGGCAGCCGCATAGGTGGAGTCTGCCACGGTAACGTTGTCGGCGATCTTCAGCGGCACCTTGCCAACCTCGAACTCAGCGCTGGTGGAACCGTAGAAGTTGCCACAGGCGTCGGTGGCCTCCACCGTCACGGTGTAGGTGCCGATGTCCTTAGGCGTCACCTCGGCGCCGTCCTTGAAGTACTTCACGGCGAACTGCGTGGTGTCGTTGATGTAGCTGCTGTCCAGGGTGTTGCCGGAGAGCTTGGCCACCAGGGTGGGCGTCTGCTCCTCGCCGGTCCAGGGCAGGTCCTCGGTGGAGAGCACCACGCTGGCCAGATTGGCCTTGTTGATGGCGAAGTTCGCATCCACCGTATTCTTGTAGTTGCCCTTGAAGGCTATCTTGGCCACCGGGGCGTCAGCCGCGGTGATGTCCGTGCAGGCGTTCACGTTGCGCTCGAAGCTCACGTCGAAGTCCGCACCCTGCTTCAGGGCGGTGCCGTCCTTCAGAGCCACCTTGATGCGCGGCGTCTGAGCGGCGCCGTTGTAGGTGATCACCGGGAAGGTCACATCCACGTCGCTGGCTTCCATAGCCTTGGGCGTGATCTGGAAGTCCACGGTCTGCGAACCCACCACTGTGGTGCTCGTGGCCTTGGCGCTCACGATCGCACCGGCGGTTCCGGCTGCGGTGTTGTTCACCCAAGTCACATCGTATTCGGCCGGATCAATGGTCACCTGAACGTCGTTGCCCTCGTCGTCGCGGACGGTCACCACGGCGCTGGTCACAGCAGGCTCCTTGGCGGTGCCGTCGTAGGCGAAGCTGGTGGCATCCAGGGTGATGGTGGCCTCGGCCAGGTTGTAGAGCTTCATCGCATCGGCCATGGAGATGATGTCGAAGGTCTTGGTAATGCCCGCGGCAGCCGTCTGGTAGTTGCCCAGGCCGCGCAGGGTCACGGTGCCTTCATCGGTCTTACCGGTCACGGCGTTCACGTTAGCGCCGTATTCCACGGTGAAGTCCTTGCCCTCCACCAGGTTGGCGGTGCGGCCGTCGGCGAACTTGGCCACGGCGGAAACCGTAGGCGTGAGCTGCAGGCCGTTGGCCACCTGCTTGGCGATGGGCGCGATCTCCACGGTGGTGCCGTCGGCCAGGGTGAACGGAGTGATGGTGAACTGCTTACTGGCCATGCCAGAGTAGTTGTTGGCCTCTTTGCCGCGTACGGTGATCGTAGCAGCGCCCGCCTCCACGTTGTCGGTGAAGGTGTGGTCGTAGAACATCGGGCTCATCGGATAGCGCGCGGTCTCGGACTCGAACACTGCGAAGGACGGCTCCTGAGCCAGACCATTGTACTCGCAGGTGTAGTTGCCATCGCTATCCACGCCAGCCTCATCGATCACGATGTGGTGCACGGAGGCCATGCCGCTGCGGACCACCTTGAAGTTGGCGGAAGCGGCATCCTTGTAGTCGCCCTTGCCCACGATGGTGGCGATGTAGTTACCCTGGGCCACCGGCTTGCCCTCGCTCAGGGTGCCGGTCTTGCCATCCTCGGTGGCGCCGATGGTGTAGATGACCTCGAAGTCCACGTCCTTGGTCAGAGCCACGCCACCCACGATCACGCTCAAGGACGGCTCCACGGAGCTCTTGCCATCGGCCGCGGCGGGCACGTCGCCAGCCACCACATCGGCACTGGAGAGCGTTGCCGGGTCAATGGTGTAGTCCTTCACGGTGGAGCTATCGGCCACGAAGTTCACGCCCTTGCCGATCACCTTCACGGTGTAGGTGCCGCGATGGACCGGAGCGCTCACCACTTCGTCCACAGCCTCGCCCTCGGCGTTGGTGGTGTGGTAGATGTACTGCACGTCGTACTCGCTGGGAGCCACCACGCTGCTGCCCAGGCGCACCGCCACGGTGGGCGCCTGCTCCTGGGTGTTGTACACCACGTTGGGCATATCGGCGATGCTCGCGCTGGACAGGTCGGCCTTGGCGATGGTGAACGTCACGGGGTCGGTGGCGCTGCCCTCGTAGTTGCCCTTGCCGATCACCGTGTAGGAAGCGGTACCCGCAGCGGTGTTGTTGCTGTAGGTCACGGTGTAGTCAGTGCCGGCGACCAGCGTCTTCTCGCCATCCTTCACGGTGACCACCGGGGTGATGGCGCTGCCGGTGTAGGTGTAGGTGGCATCCGGGATGCTGGTGGTGAACTTAGCATCGGCGTTCGGGTTGATCTTGAACGCAGCCTCGTTGCCGCCCAGCACGCCCACGCCGGCCGTGAGGATCACCTTGGCGGTGCCGGCGTTCACGTTGCCCACGTAGGACACGGTGTAGTGCGTGTTCTCGGTGAGCACGGTGCCGTCTTCAGCCGTCACCTTCACGTACGGGCGCTTCTCGGTGCCGTCGTAGTAGTACGTGTCGTCGGTCACCGGGTTGATGAGGCCGGCTTCCTTGAACAGCTCAACCTTCGCGGTGCTCAGGCGCACCTTACCTTCAGCGTCTTCCTCGCTGATGATGTTGAAGGTACGGCTGGCGCCCACGTCGGTGTTATTGCTGTTAGCCGTGGTGAAGTTGCCCACGCCGAAGATGGTCACGGTGCCGGTGCCCACCTGCGTGTTCTCGCCGTAGGTCACGGTGTACTCGGTGCCCTCCAGCAGCGGGCGATACACGCCGCCCACCGTGGCGTTCACGGTGATGATGGGCATGATCTGGCTGCCGGTGTACACGCGGTCGGCGATGGGGCTGATGGCCACGGCGCTCAGCGGGATCTTCGCGATCTGGAAATCGATCACCTTGGTGCCGGTGTATTCGCCCATGCCGGTGACCACGATGGCAGCGGTGCCGGCGTTCACGTTGTTCTGGTACTCAACGGTGTAGTCAACGTCCACCGTCAACGCGTCTTCGTCAGCGCCGCCCACGGGGATCACCGTCACGGCAGGCGTATGGGCGCTGCCGGTGTACTGCAGGCCTGCCAGGCCGCTGGCCTTCACCTCGTAAGCCGTAGCGTCGCTGATGTCCTTCACCTCGTCGGTGGTCAGGTTGAAGCTCGTCGCGGCCGTGGAACCGGTGTAGTTGCCGGTGCCGGTGGCCACCACGGTGTAGGTACCGGCGCTGGCGGGCTTGCCATCCACCAGGCTGGCGCCGTTGCCCGCAGCGCTGTAGCTCAGCAGGTAGTCATCGCCGGCCACCAGGGTGATGCCCTTCAGGGTCACGGTAACCGTGGGCTCCGTAGTGCCGGTGAAGTCCGCATCGATGTGCTTATCGCTGGCCGTCACGGTTGCAGCGGCAATGCTGGCAGGCGTGATCTCGAAGGTGGCCGTCTGGTCGCCCTCGAAGTTGCCCCACGGGTTGGCGGCGATGCGCACCAGGGCGCGGCCCACAGCCGTGTTGCGACGCCATTCGCTGATGATGTAGTCGGCGCTGGTGAGCTCAACGGCCTCTGCGGACTCGCTGGCCTTGTACAGAACCGTGAGCTCCGGCTCAATGGCGCTGCCCGTGAACTCCTGATTCGGGATGGGCGCGATGGTCACCAGACCGTCTTCCGCCTTCAAGCTGGCAGCGGTGATCTGGAATTCCACGCGCTTAGTGCCCGTGAAGTTCGCCTCGGTGCTGGTGAGCACCAGGGCGGCCGTGCCCTTGGCCGTGTTGTTCTGGTAAGCCGCCGTGTATTCGGAGGCGTCCACAGCCTGGCCGTTGAAGGTAACGGTGTAGGTCTGGGTGATGGGGCTGCCGGTGAACACCTTGTCCACCACGCCGGTCACGGTCACGTCGTCCATGGCGGCCTGAGCCACATCCATGGTGACGGTAACGGGCGTCTCGGCATTCTTGTAGTTGGTGTGACCATTGTTGGCCTTAGGCGTCACACCCACGGTGTAGGTGCCGGCGGCCTTGGGCGCAGCCACAGCCTTGCCGTCCAGCGTGTAGGTCACGGTGTAGTCATCGGCGGTCAGGGTAAGGGCCGCATCCACGGGCTCCGCGCCTTCGCCCTCGCCCGGCACCTTGCCGCCCACAGCGGTCACGGTAACGGTGGGGGCCAGGTCGCTGCCGGTATAGGCCAGGTCGGTCTCGGCCACGGTGATGCTATCGATGGTAGCCGGCTCAATGGTGAAGGCCTTGGCGGTATTCGCCGTAGCGCTCACCACGATGCCCGCAGCCGGGATCTCGTAACCGCTGCCGTCCACACCCTTGATGGTGTAGTAGATGGTGCCGGCATTGGTGTTGTCGTTGCCCGCGAACTCGATCTGATAGTCCGTGCCCAGAACCAGGGTGCGACCGTTCACGGTGAGCACCACCGGGTTGATGGGCTGGCCGGTGTAGACGAAGTCCGTGCCGTCGATGCTGATGGCATCGGCCGTAACCGGGGTGCCCTTGATCTTGAAGGTGATGGAGTTGCTCGTGCCCTCCTTGAAGTGCGGGCTGTCAGCACCGGCGGTGATGGTCACCGTTGCGGTGCCCACCTCGGTGTTGTTCGCCCAGGTGGCCACGAACTCGCCGCTCTCCTCGGTGATCTTGGCGGTGCCGAAGGTCACATCCAGGGTGGGCTTGATCTCGTCGCCGGTGTAGGACTGATCCGGGATGGCGGCGATCACGGTACCGGCCAGGTCTGCCTTCTCAATGGGGAAGCGCTTGGTGGCGCTGCCGCTGTAGCCGCCCTTCAGGGTGACCTCCACGTAAGGCGCAGCGCTGCCGGTGCCGTCGGACACGTTGGTGTTCTGGTAGTACGCCAGATCGTAGTCCGTGCTAGCCTTCAAGAGCACAGCCTCGGGCATGGAAGCGGTCTTGTAGTACACATCAACCGTAGGCGTCACAGCCGCGCCGGTGTAGGCGGTCTTGGCCACCCGGATGTCCAGAGCGCTGGCCGCCACTGCGGTGCGGTTGATCTGGAAGTTCGCCGTCTTGGAGCCGATCACCTTATCGTTGGCGCCATCGCCGGTCGCCGGGGTGATGACGACCTTCGCGATGCCCACTGCGGTGTTGTCCTGGAACTTCTTCTGGTAGTCGGTACCCTCCACAAGCTCCTTGCCGTCCACGCTCACGGTCACGGCGGGCTCCTTAGCGGTGCCGTCGTAGTTGAAGCTCGCAGGCGTGAGGGTCACATCGGCCACAGCCAGGTCGATGTAATCGGCCGCTTCGGTCATCGGGATGATGTCGAAGGTCATGCTGATCGGCTTGCTCTGCGTGGTCATGAAGTTGCCGATGGCCGTGATGCTTGCGGTACCTTCGTTCTTCTTGCCGTCCACAGCGTTGCGGTTCTCGCCGTATTCCACGGTGAAGTCCACGCCCTGCTTCAGGGCCTTGCCATTGAAGGTGCCGGTGATAACCGGGGTGAGCTGACGGCCGGTCTCCACCTGGGCCGGGATGGCGTCGAAGTTAGCCGCCGTCAACGTGGCCTGGGTGATGTTGAACGTGGTGGACACAACGCCGGTGAGCTTATCGCTCGTGCCGCGCACGATCAGGGTGGCGGTGCCCACGTTCACATTGTTCTCGTACTCGATGGAGATGTCGTCGGTCAGCTGCGTACCCGTTACGTTGGAAACGGTGCCGGCGGCGTTCTTGGCCCTGATGGTCAGTGCATTGGTCTGGAACGTGATGGGATCGCCAGTGTACCTCTGGTTCCTTTGCGCCGCCTGCCTGAAGGTCACGTCGCTTAGGGTGCGAGCATTATTGGCCGTCTTCACAACCTGGAAGGTGGCGCTGTTGGTGCCGGTGTAGTTCACGGTGCCGGCGATGTTGGCGATGTAGGTGCCCTCGCCACACGGCAGGCCGTTGCGCAGGCTGCCCGTGTTGCCCTCAACCGAGCTGTCCACGGCGTAGGAGACCACGTAATCGGCCGGGGCATCGGTGGTGCCGGCGGTCAGGGTGCGGCCGCCCAGGGCCACGACCACGCTGCTGGCCGGATCAACCGGGGCAGGCGTGCTGCCGTCGCTCTCGAAGGCGGCGGCCACGGTGCCCACAGACACGGTGGCGCCAGCCACGGAAGCGGGCTCTATGGTGTAGGTGCCGCTGACGCTGCTGCCCTCCACCAGGTTATCGCTGGCCTTAGCCGTAGCGGTAACGGTGTAGGTGCCGGCATTGGTGGGCGAAGCCACAACGGTGCCGCTGGCATCGGTGATGGCAACGCCGTACAGGGTGCTGTCCACAGCCAAGCCGCCCAGGGTGACCACCGGAACGGGCGTCTGCGCCGTGCCGTTGAAGGTCTTGGTATCCAGGCCGCTCAGGGTGGCCAGGGCCAGGTCGGCCTTCTCCACGGTAAGCGTGAGGTTCGTGATATCCGGTGCGTACTGATAGTTGCCGATGGAGTCCACATACACGTTGTAGGTGCCGGCATCGCGCACAGTGGCATCGTTGCCGCCCTGGCTGAAGCGCAGCGTGTAGTCGGTACCCTCGGTCAGCACGGCGCCGAAGTTCTCGGAGCCGGTGGTGGCATCCGTCACGCGGATGACCGGCTTCAGCACATGGCCGGTGTAGGTGTAGGTACCCATGACCTGCGCCGCCATGCGCATCAGGTTGCTCGCGCGGATGGTGAAGGTGGCTTCCTTGTTGCCGATGCACACGGGCACGGCGCCTTCCTTGGCGCTCACGATGACGCGCGCGGTGTTGGTGCCGGCGTTCACGTTGTCCAGATACTCCACGGTGAAGTGGTTATCCAGCTCCAGCACGGTGCCGTCCTCGGCGGTCACGCGCACCTCGGGGGTCTTCGGGGTGCCATCGGCGGTGTAGGTGCTGTTGTTCACCTGCACGCCATCCTGCCACAGGGTGATGGTGGCCTTGGAGATGTCGATGGCATGGGCCACGGAGTCGTCCACGATCTGGAAGGACTTCTCAATGCCGAACTCGTCGGCCGTGGTGAAGTTGCCCTTGCCGAACACCGTCACGGTGCCCAGCTCGGTAGCCGTCTTGTTGGTGCCGTAGGTCACGGTGTAGTCCGTGCCCAGGGTGAGCACCTTATCGCCGTCGGCCAGGGCGGCCTTCACGATCACCAGCGGGGTGATCTGGCTGCCGGTGACCTTCTGCGGGGCGATATCCTGCACCGCATCCTCGGGCAGCACCATGGGCGCGATCTGGAAGGTGCGGGTCACCGCGCCGGTGTAGCCGGCATCGGTGAGGCCCTTGATGATCACGCTGGCGGTGCCGGCGTTCACGTTGCCGTTGTAGGTGACTTCGTAGTCGGTGCCCTCAGTGAGCTCCGTGTTGTCGGCGGCCTTCACCGTTACGGTGCCGGTGTGCTGCGCGCCGTTGTATATGCCATCGCCGTCCAGTGCGAATTCCACGGTGTAGCCGTCGCCGCTGATGTCCTCCAGCGGAGTGGCGGTCACCTGGAACTGCGTGTCGGCCGTGGTGTCGGTGTAGTTGCCCTTGCCGGTGGCCTTCACGTTGTAGGTACCCACGGTGGCGGGCAGGCCGTCGGCCGTCAGGGTGGCGCCGGTGCTGGCAACCGCGGTGTAGGCCAACACGTAATCGGTGCCAGCCGTCAGGGTGTTGCCGTTCACGGTGACCACCACAGCAGGCTGCACGCTCTCGGCATCGTTGGGCAGCGTCACATCGGGCGCAACCACGGTGGCGCCGGCGATGGAGGCGGGCACGATCTGGAAGGTGCCCAGCTTGTAGCCAGTGAAGTTGCCGTTCGGGTCGGCCGTGGCGATCACGGTGGCCTCGCCCACGTTCACGTTGTCGGCATAGCTCAGCGTGTAAGCGCTGGAAGGCACGGCCACGCCAGCCTCGGTGCCGTTGGGCAGCACCGCGCTGATAGTGGGCTCCACGCCCACGCCGGTGTAACCCTGCTCGGGCACGGTGATGTTCACATCCGCCAGGTTGGCCTGGTTGATGGTGAAGGTGAAGCTATGGCTGCCGGTGAGGTTCTTGTCGTCGCCCTCGATGGCCTTCACGATAACCGTGGCCGTGCCGGCGTTGATGTTGTCGGCGTACTCCAAGGTGAAGTGCGTATCCTTCGTCAGCGGCACGGTGGCGTCGCCCACGAAGCTCACAGCCAGGTTCTCCTGCTTCTGCTCCAGGCCGTTGTACACGCGGCGCTCCATGGCACCGGTGGTCAGCACGCCGTCGGCGGAGATGTCGGCCGGCGTGATGTGGTAGGTGGCCGTCTGCTGGTTGGTGAAGTTCCCGCTGGTGCCCGGGATGAAGGTCATGGTGGCACCACCCGGGGTCACGTTCACCGGGTCGCCGGTTATCACGGCCTGGCCGCTCTCGGTCTTCACGGCGAAGTCCTCGGCCGTCAACTCGTAGCTGCCCAGGCGCAGGGTGGCGGTGGGCACCTGCTTGGCACCGGTGTACACCATGTCGCCCACGCCGCTCACGGTGGTGCTGGCCAGGTCGGCCGGGACGATCTGGTACGTCTTCACCAGCTCGGTGATCTCTACCTCTTCGCCGCCCTCATTGGTGGTGGTGCCCAGGGTGTACAGCGAACCGGGCACGGCGGTGACCACAGCGGCAATCCAGCCGACGCTCTTCAGGTCGGTGGCATCCACGCTCGCATCCACGGCGTCGCCCGCAGCGTTCTTCACGCGCTTGTAGCTCACGGCGTAGTCCGTGCCCTCAACCAGCTCCAGGCCGCCGTAGTTCAGCGTGGCGTGCTTCTGATCCTGGCCGTTGAAGGTGTAGGGACCGCCCACATTGATGTTCTCGGTCTTCAGCGTAGCGCTACCGATGATGAAGGTGGCGCTGGTCTGGGTGCCGCCCGTGAAGTGGACGGAATCCTCCCAATGCGTACCTATCACCACGGTTTCCTTCTCGCCGGTGGGCTGGCCGTCCTCGCCTATGACGTCACGCTCTTCGGTGTCTTCCACCAGCGTGCCCGCGGAAGCGATGATGCGCGGCACCTTGCCCAGGTCGGCGTTGGTGTTGTTCTCGTAGCTGTAGGTGTACTCGCTGGCATCCACGATCTGGCCGTTGAAGGTCAGGTTGGGCTTGGGCTCGGCCTTGCCTTCGTTGTCGAAGTCCACCTTGCCGGGACGCCCGATGATGGCGCCGGCCAGGTTGGCCTTACCGATCTGGAACTCCTTGGTCACGGTGCCCTCGTAGTTGCCCTTCAGGTACACGGTAACCAGCGGCAGCGGGCCGTCGAAGGCCTTGCTGGCCGGGTTGTAGCTATGGCTGCCGTCGGTCACCTCGGTGTTGTTGCCGTAGGCCAGATCGAAGTCCACGCCCTGACGCAGCACCGTGCGCTCCTCCAAGTACTGAGGCACACTGGAGTCGCTGGGCGGCACCAGCCAGTGGTTCGGATCATCCGGGTCGGTCACGTCGGGGTTGGGCTCGCCGGCGGTCCACTCGGGATTCTCGGTGCGGTTCACCACGTTCACCGTCACGCCGGGCTGCACGGGACCGGCCGTGTACACGGCGCTGGCCACGTTGATCTCCACGAAGGTGCCCACGGCGCCCGTGTCGATGGTCAGCGGGTTGCCGGCGATCTGGAACGTGCCGGAAGCGCTGCCGGTGTAGTTGCCGGTGCCGGTAACGGTAACGGTTGCGGTGCCCACCTGCGTGTTGGACAGGTAGCTCACCGTGTAGTCACGGCCGCTGGTAAGCACCTTGCCGTTCAGCACAACCTGAGGCTCGGGCATCTTGGCCGTGCCGTCGAAGCTCTGGTTGGCAGCCGTGACCGATGCCGCACTGAGGTCCACAGAAGCGATGCGGAAGTCCACGCTGGTGCGGCCGGTGAAGTTGGTGCCGGCGGCACGGATGGTCAGGGTGTAGGTGCCGGCATCGATGGCCTGGCTCACGGCGCTTCCGCCCTTCACCGCCACGCTGGTGGTGAAGTCGGTGCCTTCGATCAGCGTGTAGCCGCCCGTGCGCAGCGATGCTGCCGGGGTGTGGTCGGCGCCGTCGTAGGACACGTCGGCGATGGCCGCCACCATGGAGCTATCAAGCGTCACCGGGGTGATGGTGTAGCAATCGGCCTTGGAATTGGTGCCGAAGCACTTGTCGCTTATGTTGGTGATGCTCACGCTGGCCTTGCCGGCGTTCACGTTGTTGGTCCAGGTCACCTTGTAGTCGGTGCCCTCAACCAGATCAGTCACCGGGTCGCCGTCGCGGGTCAGCGTGACCTGCGGCGTATGCGCCTTGCCGTTGAACACGCCGGTCGCGGGATCAACGTTTATCTCCAGCTCGGACAGCTTGATGGCCTTGTTCACATCGGAGTTGCTGATCACCTTGAACTCGGCGGTGGTGCTGGTGGAGCTGTCGAAGTTGTTGCCCGCGCCGGTGAAGGTGGCCACGTAGGTGCCCAGATCGGTGGGAGCGGAAACCGGGGTGGTGGTGCCGTCGTCGTTCTTCTTGGCGTAGGTCACGGTGTAGTCCGTGCCGGCCGTAAGCGCCACGCCGCCCAGTTCCACGTTGGTCACGCTGGAGGGATCCAGCGCGCCGCCGTCGTATTCAAGCGAACCCACGGTGGCGGTGGCGTTGGCCATATCGGCCTTAGACACCACCAGCTGCACGTCCGCGCTGCCGGTGAAGTTGCCGGCGGCGGTGAACTCAACCGTGTCGGCTGCGCCCTCGGTGGTGCTGGCGGTGCGCGTGTAAGCGCCCTTGCCCACGAAGGTGGTCATGTAGGTGCCGGCGTTCACGATGTTCGCCGGGTAGGTCACGGTGAAGTCCGTGCCCTCAACGCGGTCGGTGCCCGCGTAGGTCATCTTGGGCTGCGGGTTCAGCGCGCTGCCGGTGTAGCTGATGGGAGCGAAGCTCTTAACCACATCGGTGCTGTTGATGGCCAAGGGCAGGATGCTGAAGTTCACCGTCACGCTGCCCACGTAGTCACCCATGCCGGTCACGGTAACGCTGGCCACGCCGGCGTCGGTGCTGTTGGTGAACACGGCATCGTAGTGGGTGCCCTTGACGAAGCTGCTGGTGATGTCCTTCTTCACCTCAACGGTGGTCTCCACACCATCCACGGTCTGGGTCTCTTCCACCATCTCGTAGAACTTCAGGATCTCTGCACCGTAAGCGCTGCCCTTGTACACCACCGGCTGGATCGCATCCAGGTAATCGGCGATGTTCTTGGCAGTGGCATCGGCAGCCAGAACCGTGAACGGCAGCTCGGCCTTACCGGTGAAGTTGCCCATGCCGGAAACGGTGGCAGTGTAGTCGCCCGCTTCCTTCACCGTGTCGCTATAGGTCACGGTGTAGTCCGTACCGGCGATCAGCGCCTTGCCGTTCAGCTCGGCCATCACAACCGGAGTCAGGATGGTGGACGGGTCGGTCGCCTTCAGGCTGCCCATCGCCAGCTTGCCGCCGTTCTCCGCCAGCTTGGAGATATCCATGGGGAGGATCTGGAAGCTGCCGGTGACGAAGCCCTTGTAGGCGCCGATGCCCTCAACGATCACCGCAGCGGCAGTGCCCACGTTCACGTTGTTCTGGTAGGTCACCGTGTAGTCGGTGTCCTTGATCAGCTTCACGTTGTTGCAGATCACGCTGAAGTCGCCCTGTTCAAGCGCAGCGCCGGTGTAGGTCAGAGCCTTCAGGCCCACCAGGGTGGCGCCGCTGATGTCCGTGCGGTCGGCATCCGGGTCGCCCTCGGCGGTGATGTTGAAGGTGCCGGTGGCGGTGCCGGTGTAGGCGCCCATGCCGGTAACGGCCACGGTAGCCTGGCCAACCTCGGTGTTGTTGGTGTAGGTCACGCCGGTGAAGTCCACGCCCTCGGTCAGCGCCTTGCCGTTCACCATAACGGTGACCTGCGGCGTCTTGGGCGTGCCGTCGTACACCTGATCCTGCGCCAGCACTTGCGCGCCGGACAGGCTTATGCCGGTGATGTTGAAGTTCACCGTGCGCGTGCCGGTGTAGTTGCCCATACCCGTGAGGGTTATGGTGCCGCCGTTCGCAGCGATGGCCGTGTTGGTGCCATAGGCCGCCGTGAAGTCGGTGCCGGGCACCAGGCCCACGCCGTTATAGGTGGCGTTCACGTTGGGCGTGATCTGGCTGCCGGTGTAGGGCGCGTCGGGCACGGGAGCCACGGTGACGTCGCTCAAGTTGCGCGGAGCGATGGTGAAGGTGAGTTCCTTCACGCCCGTCAGGTTCGCAGCGCCAATGCCTGCCACGGTTACCTTGGCCACGCCGGCGGCGGTGTTGCCGCTGTAGGTCACGGAGTAGTCCGTATCCTGCGTCAGCGCGGCATTGCCGTTGGCCACATCGGTCACGGTGACAGCCGGCGTATGCGGCTGGCCGGTGTATACCCACGTACCGCTTGCCAGCGACACCAGGAAGTCGCTGCCGCTGATGTCGCGCAGCTCGAAGCTCTCATCGAACAGGTTGAAGCTACTGCTCTGCTTGCGGTCGGTGTAGTTGCCCTGGCCCACGATGGTGGCCACGTACTCGCCCACGGCATTGGGCAGGCCGTTGTTCAGGCTGCCGCTGATGGGCGTGTAGATCACCGTGTAGTCCGTGCCCTTCACCAGGGTGTTGCCCAGCAGGTCGGTTACCACGATGGTGGGCTCCACGCCCGGCGCCACGGCGTTGGGATCCTCGCTCTCGAAGGCCGGGATGGTGCGGTCGGTGACCACCACGGTGGCACTGGCCACGTTGGCCGGATCGATGACGAAGGTCGTGGAGTTGCTGTTGGCGAAGTTGCCATCCGCCTCGGCCGTAGCGGTCACGGTGTAGGTGCCCGCGTTCACCGGCTTGCCGTCCTTCAGGGCGGCGGTGTTGCCCTCAACCGTGCTGTCCACGGCGTAGGTCACGGTGAACTGATCGGCGCTCACCGCGTTGCCATTGTAGGTAAGGGTCAGACCCGGCGTTTGGGCAGCACCCGTATAGGTGCCCTTCGCTACGGCATCCACAGTAGTAGCGGCCAGGTCTGCCTTACCAATGGTGAAGGTCTGGGTTCCATCCGTTGCGCCTGCGTAAGCGCCTATGCCGGTGGCGGTCACGGTGACCCTGCCGGCGTTCACGTTGTCGCTGAAGCTCAGCTCGTAGTCCACGCCCTCAGCGAGCACGCGGCCGTCGTCGGTCTTCACGGTGATGGCCGGCACAATGGCGCTGCCGGTGTAGGTGAAGGTGCCGGCAATGGGATCCACCACCAGGGTGATATCCGCTGCGGCCTTCTGGTTGATCTTGAAGGTCTTGGTGGCGAAGCCCAGGATGTTCGGCACCTCGATGCCGTTGGTCTCGTCGTCGCTGATGGCCGCGGTATCGGGCGTCACCTTCACGGTGGCGGTGCCCACCTGCGTGTTGTTGCTGTATTCAACCTTCAGGTACTTGGCATCCACCACGGTGCCGTTCACGGTCACCTTGGCAGCAGGCGTCTTGGCCGTGCCGTCGTAGCGGTACGTGCTGTCGGTCACCGGCTTGCTGTAGGTGCCGTCGGCGAAGGTCTCGAACAGCTCCACGGTTGCCTGGGCCAGATCGATGTCATCGGCCTGGGGCTCCACTATCTGGAAGTTCTTAACGATGGACGTACCGCCCACCTCGGCGGTGGTGGTGTAGTTGCCCATGGGCGTCACGGTAACGGTGCCTGCGGTCTCCTTATTGGCGCCGTAGGTCACGGTGTAGTCCGTACCCTCAACCAAGGTCAGGCGCTCCGTGCCCTCGCCGCCCGGCAGAGCGGTCACGGTGACGGGCGGGGTGATCTGGCTGCCGGTCTTAACCTGGTCGGCCACATCGGTCACGTTGCCATCACCGATGCCGAACGGGCTGATGGTGAACTGTATCACCTTGGTGCCGGTGTACTTATTGATGCCGGTCACGGTTATGGTGGCGGTGCCCGCGTTCACGTTGTTGGCGTAAGCCACGGTGTAGTCGCCCTTCAGCACCTCGTCGTCGCCCTCGCCCTCGGTGTAGGCCGGGGTGAGCGAAGGTGCGCCGGTGGCGAACACCAGTGCGGGCTCCCAGGCGGCGTTCTTGAAGACGCGCTGCTCGTCGGCCACACCGGCGATCAGCGGCTCGATGTCCGTCAGCGGCGTGTCGGTCACCTGGAAGGTGGCGGCAGCAGACGTATCGGTGTAGTTGCCCTTGCCGGTGGCGGTCACGGTGTAGGTGCCCACGCTGGCCGGCTTGCCGTCCTTCAGGGTGGCGCCGTCGCCTGCGGTGGCATAGCTCAGCGTGTAGTCGCCGGCTGCGAGCAGCTTCTCGCCCAGCTTCACCTTCACGTTGGGCTCAATGGTCTCTGCGTTCTCGGGCAGGGCCACGTTGCTCGCCAGCACCTCGGCCTTAGCCAGGCTGGCCGCCACGATGTTGAAGGTGGTGGTGGCGGTGCCCTCGAAGTTGCCATTCGGGTCGGCCGTCAGGGTGATGGTAGCGGTGCCCAGCTCGGTGTTGTCCGCGTATGCCACAGCGAAGGCGGCACCGGGCACGGCCACGTCGCCCAGCTTGGCGGTCACGGCAGGCGTGATGGCGCTGCCAGTGTAGGGCTGGTCGGCGATCTTGTCTATCGCGATGCTGCTCAGCTTCGCCTTATTGATCACGAACGGGAAGGCAGCGGTGGTATCGCAGTAGTTGCCGGTACCGGTTGCGGTCACGTTGTAGCTGTTCACGTCGGTCATCACGGCCGGCATGCTCAGCGTGTAGTCCTGGGTTGCGACCAGGGTGTCATCGCCCAGCTTCACGGTGACCGTAGGCGTGCGCTGCGTGCCGTCGTAAGTCACGGCCGGGATATCCAGCGTGGCGTCCTTGATGCTCTTCTGCTTCACGGTGAAGCTGAAGGTGCGGCTGGTGCCCTTCTGGAAGTTGCCGAACTCGCCAGCCGTGATGGTCACGGTGTAGTTGCCGGCATTCAGCGGCTTGCCCGTGGCACCCAGCTTGGCGCCGTTGGCTTCGGCGGCCACAGCGTAGCTCACCGTGTAGGTGCTGGGATCGGCCACGGCGCTGTTGAAGCCCACGGTGATGCCCGGCTCCTGCTCGGCGCCGTTGTAGGTCAGGTCGTCATCCAGCGTGAAGTCCGCGCTGAAGATGGACGGCTTGTTAATGGTGAAGTCCACGGACTTCTCACCCGTGTAGTTGCCCGCGCCCTTAACCATCACGGTTGCGGTGCCGGCATCCACATTGTTGCGGTAGCTCACCGTGTAGTCGGTGTCCTTCACCAGCGCCACATCGGTGCTGCCGAAGGTCTTGGTCACGGTGAAGTTCTGCAGGATCTCGCTGCCGTTGTAGGTCATATCCTGGATGCCCGTGATGGTGGCATCGGCCAGGCTCACCGGGTTGATGGTGAAGGTGGCCTGCGTGCTGCCCAGCACGTGCTTGCCGCTCACGGCGCTGATCACCACGGTGGCGGTGCCGGCATCCACGTTGTTCTTGTAGGCCACGGTGTAGTGGTCGCCCTGGGTCAGGGTGAGCTCACTGGGGCCGCTGCCATGCTTCACGGTAACGGTGGGCTCATGGGCCGTGCGGTCGTAGGTGTAGGTGGTCTGGCTCAGGGACACGGTGCAATCGCTCAGCAGCATGTCCTCGGGCTCTGCGGCCACGATGCGGAAGTTCTTCTCAATGGTTCCGTCGTAGTTGCCAATACCGGTGACCACAGCCTTAGCGATCTCGGTTGCCGCGCTGTTGCCCTCGTAGGTCACGGTGTAGTCCACGCCCTGGACCAGCGAACGGCCATCGCGCGTCACCACCACGGCAGGCTCGCAAGCCTGACCCTCCACGAAGGGCTGGTCGGCGATGCTCGCCACGTCCTCGGTGGCCAGCTGCGCGCGGTTGATCGTGAACTCGCGGATCACCGAGCCGCTGAAGTCGTTCTTGCCGGTGACCACTGCACGGGCCGTACCGGCGTTGATGTTATCCAGGTACTCAACGGTGTAGTCCGTGCCTTCCACCATGGTCTTGCCACCCAGGCCCAGGAACTCGATAGCCGGCTTATGGGCCTCGCCCGTGTAGGTGCGCGGGGAGATGACGCCCACGTTGCTATCGGTGAGCTGGGTGAGCGGGTTGCTCACAACCTTGAACTGCTTGGCGATGGTGCTGCCGATGCAGTTGTTGATGCCGCGCGCGGTCACCGTGTAGGTGCCCACACCTGCGGGCAGGCCGTTGGCATCCAGCTTGGCGGTGGCGGTGCCGTCGTCCACCAGCGCATAGGTCACGTCGAAGTCCTTGCCAGCGGTCGCCAGCTCGGCGGCCGGGATGCTCTCGATCCAGCTGCTCACCTCACGGGTGCGCACCACAGGCTCCAGGGTCAGGCCGCCAGCCGTCAGGGTGATGGGCGGCTCAATGGCATGGTTCCTGTAGGCGTTCCACGTAACGTCGGTCACGCTGAACACACCGGCGGAGATGTTCACGGGCTGGATGGTGAAGGTGGCGTCGCGCTCGCCCTCGTAGTTGCCCGTGCCGGTCACGCGCACGGTGTACTCGCCGGCATCCTTGATATCCGCAGCAAGCACCTCCACGCCGTTCTTCAGGTACGTCACGTCGTAGGTGGGCGTGCCAGCGGCGTCGTTGTTGGTGCTCACCTTGGCGATCACGGGCACCTGGTTGGCGTTGTTGTAGCCAACCGTGGCCTTCTCCAAGGTAACGCCGGTGATGGCCACCTTGTTCACCGTAACCGTCTTAACCAGGCTGCCGGTGAAGTTGCCGGCGGCCACAGCCGGGATGGTCAGGGTGTAGGTGCCCGGCTCCACGATGCCCGTCTTCAGGTCAACGGCGGTGCCATCCTTCGTGCACGCCACGCTGAAGTCGGTGCCCTCTTTCAGCACGTAGGTGCCCAGGCGCAGGCTTAAGCCCGGGTCGCACGGCTGGCCGCTGTACACGAAGCTCTCGGTGAGCGACGTGCTCACGGTGTCCAGGCTCACCTTGGTGATATCGAAGGTCTTCTTGATGGAACCAGCGTACTTGTTCTGGAACTTCACGGTGACCTCGCCCTTGCCGGCGTTCAGGCAGTTGGCGTACTCCACCGTGTAGTCCGTGCCCTGGACCAGCGTCCGGTCGCCGCGGGTAACGGTGACGCCGGGCTTCTGCTCGCGGCCGTTGAAGGCCGTGGTGTCGTAGGCCAGCTTCACGTTCACGGTGGAATCGCTGGAGAGGTCCGTCGGCACGATCTTGAAGGTGCCGCTCACGGTGCCGCGGTAGTTGCCGGTACCGGTCACGGTAACCGTGGCATCGCCCGGCGTGATGTTGTTGCTGTACTGCGCGGGCAGGTAATCCGGCGTGTCGGCGCTCAGGGTCACCGTCTTGTTGGCGGCGTCGGTGTAGGTCACCACCGGCTTGCCGCGCTCGGCCTCGGGCAGGTTCTCAGGATCGATCGCCTCGCCGTCGCGGTAGTTATAGGTAGCCGGGTTCATGACCACCTTGATGTTCTTCAGCTTGGCCAGATCCAGCGGCACGATGACGAATGCGGTATCGATGCTGCCGGTGTAGTTGCTGGCGGCGGTGGGCTGCACCGTCACGGCGTAGCTGCCGGCGTTCAGCCACTTGGGCTGTCCCTCACCAGGCGCCACCACGGTGAACTGGTCGGGCTGCAGCACCATGTCGCCGCTGCGCACGCTGGCGATGTTGTGCACCTCGGTGGTGGTGAACTCCGCAGCCTTGTAGTTCTGGCTCTGGATCTCCGCGTAGGTGATGGGAGCCTTGGCGATGGCGAAGGTGATGGTGAAGGCGTCCTTGTAGCCAGCACCGGTGGCCGTGACCACGGCGGTGGCGTTACCGGCGTTCAGGTTGTTGCTGTAGGTAACGCTGTAGTCCTTGCCCTCTTCCAGGTCCTCGTACTTGAAGGTGGCGTCGTTGAAGCGCTGCAGGCGAACCTTAGGCGTTTGCAGCGAGCCATTGTAAGTGGCGCTATCGATGTAGGCGTTCATGGACGGGTTGGGCGTCAGGCTGCCGCTCACGGTGACTCCCGGAGGCAGCGAGCCCTCGGTCTCGCCGGCCTGGCCATTCAAGCTCTGAGGCACGATGGACACGTCGTCGGTGGCGGTCACGCCGTAGTTGACCTTCTTGCCCTCGTTGCCGGCGTCGCCGCAGTCGTTATAGAAGTTGCTGCCGGCGGCGTTCATCATGATCTGGTATTCCTTGCCCTCCACAATGGTGACGCGCTTGCTGAAGTCCACCGTGTAGTCGGTGCCCTTCACCAGCTTGTAGTTGCCGAAGGTGGCGTTCAGCGTGGGCTCGGTGGTGGTGTTGGCCACCTTGCCGGCCGTCACGGTGATGCCGCTTATGCCGGTGGGGTTCACCTTGAACGTGCCGTTTGCCACGTTGTCGAAGTTATTCGAGTTGCTGGAGACGCGCAGGGCGTTGTTGCCGCCCGGCGTGTAACCCGTGGGCATGGTGCCGGTGTAAGCGTAGGTGAACTCCTCGCGCTGCAGCACTATGCCGCCCGCGGTGGTCACAGAGATCTCCGGCGAAAGCTCGGTGCCCGTGAATACCGCGTCCTTAACCGTCACCGTTGCGCCGGCAAGCGAAGCGGGGGCGATGTCGAAGTCGAAGGTCTTGGACCCGATGTACTTATCGCCGCGCATGGTCACGGTGACCTTGCCGGTGCCGCGGTTGGTGTTGTTGGAGTAACCCAGGGTGTAGTCGCTGCCTTCCACCAGCACTTCCTCGCCGTCCTTCACGGTGACGGCAGGCGTCTGCGGCGTGCGGTCGTACACGCTGCCCGAAGCGATGGACACGAAGATGTTGTCATCCGGGTTGTTGATGTCTTTCACGCCCTCGGGGGCCGTCTCGGTCAGGGTGAAGTAGCAGGTGGCGTTGCCGGTGAAGTTGCCCTTGCCGGAAACGACCGCCTTGTACTGACGCGCGGTGGTCAGCTCGCTGGGCGTGTAGGCCACGGTGAAGTCCGTATCCTTCACAAGCGTAGCGCCATTGAACACGGCGTTCACGCTGCCCGCGCCCTCGGTGCCCACCACGGCGTTGGCGATGGACGGCTCAGCCAGGGCGATATGCGCCGGCTTGATCTCGAAGTTGCCGGAGAGGATGGTCCCCTGGTACTGGCCTTGGCCGGTCACGATGACCAGGATCTTCGGGCCGGCGTTGATGGCAACGCCTGCAGCCGCATGTTCCGGATCCTCATCGCTGAACTTGTACGTGTAGTTCTTCGGGTCGTTGGCCACCAGGTCGCCATTGGTGTCGTACACCGCGAAGGTGGGCGTGATGGCGCTGCCGGTATAGGTGTACTCGCCGGTCACCACAACCTTCTCCAGGTTGGTGGGCTTGGGCTTGGTGCTGTCGGTCACCGTTACGTTGAAGGTCTTGTTCTTGGTGCCGGTGTAGTTGCCCTTGCCGGTGAAGCGGGCGTTGTACACGTAGCTGCCCTCTTCGCCGGTGAGTGCGGACACCTCGCCGCCCTGAACGTTGGTCACAGACACCTCGTAGTCCGTGCCCTCGGCCAGCTTCAGGCCATCCAGGACCAGGGACATCTCCACGATATCCAGGCTCTGCATCTCGCCAGCGGGGTAGCTCACATCGCTGGTGTAGGGGATGGCGTCGGTGATGTCGCGCTGGCCGATGGTGAACGCGCCAGTGGTGGTGCCGGTGAAGTTACCGCCGCTCACCGCGGTGGCCACCATGTCGTAGCTGCCGGCGTTCACCGGGTTCACCCGCGTGCCCAGCTGCTGGTACTCGTAGGTGTAGTCCGTGCCGGGCACCAGGCGGTTGCCACTGATGGCCAGCATGGGCTCCGGCTGATGCGACAGACCGTCGTAAGTCACGGAGTCTATCTTGCTCACCAGCACGTCCTTCAGGTCGGCCGGGGCAATGGAGAACCTGCCGGTGTAGGTACCGGTGTATTTGCCCTTGCCTGCAATGGAGATGCTGGCGGTATCGGTGCCGGCGTTCACGTTGTTGTCGTAGCTCACCGTGTAGTCGTCGCCCTCCACCAGAGCGGTGGCGCCGGCGCCCACGGGCATCACGGTAACCACCGGGCGCTGAGCGTTGCCGTCGTAGGTCAGGCCGCTGGCATCCACGGTAATGGTGAACAGGTCCTCATCGGTGATATCCATCAGCACGTCCTGGTCGGACACATTGAAGGTGAAGGTGTTCACATCGGTGTAGTTGCCAGTGCCGGTGAAGGTGGCGGTGATCTGAGCACCCTTGGCGTTCATGTCGCCGGCGTAGGTCACGGTGTAGTCCGTGCCGGAAACCAGCGTTATGCCGTCCACGATCACCGTGGGCTGCGGCTCGTCGCCGGCCACGATGTCCGGGATGCTGATCAGCGCGCCGCCGATGGACCGAGGCGTGATGCTGTACACCGCGGTGGCGGTGCCGGTGAAGTTGCCATCGGCCGCAGCGGTGATCAGAGCCGCGTAGGAAGCCACGTTCACACCGCTGGTGCTCACCGTGTAATCGCTGGGATCAACGGTGAACTCGCCCAGTTTCACGGTGACCACGGGCGCATCGGCCTTGCCGTTGTACACGCGGTTCTGCGCGTTGGCCGTGGTGTTCTTCAGGTCTGCCTTGGCAATGGTGTAAGGCACGGTGCGCGTACCGGTGAAGTTGCCGATGCCGGTCACGGCAGCGCTGCCGTTGGCCACGGCGTTCGTGTCGCCGTCGGCGTAGTTCACGGTGTAGTCCGTACCGCTCACCAGGCCCTGGCCGTTGTAGCTGAAGGCCAGCGGATCCAGCTGGCTGCCGGTGTAGGTGAGCTGGCTGCCCTCAACCGTTGCCTCGCTGATAGCGCGCGGCGCGATCTGGAAGGTCTCGGTGCGGCTGCCGATGTACGGCGCGCTCTTGGACAGGATGGTCACCTTGGCCGGAGCCTCGGCGGTGCTGGCGTTCACATTGTTGTCCCAGCTCAGGGTGTAGTCCACATCCTGCAGCAGCTCGGTGCCGCTGTCCACCACGGTAACCTTGGGCGTAAGCGCCTTGCCCGTGTACACCAGGTCGTCCGCATCTATGGTCACCGTCACGCGCTCATCGGTGATGGGGATGGCGTCGTCGCGGTTGGCCACGGTGAAGATCACCTCAATGGGCACATCGGGGTTAGCCGTGGTGAAGTTGCTGCTGGCCGGGCAGCTGAAGATGGCGCGGAACGCCTGGCCGGCGGTGGCGAACAGATACGGCGTCTCAATCTTGTTGTTGTCGCCGTCGCGGAACTCCACAACGTAATCCGTACCGGCAACCAGCTCCTTGCCTGCATAGGAGGCGCTGGTCACAGGGGTCTGCGCCTCGGTGGTGTTGCCCACCACAGGCGTCACGGCCGGATGCGCATCCTCCAGCAGCGCCTTGGCAATGGTGAAGCGGGCGGTGTTGTAACCGTCGTAGTTGCCCTTGCCGGTGATCATCACGTTGGCGGTGCCGGCGTTGATGTTGCGGTTGTACACAACCTCGAAGTCCTTGCCCTCCACCAGCTCGGTGGGATCGTCCTCGGTGCCCATGTAAGCGGTCACCTCAGGCGTCTTCGCCGAACCGTCGTAGGTGAAGTTCGGCAGCGGGCGGATGGTGCTGGCGCCCAGGCTGGCGGGAGCGATCTCGAAGGTGGTGCTGTAGCTGCCCGTGGCCTCGGTGCCCGTGGCGTTGATGGTGATGGTGGCATCGGTCGCGGCGTTCACGTTGTTGCCATAGGTGATGGTGTAGTTCTTCGGATCCACCACCTTGTTGTCCACCAGCACCTCGATGGCCGGCTTCTGCTCATGGCCGTTGTAGGTGCAGGTGTCCAGCACCACGATGGTCGCCTTCTCCAGGTCTATCAGGCCCTCGGCCTCGGCCTGGGACAGCACGCGGAACTGGGTCTCGCGGGTATCCATGTAGTTGCCCGCGCCGGTGAAGGTGGCCTTGTAGACACCAGCCGTGCGCGGCAGGCCACCGGAAATCACAGCGGTGTCGCTTGCGGCGGTGTATACCACCTCGTAGTCCGTACCGGCCGCCAGGGTAGTGCCGTTGAAGGTTGCGGTCACCGTGGGCGTGATGGCGCTGCCGGTGAACACGGCGTTGGCCACGTTGATGTCAACGCCTTCGTCCTTCAGGCTGCGAGCGGTGATCACCTGGGTCGCCTTCACGGTGCCCATGTAGTTGCCGCGTCCTTGCAGCACCACGTCGTGGCTGCCAACGTTGACCAGCTCGCCGCTGATCACCTTGTAGCTCTCGGTGCCCAGCTCCAGGCCGGCATAGGTCAGGGTGATCTTCGGGGCGATGTCCGCACCGGTGTACACCGCAGGCTCTATGGTGGCGCCAGCCTTGGGGTTGTCGGTCAGGTCAAGCGGGGTGATGGTGAAGCCGGCGGTCTTGGAGCCCTCAACGGAGGCGCCCACAGCGGTGACCGTCACGGTGGCCTCACCGGCGTTGATGTTGTTCATGTAGCTTACGGCGTACTCGGTGGAGCCAATCTCCAGCAGGGTGCCGGGACGATACACCTTCACCTTGGGCTCGTGGGCCTTGCCGTTGTACACGAACGGCCCTTCTTCAACCTCAATGGTGCAGCCGTCCAGCTTGATGGCGCTCTTGTCGCTCTTGGTCACCAGGAACGGGCTGCGCACGGTGCCCTCGAAGTTGCCGCCGCTCACGGCAGCGATAACGGCGATGTAGCCGCCTTCCTTCACGGGCTTGCCCGCGGCATCAAGGCTGCGCTCGTCGGCCTCGCCCTCGGCGGGGGTCCAATCCGGATCCTTCTCGTAGGTCACCGTGTAGTCGGTGCCCTTCACCAGGGAGATGCCATTGTAGGCGCCGGTGATCTTCGGCTCCACACCGATACCCGTGTAGGCCACGTTGCCGGCCTTCGGGTTGGCGTAGCTCAGCTGGGCCTCATCGATCATGAAGCCAACGTTCATGCCACCGGTGAAGTTGCCGATGCCGCGCACGCGAGCGGTGGCCACGCCGGCGTTCACGTTGTTCACGTAGGTCACGCCGAAGTCGTTGCCGCGGCTCAGTGCCTTGCCGTTGTAGCTCACGGCCACTTCCGGCTCAATGGAGCTGCCGGTGTACAGCTGGTTCTCCAGCTGCTCGGCGGTGCAATCGGCCAGGCTGCGCGGGTTGATCTGGAAGTCCGCAGTCACCTCGCCGGTGTACTGAGCGCCGATGCCCTCCACCACGATGGCCGCGGTGCCGGCAGCGGTGTTGTTGCTGTAGGTGAGCTGGTAATGCGTGTTCTCGGTGAGCACCGTGCCCTGATAGCTCACGCGCACGGTGGTGGTCAGGGCCTCGCCGGTGTAGGTCTGCGGGGTCACGGTGATGTCGCAATCGGCGATGTCGCGAGCGTTCACAGCGCTTACCACGCTGAAGTTCACACGCGCCTCGCCGGTGAAGTTGCCATGGCCCTTGAATGTGGCCGTGTACTGGCGGATCTCCTGCACGGGCTGCGGGGTGATCTCCACGGTGTAGTCCACGCCCTCGCCAGCGGCGTCGCCGCGGGTCAGGTTGTGGCCGTTATGGCTGGCCTTGGGGGCCAGGTCGTCCATGGTGAATTCCTCGCCGGTGTACTTCTTGGTGCCGATCACCGGGTTGGTCACGCGGATGTCCGCAGCATGGATGTCGAAGGCCATCTCCTTGTCGGACAGGCCGTCGGTGGCACCAGCACCCTTGTAGGCGCTCACGGTGCCGGTGTAGCCGCCCTTGCCCACGATGGACACGTTGTAGGTGCCCACATTGGTGGGTTCGGCAACCTCGTTGCCCTCGGAGTCGGTGTACACCACGTCGAAGTCCTTGCCCTCAACCAGCATGTTGATGCGGTTGCCCGGCGTGGCGCGCACGGAAACCTGCGGCACCTGCTTCTCGAAGTTGTACTCGTAGCTCGCGTTGTCGGTGGTGCCATCCAGCGTGATCCACGTGCTAGCCACATCCAGGTCGTACGCGTTGATGGTGAATATCTCGTCACGGCTCTCCGCGTAGTTGTTGGAGCCGGTGATACGTGCAACGTACTTACCGGGCTGGGTGGGTGTGGCAAGCAGCGCACTGCCCTCAACCTTGCCCGTCTCCTCGTTGTAGTCGTACCAGGCAACCTTGAAGTGGTGGCCCTCGGTGAGCGGCAGCTTGGCTGCATCGTCGTACAGCGACACGACCAGCTTGCCGCCGAAGTCCACCGTGGTGGTGCTGGTGAGGCGGATGGATGGGTTGGCGATGCTCTTGGCCTGCACCGTAAGGGTGCCGGTCTGCACTGTGATGTCGTAGTTGCCCGTCACGTTGGTGCGGTTGGTCTTGCTGGCATAGATCACCGGGTCGGCCAGGAAGGCGCCCTTGTAAGTGCCTATGTCCATACCCTTGGCGCTGTAGGAGGCCTCAACCACCTGGCCGTCAACCAAGCCGGCATCCGGATCGCCCACCGGCAGCATCTCTACCTCGGTGCTCTCCTGCTCGCTGCCGTTGAACTCGCGGGTGGCCTGGGTGCCGCGGATGGTGATGGGACGCTTGGTCACAGACAGCTCGCCCAGGTTCCAACCGGTTATCACGTAGTTGTTCGCCTTGGCGGTGTAGCCGCTTGCGCCAGCGCCGGGCACCGTGGACACCTGTCCGTTGGGATGGTTCTCGTCCACGCTGCTGGCATCCACATAGCTGCGGGAGTTGTCGTTCCAGGTTACCTCGAAGAAGTTCTGGGACTTGCCAACAACCGTCTGCTCGCCGGTGCCGGAGATGCCCACCGTCTCGCCGTTCTGCAGGCCGCTCACAGCGGCGCCGGCGGCGTTGCGCAGGGCCTTGGCGTTGTACACGCCGGCAGCGCCCTGGGTCACCACGGTGAGGGAGGCAGGCAGGATGGTCCACTCCACCGTCTTGGCGGTGCTGGTGCCATCGGGCCACAGGTAACCGCTATCCGGCGTGAGGGTCATGGTGTACTTGCCCGCATCGGTGCCGGTGTTGCCGCGGATGCTATAGCCGTCATCGGCCGTATCCTCCAGAGCCGTCTGCTGCAGGCCGTTGTAGGTCTTGAAGATGGCGCTGGGCAGCGTGAGCTCCTTCCACCACAATGCATATACATTGGTGGTGGCATCCTCGCCCACGCCGGGCTTCACGGTGTAAGGCACGTCCTGAATGGTGTCGGATCCGTTAGGACGCTCCATCCAGCCGCGGAACTGATAGGTGTTGCGGGTGAAGTGCTGCTGCTCGGCCGTAGCCAGCGTGAAGTCAACGCTGGTGATGCGGTCGTAGCTGCTGCTGGGACCGGTATGGAAGTACTGCGTGTAATCCGTACGGTTACCCGCGTTGGTGATGGGCAGCATGGAGCCACCCACGGGGAACTCCTCGTTGCCGTTGCCGTTGTAGACCAAGGTGAGCGCACGGCTGTACACGCCATAGAAGTTGTCCACCAGGCTGTCGGTGGTAATGGTAGTGGCCTTCGCATCGGCAACCACCTGCTGGCCATACGGGGTGCCGCTGGCCCAGTTGTTGCGCGTAGCCCAGCCCTCGGCTTTCCACACGCCGTCCAGCACGGTGAAGCCGGGCATCACATCGGGCGCCGGCTGGCCTTCCTCGGGCTCACCCGCGGCGTCGATGAACTGCTGCGGCACGCTGGTCACCGTGGTGCCGTGGTTGTGCAGCTGCACGCCGTTGGCGCGCGTGATCACGCTGCCGTCCTGGGCATACTGGAAGGGCACGTTGCGCGTCCACACGGCATACAGCTTCAGCGTCATGTTGCCTTCGCCGTCCGTCTCCAGGTATGCGGGGCTCTCGGCGAACTTGCTCTCGTCGCCGGTGCCGTAGAACTTGCGCTCCACGGACTTGTCGGCCACAGCCCAGCCGTAGAAGTTGCTGGCGCCCATGCCCTTGGGAAGGGCCGCCTGCTGATCGGACAGGCTCATGTCGGCCAGGATGTCATCGATGGGCGTTATGGAGCTGGAGACCTTCTGGTTCTCCGCGCTTCCCATCAGCACACCGTTGCTGTAGTACTCAACGGTGAACTCTATCTCTTTCCACTCGGCCGTCAGCGTGCAGTTGGCATACGGGGCGAAGCGGATGTAAGGCGTAATGCCACCCACCTGAGCGCCGTCGGACAGCTCAACCTGGGTGCCGTCGGCCATGATGCCAATGCCGCCCAAGCCGTTGGTGCCGCTGATGGACCAACCGGCGAAGATGTAGCCCGGACGATCCGCCGGAGTGGGCAGCAGCGTGCCGTTGCTCGTCCAGTGGGCGAACAGCTCCACGTTGCCCTTGTCCTCGGCGGTCAGGTTGTTCACGGACTGCTCCAGCTGGTAGGCCACAGCACCCTGAGCGCTGGTGGCCCAGCCGTCAACGCTGAACTGCACGAAGCGCTGGGTGTTGTCCGTCACGCTTATGGGAGGCTCGCCCTCCTTGCCCGTGTACTCAATCTGGTGCTGACGGTTGAAGCCGTTCTTGTTCAGCGCCTGCGCCACATCGTAGGTGAAGGTCTGCGTGGCAGTGGAGCCGCTGGTGGCACCGTTGCCGTTGAAGCTCACGGTGTACATGTTGGGGATCCACTGGGCATACAGCGTGACCTGGCTGGTGGGCAGGTACTGCGCACCGCCGTCGTACTTGCGGCCGCTGCCGTTCTGGTTCAGGGTCCAGCCGTCGAAGCTATAGCCCGTGCGGTACACGGTGCCTTCCTCATCGGCACTGCCGGCCTTCGGCAGCGTGATGTAGGTTGCATCCGCATCGGCCGCGAAGGAGCCCATGAGCACCGGGCTGCCATCGGCCACGCCGTACATCTTGGCGTCGAACGCCTCGGTGGCCTGGCCGTTCTCGTCTATCAGCAGGGTGTTGCTGGTATCCGCGAAGTCGTAGTAGCCGGGGAACTTATAGCTTATGGCCTTGCTGGCTATGCTGTTGCCGCCCTGAGTGTCGAAGCTGGCCACGTACTTGCGCTCCGGCAGCGTGATGGCCGCGCCGGTGCCCGCAGGCAGCATGGCGAACTCGTCGTTGTAGGTGTAGGTGCCGTCGCCGTTATCCGTGCGGTTCACGTAGATGTTGTCGCCGTACACCTCATAGATCTTCGTGGTCCACGGCGCGCCGCTGGCAGCATTGGTGTTGCCGGGGGCGTTCAGCGTGATCTCGTACACCACACCATCCCACTGGGCATACAGCGTCATGGAAGGCGCCTCGTCCTCGTTGGGCTTGAAGGTCACCTTGTTGCCGGAGATGCTGGCGGTGGCGTTGGACTGCGCACCGTTGGCCTCCACACCCCAGCCGGCGAACGTGTAGTTCGGGCGGGTGTAGGGCACGTTCACGCCGGTGGCCACAGTGAACTCGCCGGCCGTGATGTCGTCGCCCACGCGGTTGGTGTACGGGTCGTAGTTGGCCGCGTAACCCGGGTTGTAGTACTGCACGCCGTCGGTGAGGTCGGCCATCACGCCGGTCACCGCGTTGTTGTCGTCGCTGTTGCCGTTGTAGCTCAGCGACAAGCTGCGGGAGTACTCGGCGAAGAAGGTGTCGTCGGCATCGGCCGCGCCGTTGATCTTCGTTGCCGTGGCGTCGGCCACCACGTCGGCAGAGGCCTTGGCCTTGTCGGCGCCGGTGCGCCAGCCATAGCCGGCCCAGTTGAAGCCGTACAGGCTGAACTGCGGAATCACCGCATCGCCAACGGCCACGCCGTCGGTGAGGGCGGAGGGCAGCACAGCCGTGGTGCTACCGGCGTTGAAGTACTGGGCGCCCTTGGCGTCGGCCCCGTTGCTCTTCACCCAGTCGCCCACGTCGTTCTGCATGAGGTAGCTGAAGGTGGCGGGACGCTGCCACACGGCGTACAGGTTCAGTTGGCCGCGGCGCACGTCGCGGATGTTGATCTCGTCGCCATCCTTGTACGACACCACGGTGCTGCCGGGCGAGGTGGCCCAACCGGCGAAGCCCAGGTCGGCCGTAGGCGTGGAGCTGCTGGTGTCGTAGCTGCTGGGACGCAGCGAGTTCTTGTTGATGGAGCCGCTGAACTTGTAGTTCTTAACTTCCTCGTAGCTCTTCAGGGAGTCGCCGGGCCTGCTGACCAGCTGCTCCTTCTCGGCATCGGTCATGTCCTCGATGGCCTTGTCCACCGTGTACATGCCCACCAGGGATTCGGGGGTCAGGCCGGAGTAGTAGTTCACCACGAACTCGTTCATCTGCCACACAGGCGTCAGGGTCACGTCGTGATCCGGCACGTAGTTCTGGTCCGGCGGCACTATGACGCAGTCGTTGCCGTCCTTATCCTTACCGGTGCTGTTGCCCTGGGCATCCATCACCTCGTCTTCGTACCAACCGATCAGCGTGTAGTCCTGACGGGTCAGCTGCGGCAGGGTGATGGGGCTCTTGATGGCCCACTGGGCATACAGGGTGACCTCGCCGCTGGTGGCCAGGTTGCGAGCCGTGCCGCGGTTCACAATGGTGGTCACGCCGTTGCCCTCGTCCGTGCCGCTGGCCGTAGTGGCCCAATGCACGAAGTTGAAGTCGGCCGTACGGGTGGTGGTGGGCACCTCCGTGCCGGTGATGACCACCTGGTGCTTGCGCTCGAAGCCCATGGACAGCAGGGACTCGCTGCGGTCGTACTGCATGGTCTGGTCGCGCATGCTGCCAGACGTAGCGCCGTTGCCGTCGTACTTGATGGTGTAGTTGTTCACGGACCATTTCGCCGTAGCCGTCTGGTTGGCCGTGGGCGTGTAGGTGCCGTCGGTGTAGGTGTGGTTGCCAATGGTCCAGCCCTGGAAGGTGTAACCCGGACGCTCCGGGGTGGGCACCGTGACGGCTGCGTTGGCATTGCTCCACTGGGCATACAGGCTGCCGTTGTTGTTGGTGAACTGGTTAGCCTTGAAGTTCTCCTTCACCAGCAGGCCGTCGCCGTCGATCATCTTCACGCCGCCGGTGGCGGTGCTCCAGTAACCGGTGAAGTCGTAGGGGGCCACGCTGGTGGCGGTGGCACCCGGGGCACCGTCGGTCTGCACGCGGCCGCCGTTGGCATCCCAGGTCACGGTGTAGCTGCGCACGGGGATCTCTATGGCAGCGCCGTTCACCATGGACTGCGTCTTGCTGCGGTCGGTGTAGATATCCGTATCGTATTCCTCATACAGCGTTGCCGTGCCGGCCTGGCCGGTGTTGGCGTCGCCCGCCTGCAGCGCAATGGTGTAGGTGATGGGCGACCAGCGCGCGTACATGGTCTCCACCGGGTTCTCCAGCGGGCCGGGCGCGAAGCTCAAGGTAGCGCCCTCGTTGTAGCGCGTGCCGTCGGCGGTATGGCGCGCCCAGTTCTGGAAGGTGAAGCCCACGTTGGTGAAGCCGTTGCGGGCCACCGTGAAGTCCACGCTGCTCACCTTGGAAGCGCTGCCCTGGGCACCGCTGTTGTAGTACTGGGTGTAGTCCGCACCGGTCTGCGCGGGCACGCTGCCGGTCACGGTGTTGCCCGGGTTGGGGTTGCCCTCGTAGCGCAGGGTAAGCGTGCGGGCATACACCGCGTAGAAGCGGTCTGCGCCGTTGGTGATGGTGGTGGCAGAGCTGCCCGCCACCGTGGGGATGTTATTAGAAGCCTCGTTGGTGGAGGCCCAGCCGGTTGCCGTCCAGCCGCCATAGGGCTTGATGCGGCCGTCCTGCAGCGCAGCGGCGGGCACGTTCACCGTGGAGTGACCGCTGTTGAAGTACTGCTTGGGCGTGGCGCGCTCGGTGCCATTGCCCCATACGAACACGGCATCGCGGCTCCAGATGGCGTACAAGTTCACCTTCTTGCCCAGCTCCGCGTTGTAGGTGATGGGAGCCTGGTCGCTGTAGAAGGCGTCGTCCATGGCCATGGAGTTGTCGCTGCGGGACCAGCCCACGAAGCCGCTTAAGGCATAGCCGTCGGGCACGATGGAGTTGTTGCCCAGCTCACCCATGGGGGTCAGCTTGTTCTGGCCGTCGAAGCCGGCGCTGAACTCCTGGGTGCCCAGCGAAACCTTCTTGCCGGCGGTGTAGCTGAAGTACTCCACCGTGTAGCGCGGCTGAGCAGCCCATACGTAGGTATCGGCATTGGCCTCGGGGTTGGCATCGAAGCCATCGCGGAACGCCTTGGCGGAGCTGTACTGCGGATCGCCGTCGGCGTTGCCCTTAGCCCACTTGCCGCTGTACTGCGTGGTGGTGGGCGGCATGGGGATGTCCACCTTCTGGGCATCGGCCATGTTGTCGCCGGTGAAGCTGAACTGCGTGCCCAGGCTTATGCGGGCAAGGGCGGTCATGCCGTCCATCATGCCCTCCATGGTGCGGGCGCTGGCGGTGCTGAAGGTGCTCAGGTCCAGGTTGGTCAACTTGCCGCAGCCGTCGAACATATGGCTGAAGTCGGTCACGCGCGTGGTGCGCATGTTGGTCAGGCTCACGGCCTCCAGGTTGGAGCAGCCGTAGAACATGTACTTCATGTCGCCGGTAACGCTGGTATCCAGCAGGTCAATGTCCTGAATGGTGGTCAGGCTGTCCATGCCGTAGAACCAGTAGGCGGTGCTGCCCGGCATGGTGGTGCTGGCGAAGCGCACCGTGGTGATGGTGTTGCGGAAGTACGACCAGCGCTGGTCGGCCTCGCTGTTGAACTTCACCTTCTCGAACTCGCCGAACAGGTTGCCGGTGATCTGCTCACCGCTCTCCAGCTCAACGGTCACCAGGTCGAACGGGTTCTTCATCTTCTCTTGCAGCGTCTCGTCCTCGCTGCGGAAGAAGGTCAGCTTGGTGCCGTTATCGCTCACGATGGCATAGCCGCTGTGCAGCTGCCACATGAAGGTGCCGCTGTGAGGCACGGCCTCTTCGCCCGCCTCGGGCGTGTAGATGCCGTCTATCCAGCGACGCATCTGATCGGCCGTGAATCCACGGGCCTCGGGGGCCACGGAGTCCTCGGCGTTGATCCACTGGCGCGTGCCCACCGTGGGCTCGGGCAGTTCGGCCCACAGGCGCTCGTCAACCAGGCCGCCGCCGCTGAAGCGGAAGCGGTCGCCAACGGTCACGCGACGCAGGTTGGTGCAGTTGCCCAGCATGTTCTGCAGGGTGGAGGCCTGGCTGGTGTTGAAGGCGCTCATATCCAGGGCCTGCAGGCCGCTGCAGTTGTTGAACATGCCTTGCGCACGGGCCACCACAATCTCCTGGGTCCAACCGCTGAAGTCGGCGTTGGTCAGCGACGTGCAGCCACTGAACATGTTGTCCAGGTTGGACACGGCCGGCGCGTTCCACTCGGCCAGGTTGGCGGACTCCAGCATGGAGCGGTTGGCGAACATGCCCTCAAGGCTGGTGATGCGCGGGATGCTCCAGTGACGGATATCCACCGTGCGCAGGTAGCCGCAGCTATCGAACATGCCGCTTATGTTAGTGAGCAGCGGTGCTGTGAAGTTCTGCATCTCCAGGCGGCTCAGGGCGCTGCAGCCGCTAAACATGCTGCTGGCGTCGGTCAGCTTGGAGGCATTCAGGTTGTTCATGGTAACGCTGGTAAGCGCCACGCAGTCGGAGAGCATGCTGCGCATGCTGGTCAGGCTGGGCACCGTCCAGTCGCTCAGGTCAACGCTCTGCAGGCGGTTGCAGCCGGCGAACATGTTGCTTATAGTCACAAGCTCCGGCGTGTTCAGGCCGGTCAGCGTAACGCTCTTCAAAGCGCTGCACAGGTAGAACAGGCGGCTCATATCGGCCAGGGCCGGTACGTCCATGCCAGCCAGGTTCACTTCCACCAGGTTGCCGCAGTTGGCGAACAGGCCGCTCATGTTGGTCAGGGCCGGAGCGCTCAGGTTGCTCAGGTCAACGCTGGTCAGGTTGGTGCAGCTGGTGAACAGGCCGGCAAGGCTGGGCAGGCGGGTAGCTGTCCAGTTGGACATGTCCACGGTGCGCAGCTGGCTGTCGTTGTTGAACATATTCAGCGCGCGGCTGAGGCGCGGCACCTTCCAACCGCTGACATCCACGCTCTCCAGGTTGCGGCAGTTGGCGAACATCTCGTTGAAGTTACCGCAGCGGCTCACGTCGAACCCGCTCATATCCACGGAGGTCAGCAGGTTGCACTGGTTGAACACGCGCTCCATGTTCAGGGTGCGGCCGGTGGTCAGCTGGCCGTTCAGGTTCAGCTCGGTCAGGTTGTAGCAGCCGTTGAACCAGTAGCTCATGTGCTTCGGCGACACGGCACCCGCGAAGTCAACCTTGGTGATCAGGCCCTTCTGGGCGCTCCAAGGCACGTCGGACTCCTGCGTGTACTGGGCCGTCTCGAAGTTACGGTAGATGCGGCCGGTCTTGGTGATCTGCACGCCCTCGTAGTTGGTGAAGGTCACGGTTTGCACGTCGTTGCTCACCGGCAGGCTGTCGCTGCGGAAGAACGTCAGCGTGCCCATGTCGTTGCCCTCGGTCTCCAGCAGCGCGTAAGCGATGGTGGTGGTCCAGATGAACGTGCCGCTCATCGCGGAGTTGTAGGTCTCACGCAGGGCAGTGGACGTTATGTTGGTCAGGCCGCGCTCGTCGTTGGTCCAGCTGTTGGCGATGTGCGCCGGCGGGTCGGGCAGGATGGCCTGCTTGGTCACGTCGGTGATGTTCGCGCCCTTGAAGGTGAAGTTCGCACCCAGGGTGACGCTCTGCAGCTGGTCGCAGCCGCCGAACATCTCCTGCATGTTGCGGGCATTCAGCGTGTTGAAGCCGCTGATGTCCAGGCTCTCCAGGTTGGCGCAGTTGTAGAACATGTAGCTCATGTCGGTCACTGCGGACACATCCAGGCGGTTCAGGTTGGTGAAGTCCGTGATACCCAGCAGCGGCTCGTCCTTAGAGCCGAACCACCAGCTGGTGGAAGCCGGACGGATGATCCCCGCGAAGTCCACGGTGATGGCCAGGTCCGGGCGGTCCTTCAGCTCGGTCACCCACGGCGCCGGATTGGTGGCACTGTATACGGTTTCCTCAACGCCGCCCCACACGTAGCCGTTCAGCCATTCGCCATTCACGAATGCCACCTGGTCCGGGCCCACTTCCTTCTCGCGCTCGGCGCGGAAGAACACCAGGCGCTCGGATTCCTCGGAGTACAGCGCGAAGGCCGCCGTGGAGTCCTTGCCCCAAACGTAGGTGCCGGCCATGCCGGGGGTGAAGTTGCGCGACAGCTCCTCAGCCGTGTACTGCACCGCGGTGGTGCTGTCCACGCCGAAGATCACCCAGTTGCCGGAATACGGTGCTTCCTTAGGCGGCGTGGGCAGCGTGGCCAGGTTGTTGGCATTCACGATGTTCTTGCCGTCGAAGGTGAAGTTGGCGCCCAGGGTAACGCTGTTCAGACGGCTGCAGCCGTCCAGGAACAGGCCCATATCCAGCACGCCGTGCGTATCCAGGCTGCCCAGGTTCAGGGTCTCCAGGCGCGCGCAGTTCCAGAACATGCCGCGCATGTTGGTGGTGCGCTGGGTGTCTATCTGCTCCAGGCCCGTGACCTCCATGAGGTTGCTCATGTCGGCGAACCAGTAAGCGGTGCTCACCGGCACGAAGGCGTTCATGAAGCGCACGCTGCGCACGCGCTCGCGGGCGCTATCCCACGGCGCGTCTTCCTTGGCGGCGAACTCCGCCGTCTGCGACACGGTGTACACGGTGCCCACGATGGTGGTGCCGTTGTTCAGGCGCACCGTTTGGCCGTCGTCGCCGTTGGTGTATTCATGCACGCTGCGGAAGAAGGTCATGGTGCCGTTCTCGTCCAGCACCGCCCAGGTGCTGGTGTGGGCCCAGATATAGGTGCCGGCCATGTCGGAGGGGTTCTCGCTGTAGTCGTGGATCAGCTGGTCGCTGGTGCGCTCTTCCTCCAGGCCTTCCTTCACCCAGGTGCCGTTGTATGGGTCAACGCTGCTCACTTCGGGCAGCTGGGCCCAATCGGCCGTGTCGCGGATGCCCACGCCGTTGAAGGTGAAGTTGGGACCAAGGGTCAGGCGGCTCAGCGCCGTACAGTCCTTGAACATATCGATCATCACGTTGGTGAACATGCGCGTATTGAAGCTGCTGATGTCCAGGGTGGCCAAGCTGGTGCAACCGCTGAACATGCCGCCCATATCGGTCACGCGGGCGGTGTTGAAGTTGCTCAGGTTAAGCTCGGTCAGGCTGGAGCAGCCAGCGAACAGGTTGGACATGCTGGTCACGCTGTTGGTCACCAGGCTGGAGCCATCGAAGGCGGCCAGGCTGGCGCAGCCTTCCAGCATGCTGGTCATATCACGCAGGTCGCCCGCGTTGAAGTCGGTGATGTTCAGCTCCTTCAAGTTGGCGGCGCCCTTGAACATATTGCTCACGTTGGAGAGCTTCGGCGCGTTCCAACCGCTGAAGTTCACCTTCTCCAAAGCGGCGTTGTTGGACAGGATGCGCGACGCATTGGTCAGGATGGGCGCATCCAGGTTGCTCATATCCAGTTCCTTCAGGCTCACGCACTCGGTGAACTGGCTCTGAATGCTGGCCAGCGCCGGGATGGACCAGTTGCTCATGTTCAGCGTCTCCAGGCCGGTGCAACCGCGCAGCAGGCCGTTCTGGGTGGTCACGCGTGTCACCTTCCAACCCTGGATATCCAAGGTCTTCAGCGAGCGGCAGCCGTTGAACATGTCGGTCAAGCCTTCGCTGCTCAGCGAGGTCAGGTCAATGTTGGGCAGTGCCGCAGACGGCAGGCTGGTGCAGCCGCTGAACATACCCTGCATGGTGGTCACCTTGCCGGCGCGCAGGTAGTCGCCAATCTCAATGGACACCAGGTTGCTCATGCCGGCGAACCAGTAAGCGGTGGACTCGGGCTCCGCGTAGTCGATGAAGCGCACGGTGCGCACCGTGGCAGCCCGGCTGTTCCACTTCACCGCGCCGGGGCTGGCGAAGCTGCCAGTCTCGAAGTCCGTGTACAGCACGCCGGTGATGAAGTTGCGACCCACTTGGATCTCCTGCACGGTGCCGGCTTCCACCTGTGCGCGGTAGTCGTTGTCCGTACGGAAGATGGTCATAGCGCCCTCGGGCGAGATGGCCGCATACAGGTGGCTTTGGAACCAAGTGTAGGTGCCGGCCATGGTGGCGCCGTCGTAGGTGCTGCGCAGGGTCTCGGGCAGGTACCAGGCATAGCCGTCGGCCGACCAGCTGGCGCTGTAAGGCGCCGTGCGCGGTGCCTCGGGCAGCAGGGCCTGCTTGGCCTCTTCGGTGATGGCGCCGCCGCCGGTGAAGCTGAAGGCGGTGCCCAGCTCTATGCGCTCAAGCGCGCTGCAGCCGTTGAACATGTTGCCCATATCCGTGGCGCGGCGGGTATCGAAGCCGCTCACGTCAATGCTCTTCATGGCGCTGCAGCCCTGGAACATGCGGCTGAAGTCCTTGGTGTGCACCGTGTCGAAGCGGCTGGTATCCACGTACTCCAAGCTGGTGCAGTTGCGGAACATACCGCTCATGTTCAGGGCCTCGGAGGTATCCAGCAGGGCGATGTTCTCAATCTTGGTCAGGTTCACCATGTCGGCGAACCAGTCAGCCGTGCTGGCCGGCTTGAAGCCGTTCAGGAACGTGGCCACTTCCACGTTGCCGCGGATGCGGCTCCACGGCAGGGCCGCCACGTCGCCCTCGAAGTTGCCCATCACGGTGCCGGTGAAGCTCTGGCCGCTCTGCGTAACGGTGTAGCTGCCATTCACCTGGCACTGCGGATCGCTGCTGCGGAAGAACACCAGGGTGCGCTGCGTCTCGTCGAACAGCGCATAGCCGTTGGTGCGGCTCCACACGTAGGTGCCGGCCATGGCGGCGGTGTAGGTGTCGCGCAGGTCGGTCACGCTGTAGTGCAGCGCGTTGATGCCGCCATCCTTCATCATCCACTTGCCGTCGTACGGGTCGTCGATGGTGGGGATGGGCAGCGTGGCGCAGTTGTCGTTGTTGGTGATGCCCGAACCGCGGAAGCTGAAGTTGGGGCCAAGCGTCACCTCAAAGAGGTACATGCGGCTATCCAGCATGTTGTCCATGTTGGTAGCGGCGCTGGTATTCAGGTTGGTCAGATCCAGGGTGTGGATGGACTCCATGCCGGCGAACATGTTGCTGAAGTTCTGCACGTTGGAGGTATCCCACTTGCTCAGGTCCAAACCGCTGGTCTCGTAGTTGCTCAGAGCCGTGCAGTTGAAGAACATGTAGCTCATGTCCACAACCTTGGACGTGTCAAAGCTGGTCACGTCCACAGCCTTCAGGCTGGTGCAGCCCTGGAACATGCGGCTCATGTTGGTGGCTTCCTGGGTATGCAGCTTGGACAGGCCCTCCACAACGGTGAGCGATGCCATGTCCTTGAACCAGCTGTTCAAGTTAAAGGGCGTCACGCCGTCGTAGAAGCGCACGGCAGCAACGTTGGCTACCAGGCCGCTCCACGGAGCGTTCGTGCCCGCGGCGGTCTCAAAGCCAGCGAACACGGTGCCGTCCAGCACCACACCGGGTGCCACCTGCAGGTTCTGAACCACCTCGCGGTTGGTGTGCGCGCCCTTCAGGCCGCGGAAGAACACCAGCTGCTGAGGCACATCGCCACCGGCTGCGGTGAGCAGCGCGTACGCGGCGTTCTCGTACCAGTAGTAGGTATCTTCCATGGCGGCGGTGTAGTTGTCGCGCAGGAACTCGCGGGTGTAGTGCGGGTTGGCCTCATCCGGGTCGTTATCGCGCGTCCACTCGCCGGTGAAGGGCGTCTCAGTGGACGGCTTGGGCAGCAGCGCCTGGTTCTCCACCAGGCTTATGCCCGCGCCGCGGAAGGTGAACTTCTTGCCCAGCGTGATGCTGCGCAGCCCGCTGCAACCGGTGAACATATCCTTCATGCCGGTGGCAGCCTGAGCGCTGAAGTTGCCGCCCAGGTTCAGGGTCTCCAAGGCGCGGCAGTTGTTGAACATGCTCACGAAGGCGGTGCAGGCGCTGGTGTCCAGGCTGGACAGATCCAGGGCCGTCAAGGCAACGCAGCCGTCGAACATGTTGGACATGTCGGTGATCTTGGAGGCCAGCAGGTTCTCCGTGCGCTCCACGGTGGTCAGGGCGCTGAAGCCCTTGAACCAGCCGCGGGTGCTCACGGGCACCATCTTGCCATCGAACACCACGCGCTGCACGGCGCCGGCATTGGCCGTGGTGATCCACGGCGTGGTGGTGTTGTCCTCGAAGCGGCTGTACACGGTGCCGGTCACCTGCGAGCCATCCTTCAGGGTGATGGTCTGGTTGCGCAGGGACTGGATGTCCGTGCCGTAGTCCACGCTGCTGCGGAAGAAGTACATGGTGGGACTGGTGTTGTCCACCACGGCATAGGCCGCGGTGGTGGTCCACACGTAGGTACCCGCGTCGCCACTGCGGCCCTCGTACTGGTCGCGCAGCACCTCGGGCGTGAACGCCGTGGAGCCGAAGCCGCTCTCGCTGCGGGTCCATGTGCCCTGATAGGGCTCGTCGGACGGAGGCGTGGGCAGCAGGGCCTGGTTAGCTTGGGCGATGCTACCCGTGCCGTAGAAGCGGAAGCCGCGGCCCAGGGTGACGCTCTGCAGCGCCGAGCAGCCCAGGAACATACCCATCATGTTGGTGGCTTTGGTGGTGTCGAAGCTGGACAGATCCAAGCTGCCCACCTTGGCGCAATTGCGGAACATAGCGCTGAAGTCGGTCACCTTCACGGTATCCATGTTGGCAAGGCCCTCAATGCTCTCCATATTGGTGAAGCCATTGAACCAGTTGGCCAGGCTCAGCGGATGGATGGTGTCGGTGATCACCACGCGGGTGATGCCACCGGCAGCCGTGGCCCAAGGCACGTTGCCCACGGAGTTCTCGAAGCCCGTGTTGGTGCCGTTGGTAACGGCGCTGCCGTCGTAGAGCACCTCGCCCTGCGCCAGCGATCCGGACGGATCTATGCCGCTGCGGAAGAACGTCAGCGTGCGGCCATCGGCGCTGATGCGCGCATAGGCCTGCGAGCCGCGCCAGCTGTAGGTGCCGCTCATGGAGGCGCTGTACTGGTCACGCAGCTCTTCGGCAGTGAAGCCCTTGCCGGCGGCATTGCGCCAGCTGAAGCCGTAGTCGTTCTCGCCCACGGCCGGGGTGGGCAGCAACGCCTTGCGGGCCGTGTCAACGATGCCGTTGCCGCTGAAGGTGAACTGCGGACCCAGATGCACGCGCTTCAGGTTGCCGCAACCGCTGAACATATTGCCCATAGTGGTTGCAGCGCTGGTGTTGAAGCTGCTTATGTTCAGCTCCTCCAGGCCGCTGCAGTTATAGAACATGCCGCTGAAGCTGGTCACCTTGCTGGTATCGAAGGCGCTCCCGAAGTCCAGGGCGGCATTCAGGCCGGTGCAGCCATAGAACATGTTGTCCATGCGCTCCACGTTGGAGGCGTTCATGGTGGCAAGCACCGGGTTCACGTCGTCGCTCTGCAGCAGGGTGGAGTTCATGAACATGCCCATGGTGGTGCGCAGGTTGTCCGTCTTCACGCCCTCGGCGAAGCCGGTGATGTCCTCCAAGGCGCGCATGCTGCTGAACCAATAAGCCATATTGGTGGGCATCAGGGCCGCGCTGGAATCGAACACCACATGGCGCACAGCGGCGCGGCGGGCATGCCAGGGCACGCTGGCCTCGGTCACCCCGTTGGGCTTCTTGGGATCGAAGCCCACGTTCTCGAAGTTCGCGAACACACGGGCCTGGGTGTAGGTCTTCTCACCAATGGTGATGCTGGCCAACACGGAGTTGTTGGTGTAGGTCACACCGGGGGCAGCGCGGAAGAAGATCAGGCTGTTGCGGTCGTCGCCCTGGGTGGTGTAAATGGCGTAGGCCGCGCCCTCGGTAGCCCAGATGTAGGTATCGGCCATCACAGCCGGGGCCTTGTTGAACTCGGTCTTCAACTGGGCCGGCGTGTACAGGCGGCCGCCCTTCTCGCTGATCCACACGCTGCCGTTAGCGGCGGGCGGCGTGGGCAGGTTGCCGCTGTCGGTCACGAAGCGCCAGTTGGACCCAAGGGTCACCTGGCTCAGATACGTGCAGCCGGTGAACATATTGGTGGTGTCCTTGGCCTTGCGCATATCGAAGCGGCTCAAATCCAGCTTCTGCAGGCTCTGCGTGGGATCGGTGGAGTTGGGGTTCGCGCAGCCGTTGAACATATTGGTATAGGAGGTGATGCGGCTGGTATCCAGGCCCACCACTTCCTTCACGGTGCCGTCGGCGTTCTTCACCTCGTACTGGAAGCTGGCGTTGCGCAAGCGCTGGAAGCCCTTGAACCAGCTGTTCAGGGCCACCGGCGCGATGTTGCCACGCACCTCTATGTCCGTGATGGAAGGCGCCATGTCGTTCCAAGGCCGGTTGGCCTCGGTAAGAGTGACATCCATGAAGTCGGTGTACAGGTCCACAGAGCGGTAGGTACCCGGCTCCAGGTTGCTCAAGGCCGTCTTCTCGTTGCCAGCGGTAATGGTGATGGTGGTGTTGCGCACGGCCCGGTAGGGCATGCCCTCCACCACATCGCCACCGCCGATGCCGCGGAAGGCGCCATCGAAGGCGTCCGGGGCGCTGCGGAAGAAGATCAACCGGGTGCCCACGCGCATGGCGTAAGCCGCGGTCTCGGTATCCAGCTGTTTGGTGAACACACCCTTCATGCTGCCGTTGTAGGTGCCTACCTGCTCAGGCAGGATCTCCGTGCCAGAGGGGGTGGTCCAATATCCGGTGTAGCGCCAACCCTTGAAGTCCGGCAGCACGGCGCGACGCGCCTCGGGGATGTCCTTGCCCTGCCAGCTGAAGCGCTCGTAGGCATTGGTGGCACCGGTGATGACTTCCGTAAGCTCGGCGCAACCCTCGAACATGCCAGCCATCGTGGTCACGTTGCAGGTGTCGATGTACTTGAGGTCCAAGCTAGCCAGCATCTCGCATCCCGCGAACATGCGGCTCATGTCCGTCACCTGAATGGTATTGAAGTTGGAGTTCACGCTGTTGGGGCACAGGGTAAGGGTGCCCAGGTTGGTGCAGCCCTCGAACATGCTGGCCATAGTGGTCACATTGCGCGTATCCAACATGGACACGTTCAGGGAAGTAAGCGCGCTGCATCCCTTGAACATGTTGCCCATGTCCGTGGTGGCAAAGGTATTCATCTTGGTACCATCCAGCGTGATGCTGGTGCAGTTGGACATGCCTTCGAACCAGCCGCGCATGCTGATGGGATACAGGTTGCCCGTGCCTATCACCACGCTGGTCACAGACCCAGCATAGGCGCTCCAAGGCACCTCGGTGGAGTTCTCGAACCCGGTGAAGATGCGTCCGTTCAGGCTATCGTTTGCGGTGTAGCCCGTGGTAACGCCCGTCACCTCGGAGTCGTTCTCGTACACATTGGCGCTGCGGAAGAAGATCAAGCGGTTGTTCGTATCCGCATTGGTGGGGTCGCTCTGCAGCAGGGCATAGGCCGTGGTGTTGGCCACGGTGCCGTTGTTGCCGCTGCGGTCCCACTCAAAGGTGCCCATGGGCTTCTTCTGGTCGTTATAGGTGCTGCGGATGGTAGCCGCATCCAAGATCTGCCCGTCCGGGCACACCCACTTGCGGCTGCTGAAGGGCGCCGCGTTGGTAGGCGTGGGGAACAGCGGACGCCTGTCGCCACTGAAGTTGCTGGCACCAGCGAAGTTCCAGTTGGGGCCAAGGGTGATCTTCTGCAGGTTGGGAGTGTTGTAGAAAATAGCGTCCACCGAGCCACTTGCCGTGGAACCAAAACCGCCATAGCCATCGCCAAGATCAGCCACGCTGGCTGTGGACCAACTAGACAAATCAAGCTCTCGCAAAGAGGAAAGATGGGTAAACGTATACCGCATATCGCGCACCTTGGAGGTATCCCAGTTGGAGACATCCAAGTGGGCCAAACGGCTGGCGCGCGGCACGTTAGTGTCCGTAATCATATAGAAGGTTGCATATACGTCCACAAGCTTTGAGGTATCCAGCGATGTCAGATCCAAGGAAGCCAGGTTGCTCATACGGCTGAACGTATGGCACAGGCTGATGCAGTTGCTGGTGTCCAGCTTGCCCACACCTTGAGCATTCACGCCGAAGTCGATGGATTCCACTGCATGCATACCGTAGAAGATGCAGTGCATAGACGTGGGAGCGAAAGTGTCGTCGAAGCGAATAGCGGTAACCTTGTTGCGCACATTGACAGCATTGGTGCTTGTCCAACCGTCGTGGAACCACGGCCACGTCTTCTGCCAATCAGCAAACCTACCAAGGGATCGAGCATTGGAGTTAGAGTGGTAGGCGGAGGAGATGGGCTTCTCGAATGTGGTGCTGCCATCAGTACCGCGCACATACAGCACACCCCAGTACTTCTTGCCGGTCACGCTCTCCCACTCCTGGGGGGCGGTATACGAACCGTTATTGTTGCCGTTCAAGCCCGGAGCACCACGGAAGAAGATCAGGTTACCCGTGGTATCAGCTATCGACCACTTAGTAGCAGTCTTAGATGCCTCGGTGTATTCCAGTATGGCGTAAGCCTGGCTATCGTCCTTAGCCCAGGTGAACTCGCCCACATAGGTGCCGTTGTAGGCATACAGCTGGTCGGCCGTATACGTCTGACCATTGGGCGCCAGCCACTTGCCGTTATACGGCGTGGCGGAGCTGGGCACCGGCAGCGCAGTACCCGTGGCGGGCTTGGCAGCGCCGCCCAGGAAGGTGAACAGAGTACCGGTCTTCACGGACTTCAGCTCCGAGCACCCGTTGAACATGTTGCTCACGTCAATGCATGCACGCATATCGAAGGTCGATACATCCAGATGCGCCAGCTTCTGGCTGTTCTCGAACATATTGTGCATGTCGGTCACGTCGGCCGTGTCCAGCTTGGTCAGGTCGATGCTGCGGATGCTGGAGCAGTTGGCGAACATGTACTGCATGGAGGTCACGTTGGCCGTGTTCAGGTTGCTGTTCACCGTGGTGCCGCTGGAGTAGGTGGTATCCACCGAGATAAGGCTCGTGCAGTTATAGAACATGTAGCTCATATCCATCACCAGCATGGTGTTCAGCATGCGGTTGAAGCGGATGGTCTCCACATTGGTCATACCCGAGAACCAACGCTTGGTGCTCTCGGGGACGATCTGCGCCATGAAGGTCACATGTTTCACCTGGGTCAGGTAGTCGTTCCATGGCAGGGCATCCGGGCTGCCAGTCTCGAAGTCGGTGAACACGATGCCCGTCACCTTGTTGTTGGCATCTACGGCCACATCCGTGTAACGCTGCCAGGCCTCGTAGGTCTCGTTGCTGCGGAAGAACGTCAGGGTGCCCGCATCGTCCAAGATGGCATAGGCGTGGCTGCTGTTGCGCTCCCACTCGTACACGCCCACACGGCTGCCGCGATAACCGCTCTGCAGCTGGGCTGCGGTGTAAGCCTTGCCGTCCGGAGCAAGCCACTTGCCCGTGAACGGAGAGGTGCTGGGCGGCGTAGGCAGCCCGGGACGATACCCGTCGCTCTCGCTGTAGCCCATGGCGAACCGCGCACCGCTGATGATCTTGCGCAGACTGGTGCAGCCAGCAAACATGTCAGCCATATAGGAGTACGTCACATTACTGCTGACATAGGTCGTAGCAGCAGAGGTATCCAAATCGGTCAAATCCAGAACCTCCAAGGAGGAGCAATTCTGGAACGCATAACGGTAATCGATCACCTTAGAGGTGTTTATGCCATTCAGCTTAACTTCCGTCAATTTGGTGCAGCCATAGAACATCTGATACCAGGAGTAATTGTTGGACATGTCAAGGCCGCTCAAATCAACTTTCGTCAGGCTGGAGCAGTTCTTGAACATGCGATTGACATGCGTGATGTTTTGGAAATTCACGATATCCAAATCGATATACTCCAAAGACGTGCAGCCCTCGAACGGTGAGTGGAAATAGCGGTTGGTATCGGTTCCACTAACCACTGAGTTGTAGTTGACGACATAGCCCAGATCAAGCATGCCGTTGAAGCGGATGGAGCGCACGTTGGTCATGTTAGTGAACAGGCCCCAGTCCTCACTGTAATTGACGTAGCCCCACCGCGGACGATAGGGATCCACCATGGTTATCTCGGTTACCGCTGCTTTGCGGGTGGCGTTGCCACACCAGGGACGCACATTATTATCGGAACTCGTGCGCGTCTCGTAACCCTGGTACACCCAGCCATTGATGGTGATGGTCTTGCTCATATCCTCCGGATCCTTCACCACCACGTTGGTGCGGAAGCCATCGCTCGTCACGCCCAAGGTGTTGCTGCGGAAGAAGATCAAGCGGCCGGTGTAGCCCTCACCTTCCGTCTCGCCCTTGCCTTCCAGGATGGCGTAGGAGGCACCATCCTTGCTGGTGCTGCGCGCATTCCAGGTGAACACACCCTTCTTGGTGCCAGTGTAGTTCACCAGATCTTCGGCGCTCAGGGAGCCAACGTTGGTGTCAGGCACCTTCCACGTACCGTCATACAGATCGTCATCCCTGGCCGGCGGCAGACGCAGCCACTTGCTGGCATCCTGGATATCGCGACCCTTGAAATCGAAGTCGGTCGTAGTGTTGTGGTTGGCATCGGTCTGGTTCAGATCCAGAGTGCGCAGGTTGGTGCACGTCTCCAGCATGCCTTCCATGGTGTCGGCATTGGTGGTGGTGAACATGCGCAAGTTCAACGTGGCAATGTTGGTGCAACCACGGAACATGTTGCTGAAGTCCCTCACGTTGGGGGTCTTCCAATTGGTGAAGTTCACAGAACTCAAGCGCGTGCATCCGTCGAACATGCCAGCCATGGTGCGCAGTTTGCCCGTGTTGTAATGATAGGTGTCGGGCACCAAGGGGCTCAGGTTCACTACGGCCAGGTTGGCACAACCGGCGAACATCTCACTCACATCTTCCAGGAACATTGCGTTTTGGCTATTGGCAATGTTGAAGGCAACCGTGACCAGCTTGTCGCAGCCATAGAACATGCGGTGCATATTGGTCAAGCTATCGTAATTCAAACAATTGTTGAACATCACAGAGCGCAAGTCGGTCATGCCGGCAAACCAGAAGGCAGTGCCATAGGGCTGAACGATGCCATTAACCATGTATACCGAGTGCACCTGTTCGCGAACGTCATACCAGGGCACCTGGGTTTCATCGGTATAAACGATATCCTCAAAGCCCGTATACACGATGCCTTCGGTGATAGTACCCGGATTGGTCTTAAAAGGTGCCGGAACGCTGAGGCCCGTGGCATGCTGGCCGTTCTCGTATTCCGCAGTGCTGCGGAAGAACACCAGGGCATCCTGAGCGAACACGGCATAGGCCTTAGAGGAGGCCTCCACCCAGCGGAAGGTGCCGCCGCCGCTATTCCAATTCTGGATGGTGGCGCTGTTATAGGCCACCTCGGCCCCTGCGGGGGTCAACCAGTTGGTAGCCTTGTACTTGCCGCTATCCGTACGCGGTGCCGGGAAGGCCTGGCCGTTGTTCCACCACATGTCACCCACGGTTACCTCACGCAAGCGATAGCAGTTCACGAAGAAATCGGTCATGCGGATATCCGCAATCGTCTTTACGCGGCCGTTGATGATGGGCGTCTTGGTATCGAAGCCCTTCATGTTCAGCTTCTCCAGGCGCACGCAATCGCGGAACATATAGTAGTAGTCGTTGCTGTTGTCCAGCACCAGGCTGCCAAGGTCTATCTCTTGGATGCTATAGCAGCGCTCGAACAGGTGATAGGCTGTGGTGGCGGGAGTGCGACCCAAGTTGGGCATATTCAATTCTGCCAAGCTGTAGCAATACCGGAACATACCATAGAGGGTTTGGGCGCTGGCACCGTTCACATCGGGGGCATTGACGGTGGTCAGGCGGTCGGAGCCCGCGAAGAGCTCCCACAGAGTGCGACAGTTGGACGTATCGAACCCGCTTATGTCTGCCCACTGCAAGCTGTGGCAGCGGCTGAACATACGATGGGCGTATCTCACATTGCTGCTGCTCTTCATCACGCTCATATCCACATAGCGCAATGCGGTGCAATTCATGAACATCTCTGCGGTATCCGTGCAGCGGCTGAGGTCCAGACCCGTGAGGTCGATGGTCGTCATGTTGGTGAAGCTGAAGAACCATTGGTTGGCGCGCAGCGGCGAGATCTGATCCTTGAAGGATACATGGGTCGCTCCACGCAGGTCGCGCCACGGAGCACGGGAGGTGATGTACTCGTATGCCTCGAAGAAGCTGCTGCTACCCCAACCGGAACTGCTGGCTGAAGCGGTGGAATAAGGCGCATAGTGATAACTGGGGTTGCCGTACTGCTGATTGCCACCGGTCTGAGTCCAGCTGCTGGTCATCTCCAGCGTGTTATCCTCGAAACCGCACATGATGCGGTCACCGTTCTCGGTGGTCACACCCAGCTCCTTGATGGTGCGCACCGTTTGGGCGATAGTGGTCGCGTTGGAGGTGCTGGTGGTCAGGTAATAGCCCACCCAGCCATCGTTGTTGTTAGCGCCATTGCCGCGGCTAGTAGTGCGGTCCACGCCTTCAGCATCCTTCATGTAATCGGTGGTGCTGCGGAAGAACGTGATGGTCTTAGCGCTGTTGTCCCAGAAGGCATAGGCCTTGGAGTCTGCCACCTTATCCCACTTGTAGGTGCCACTGAGTACCTCGGTGTACTGGTCGCGCAGCTCGGTGTTCGTGTAAGCCTTGGCAACTTCATTCGCGCTGCCGTTCGCATCATAGGGACCGAACCACTTGCCGCTATAGAAGCTGGTACGCGCAGGCTCCGGCAGCAAGGGCTGCTGATCCTTGGAAATGATGGAGCCGTCACCCTGGAAGGTGAAGGAGCTGCCCAGGGTTATCTCGTTCAGAGTGGTGCAGTTGCGGAACATGTTGGCCATGGAGCGCGCGTTCACGGTGCCCAAGCCGGTAAGGTTTATGTTGGCTAGGTTGGTGCAGCCATTGAACATGCCGCTCACATCGGTGACCGCATAGGCAGAGAGGGCCGACAGGTCAACGCTGGTCAGGCTCTCGCAACCGGCGAACATGCTGGCCAGGTTGGTGGCCTGGGACGCCTGGAAGGTGCTGAAGTCCACCTTCTTCAAGCTCTTGCAGCCATAGAACATGCCGCTCAGGTTGCTAGCCATGAACAGGTTCAGGTTGTTGGAGCCCTTGTAGTCGAACTCAACGCTCTGCAGCTTCTCCATGCCGCTGAACCAGTTGGCGGTGCTAACGGGCTCTATGGTGGCCATGAAGCGCACGGTGGTCACATCCTTGGCCGTACGCACCCACGGCACGCTTTCGGGGATGGTGTAGGTGTCGGACTCGAAGCCCGTGTACACCGTGCCGCTGATGCGCATAGTGGCATCGTCGTTGATGGCAATGCCGTCGCGCGTAGTGCCGTTAACCATGGGCACCTGGCTGCGGAAGAAGTACATGGTGTCGCCGCTCACAACCGCATAGCTGTTGCCATTCTTGCGCTGCCACTGCCACGTGCCCACGATGTCGTCGGTCGCGGTGACACGCAGCTCCGCTGCCGTGAGCACCGTGCCATCGGCGGAACGCTGCCAGCTGTTGGAGTAGCTATCGCCCTTGGGGTTGGGCAGCAGCGCGCTCTTGTTGTTGGCCTCGGTGGCCTCGGCCGGGTTGATGGTGCCGTCGCCCGAGGGATCCCACGTGCGACCGAAGGTCACATTGCGCAGGTCCGCGCAGCCCTTGAACATATCCTTCATGGTGGTGGCGCTGCGGGTGTCGAAGCCCTCCAAGTTAAGCATGCTCAGCGAAATGCAGCCGTTGAACAGGTTGGAGTAGTCCGTCACCTTGGAGCTCACGAAGCCGCTGAAGTCCAGCGTGGCGATGTTCTTGCAGTTCATGAACATCTGACTCACGTTCACGGCACTGGCGCCGCTGAACTTAGACGCATCGAAGTTCACCATCTTGGCGCAGTTGTAGAACATGCCGTTGAAGAACTGCACGTTGGCGGTGTTGAAGTTGGTGAGGTTAAGCAGCGTAAGGCCACCGCAGTTGTAGAACATGTTGGCCATGGTGGTCACGTTGGAGGTATCGAACGTATCCACCGTGAGCTTGAACAGGTTGGTGCAGCCATAGAACATGTTGGCCATGCTGTTCACCTTGGCGGTATCCCAACCGCTCAGGTTCAGGTTGCCCAAGGTGGAGCAGCCCTGGAACATCTGCTCGAAGGAGCGCACGCGCGCAGTGTCTATGGTGTTCAGCGTGGCGCTGTTCAGGCGCGTGCAGTTCTTGAACATGCTGCGCATGAAGGCCAGCTTGCTGGTATCCAAACCAGTGAAGTCCACGCGCTGCAGAGTGGAGCAGCCCTCGAACATGCTGTCCATATCCACGGCGTTGCTGGTGTTCAGGTTGTTGAAGCCCGTCAGCGTGGTCAGCTTGGGGCAATTGGCGAACATGCCGGCGAAGTCGCTCACGTATTCGCTGTTCACGTTGGTGAAGTCCACGCTGCGCAGCTCCTTGGCCCCCTTGAAGAGGTTCTCGAAAGTGAGCGGCGTGTACAGATCGTTGAACTGCACGCGGGTCACGCGGCTGAAGGGCGCGAAGCCGTAATTCGTAGAGCAGCCGGTGGCAGTGGTTGCGTTGCTCTTCCACAAGGCGGGAAGCTCGGACTCCTCAAAGCCGGACATAGCGAAGAAGTTCGTCTGCTCGTTCTCCCAGCCCGGCAGCTTCACCGGCGGGTAGACGGACGACTGGTTGGGCAGCACATCAATCCAACCAGGCGTGGTCACGGCTTGGCCGCGGCCGTTCACCAAACGGTAGTCCGCAGTGGTGTGCAGGAAATACGCCGTATACCGCGTGCCAGCGTTGTTCAGCGCCTGGCTGGTACCATCGCTATTAGGCATGAGCACCACGGTGCTGGTGCCACGAGTGGTCATCTCCCAGCTGAAGGTGCCGCGCATGGTGCCGGTGTAGCTATCGCGGATGTACTCAGCTTTGTAGGCATGGCCGTCCGGAGTGAGCCAGCGCCCGCTCACGCTTGCGCCCGTAGGCGTGGGCAGCAGGCCCTGGTTGGCCACATCAAGGATGTTGCCGCTGCCCAGGAAGCTGAAGTTGGGACCGGTGGTGATGTATTTCATGCTGGTGCAGCCGCTCCACATGTCGGTCATGTCGGCCACCATGTAGGTGTCGAAGCTGCTGATGTTCAGACGCACCAGGCTGGTGCAGCCGCTGAACATGTTGGGCATGTTCACCACGCTGCGCGTCTCGAAGTTGCTCAGGTTAAGGTTCTGCAGGCGGCTGCAGTCGCGGAACATGCCGCCCATGTTGGACGTGCCGGACGTATCGAAGCTGGATACATCAATGTTATCCATGATGGAGCAGCCGTTGAACATGTTGGCCATGCTGGAAACACCCACCGTGTCCAGCAGGTTATTGAACTCCAACGTGCCCAGGTTGCCCATGCCCTGGAACCAGCGGGCCGTGCTCACAGGCACGATGGTGTTGTAGAAGCGCACGGTGTGCACGCTGGCGGCGTCGTCTGCCCACGGCACCTCGCCGGTGGATTCGAAGTCGCCATACAGGGTGCCGGTCATGGTGCGCTTGGTGCCGGCGTTCGTGGTGACCTCAACCGTCTTGCCCGGGCCGGTCTCCATGCGGCTGGCGCTGCGGAAGAACACCATCTCGCCGGTGCCGTCGCTGGTCAGAAGCGCATAGGCGAACGAGCCGTTACGCGCCCAGGTGAAGGTGCCCACCTCGCCGATGGTATAGCCCACCAAGGTGGTGGCCGCCGTGGTGCCCGTGGGGGCCAGCTTGGTGGTGCCGTCGAAGGCAAGCCAGTTGCCGTCGAAGGGCGTGGTCTTCGGTGCACTCTTGGGAGTGGAGGTATCGCCGTTGAACTTCCACTTCTCGCTTACCGTGAGCCAACGCAGCTTCATGGTGGCATCACCGAACATAGTGGTCATGGTGGGGCTGCTGGTCTTGGTGTCCATGGCGGACAGGTCCAGCCTCACCAGGCTGGTGCAGCCGGTGAACATGTTGGTCAGGTTCTTCAGCGCGCTGGTGGTCTTGCCGTCGTTGGTCACGCTGGTGCTGAAGTTGGTAAGGTACAGGTTAGCCAGGCCTGCGCAGTTCTGGAACATAGCGGTGGCGCTGATCAGCTTCACCGCCGTGAACGACGACAGATCAAGCGTATGCAGCGATTTGCAGCCATAGAACATGTTGTCCATGTACTGCACGTTGGAGGTATCGAAAGTGCTCACAGTGAGCTTCTCCAAGAACTCGCAGCCATAGAACATATTCTGCATGTTGGTCACCTGCAAGGTGCCCAGGGTGTACAGATCCAGCTCCCGCAAGCTCACGTTGTTCTGGAACATACCCTTCATGCTCACAGCGGCGCTGCTGCTGAAGCCATAGAGGTTCAGGTTCTGCAGCAAGGCGCAGTCCGCGAACATGTACTGCATGTCGGTGCTCTGGGCCGCATTGATGCCGCCCATGTCCAAGTCCACCAGGCTGTCGCAGTTGTAGAACATGTACGAGCTGTTGGTCACGCGGGACATGTCGAAGTTCCCGTTCAATCGCACGTTCGTCAGCTTGCTGAAGTCGCGGAACCAGCCGCTGGTGTAGCGCGGAGACACGAAGTCCACCACGTTGATCATGGTCACTTGGCTCTTATAGGTGGTGCCGGCGGCCTGCCAGCTGGGCGCTCCCGTGCGGCTCTCGATGTCCGCGAACACGGTGCCCGTTATGGTGCCGATGCCCGGGATGTCCACCTTCTGGTTCTGAGCCCTGTCGGTGAACGCCTTGGCGCTGCGGAAGAACGTCAGCGTGGTGTTGGCGCTGTAGGTCGTGTCATCGGCCTCGCTGTAGTACTCGCTGGTGTTGAAGATGGCGTAGGCCTTCTGCTCGCCCTCTTGCCAGCTGTAGGTGCCCTGCAGCGACGCGTTGTACTGGTCGCGCAGCTCGGTGGGGCTGTACAGCGGGCCGTTGGCCACGGCCGTGCCCGCACCGTTATGGGTGTACTGCCACTTGTCCGTGAAGGCGATGCCCGTTGGTGTGGGCAGCACGGCGCGTTTGGCGTTCTCCAAGATGCCCGCGCCCACGAAGCTGAACTTGGTACCCAACTCCACCGTGCGCAAGCGGTTGCAGTTGCTGAACATGCCGCTCATGTCCGTGGCATTGTAGGTATCCAGGTCGCGCAGGTCCAGGTTGCCGATAGACGAGCAACCGCTGAACATGCGGCTCATGTCCGTTACGTCGTAGGTGTTCAGGTTGCCGTACTTCTTCGAATCGTCCTGGAAGGTGATGGAGGTCAGGTTCATCATGCCGCTGAACCAGCTGGCCGTGGTGCGCGGGGTGATCTGCTGCGCGAAGTCAATGGTGCGGATGGAAGCCGCCGCCTCGCCCCAGGGAACGCCGGCTGCGTCGGTGGCTTCCTTGTTCTCGAAGTCACCATACACGATGCCGCTGAGCACCTGGCCGCCAGACAGATTCACCGTGGCGCGCTCGTTCAGGGTTATGTTGTTCATAGAGCGGAAGTACGTCAGGGTGTTGCCGGAAAGGATGGCATAAGCCTTGCTGGTGTTCTTGTACCAGCTCCAGGGGCCCTCCAGCGTGGCACCGGAAAGGGTGCGCATCTCGCTGGGCTGATAGGCCGTCTGGGAGCCATCCGTGCCATTCACCCAGCGCCCGTTGTACAGGTCGTTGTTGGGAGGCGTGGGCAGGCTGGCCCACTTGGCCTCGGTGCAACCCGCCTCGCTGCCGGCACCGTTGAAGGCGAACTGACGGCCCAGCACCACGGATTTAAGGTTGGTGCAGTTGCCGAACATAGCCGTCATGTTCAGACCGGCGTGCGTGTCGAACTGGTTCAGGCGCAGCTCCACCATGGAGGTGCAGCCGTTGAACATGTTGCTGAAGTCCGTCACGTCCTGGGTGAGGAAGCGCGCCAGGTCCAGCGTGGCCACGCTGCTGCAGCTCTGGAACATCTGGCTCATGTTGATCACGAAGGCATTGGCCAGGTTGGGCAGCTCGATGGCCGAGGCGCGGCTGCAGCCACTGAACATGCCGGCCGTAGTGGTGGCATTGGCCATATCGAAGCGACTGATGTCCGGCGTCTTCAGGTTCTGGCAGTTCTGGAACATGGTGCTGAAGTCCGTCACATTGCTGGTATCCAGGCTGGATACGTCCACATCCTCCAGCGCCGTGCAGCCCTGGAACATGCCAGCCATGCTGTTCACACGGCTGCTGTTCAGGGATACGTGGTTCAGGCCGTCGTCGGCACTGCGGTCTATGTTCACCAGGCCGTTGCGGTTGCGGAACATGCCGGCCAAGCTGGTGACCTGCGAGGTATCCAGGTTGGACAGGCCGGTTATGGTGGTCAGGATGTCCGTGCCCGTGGTGCTGGTGCGGCTGAACAGGCCATCCACGCTCTTGGGAGCGAAGCGGTCCCTAATGGTAATGCTGGCGATGCGGCCGGTGTAGCTGGCCCAGTTGCTGGGCCACACGGCTGCGCCATTCGTGCCCAGGGAGCGCTCGAAGTCGCAGAACACATAGGCTTGGCCGCCCACCTCGGTAAGGTTCTCCACATAGAAGGGGAAGGTAGTGGTGCTGGTCACGCCCTCGGGGCGCAGGCCGCGATAGAACACCACGTCGTATGTCTGCCCCGCAGCGTCAATGGCTCCGCCGTTGCGCGGGGTAAGGGCGGCGTTGATCACCATCTCCGTCTCGGTGCCGCGGCTGGTGGCCCACTCGTAGGTGCCGGCCATGGCCGCGGGGTTCGCGCTGTATTCGTTGCGCAGCTCCGTGGAGGTGTAACGCGCACCGGAAATGTTGTCGCTCTTCACCCAACGGCCCGTGTAGGGGCTGGTGGTGCTCACGGGCTCCAGGTCTGCCCAGCGGTTCTGCTGCTCAATGCCCGCACCCTTGAAGCTGAAGTACGGGCTTAAGGTTATGCGGCTGAGTCCCGTGGTTCCCAGGAACATATCGCCCATGTTGACCACGTTCTTCGTGTCGAACACACCCACCTTGGTGCTGCTGGCAAGCGTGAGCGTAGCCAGCTTGGTGCAGTTGCTGAACATGCCGTTCATGTTGGTGACCTCGCGGGTATCAAAGCCCGAAAGGTCCAGGTCCACCAGGTGCGTGCAGTTGCTGAACATGCGATCCATGTTGGTGGTCTGCCAGGTGTCCAGCAGCCCGTTGAAGTAGATGCTGCCCAGCTGGCGCATATCGGCGAACCAGTAGGCGGTGCTGCGCGGCGTCACCGCTGCGGTGAAGTGCACCACGCGCACGTCCTGAGCATGGGTGTACCAGGGCGCCTGGTTGGTGGGGCTGTAGGTCTGGCTCTCAAAACCGGTATATATGGTGCCGGTGATGGTGGTGTTAACGGTGGTGCCGGCACTGTTGCGGATGGGCACCGTTACCGTGTTGGTCTCGCCATTGTGGTACAGGCTCATGGCAGCGCTGAAGAACACCAGGCGGCCGGCGTCGTAGATGGCATAGGTCTGCCCGCCATTGCGCGCCCACACCCAGGTATGGGCAATCTCGCTCATGGTGCGCGATTGCAGCTCGGTAGCGCTGAACTGCTGGCTCTCGTCGTCTTCCATAGCCCACTTGGCCAGATAGGTGTTTGCGGTGCTGGGGTTGGGCAGGATGGCCCAATTGGCGCTGTTGTTGGTGGTGCCGGTGTTCACACCCTTGAAGTCGAACTCACGGCTCAGCTTAATCCAGCGCAGCGCCGTGCAGCCGTCGAACATCTGACCCAAGTTCGTTGCCTTGCGGGTGTCGAAGGTCTCCAGATCCATGCGGGTGATGGCGCTGGTGCCTTTGAACATGGTTTTGAAGCTGGTGCCCGCAGCTGTATTGAAGCTGCTCACATCCAGGTTAAGCAGGGACGTGCAATTGCCCAGCATGCTGGTGAAGTTCCACACCTTGGCGGTGTTGAAGTTGCGCAGGTCGAAGGTCTCCACCTTGCTGCAGCCGTTGAACATGTTGCCCATGTTGATGGCATTGGCGGTATCGAACTTAGAGGTATCGATAGACGTCATGCTGCTGCAATTCTGGAACATGCTGCTGAAGTTCCACACACCGCTGGTGTTGAAGTTCTGCAGGCCGCGCAAATCGGTGAGTTTGGTCATGCCCAAGAACATGCCGGTGAACTCCTCGGCCAGGGCGGTGTTGAACGCCCGCAAATCCAGGCTGGTAAGCGAAGAGCAGCCGTTGAACATGTTGTTGAACGTGCGCACACGGCTGGTGTTCAGCAGGGGCAGCGTGTCCGTGCGCTCCGGCAGGGAGCTGGTGCCGTCCTCGGACTCCACGGGGATCTGGCTGTCGAAGGTGAGGAAGTTCTCCAATCGGGTGCAGCCCTGGAACATGCCGGTCATGTCGCTTACATAGGCCGTGGACAGGTTGGTGAGGTCTATGGTCTTAAGGCCGGTGAAGCCGTTAAACATGTTCTTCAGCGTTGCCGGGGCGAACTGATCCAGGAAGCGCACCTCGGTGATGCGCGCCTTGTAGGGGTTGGTGGCCCCCACGCCCGTCCACAAGCTGGGCAGGTCGTTGTTCTCGAAGCCGCTTATGGCGTAGAAGTTCTGAATGATACCCGTATCGCTCACGCGGCCGGGAAGCATCTCCACGCCAATGGCGCTTTGCACCTTGGTAGGCGTGCCAACAGCGGTCCATGTGGGAGCACCGCTGCTGTTCACATAGTTTTTCTCGGTATGCGCGAAGAACGCCGTATAGGTTGCAGTGGATTGGTTATAGGCCTGGCCGTTGTTGGGGTACAGGATAACGCTGGCATAACCGGCGTTGCCCGTGGCCCAGTTGTAGGTGCCAGCCATGGTGGGGTTGTATACGTCACGCAGAGCCGTGGCCGAATACACGGAGGCATCCGGCGCTTCCCACTGGCCGGTGTAGGCGGCCTGGCGGGCCGGGGTGGGCAGCACGGCCCACTCTTCCTCGGTACCGGTGCCGTCGCCCTTGAAGTTGAAGCGCTTGCCCAGCGTTACGCTGCGCAACAGCGGGCAGTTGTCGAACATATCCGTGAGCACCTTGGCGCGGCTGGTATCGAAGTGCGACAGATCCAAACCGGTAAGGGTCAGGCAATCCTGGAACATGCCGGTGGTGTTCACCAAGTTGGTGGTATAGAAGCTGCGCAGGTCAAGGTTGGTGATGCTGGCACAGCCCTGGAACATGTAGCTGGCATCCGTCACCTGCTGCATATCCAAGCGCTGAAGATTCTCGAACGTGCGCACGTTGGTGAGGCCCTTGAACCACTCGGCCGTCTTGGAGGGCACAATGGTGGTGTTGGACTGGAAGTGCACCTTGGTGATCTGGCTTGCCTTCTCCAGCCACGGGGTGGCACCCGTGGTTTCGAAGTTGCCATATACCGTGCCAGTGTAGGTCACACTATCCACCGTGGCAGTACGGCCCTCGCCCAGTTCCTGGTCGCTGGACTTCGCCCGGAAGAACACCAGCGCGGATTCATGGTTGGTGTCTGCATTGGCCACCATGGCGAATGCCGGGATATCCTGCTTCTGCCACACCCAGGTGCCCGCGTGGAAGCCGGTATAACCCGTGAGCGTAGAGGTGTTGATGGCCACCTGCGCCGTGTTATCCTCGTTCACCCAGGCATCCGCGGTATACGGAGAGCCGCCACCCCAAGATGCGGGGTTGGGGAGCGCCTTGCTGGCACCCATATAGAACTTGTCGCTTACGATGAGCCTGCCCATCTTGGCGCAACCAGTGAACATGTTGGTCCAATTGTTACCCGAAGAATCACTCACCATGCCGCTGAAGTCCACCACGCGCAGGTTAGAGCATCCATTAAACATATTCGTAAATACCCCATTATAGCGGTCGGTGCGAATTGCCCCGCCTTCCATTCTTGTTCCAGAGGGAATCACGATGGAGATTTTCGCTTCGGTCAAATCTGTACAACCGGCGAACATCTGATCAAACCCGGTAGCTCCAAGAGAATTGCTGGGAGTCATCGGCTCTGGGTCCGGTATGCCAGGATCGGTTGCAGTCGCGCGCCTGCCGTCAAAGTCAATTTGAATGCTCTGTAGTTTTATGCATCCTTGGAACATTTGCTGGAATACGCGCGCATTCGGTGTTCTAAACCCACTAAGGTCAATTGACTCCAGACTCTTGCAGTCATAGAACATCATCCAAAAATATCTGACTTGGGAGGTATTCCAACCGTCTAGATTTATTCTTACGAGATTCGTGCACCCTTGGAATACCTGACACATATTCCATACGCGGGAAGTATCCAAACTGCTCAGGTCGATATCTGTCAGACTTGTGCAGTTTATGAACAAGTGCTCAAAAGATTCACATCGCGATGTGTCCAAGTTTCCATTAGTCCTGAAAGACACAAGATTGGGCATATCGCGGAACCAATTGTACATGCATATCGGCTTAATGCGATCCGTGAATACGATTCTTTTCACCTGTGCACGATAGCTTCCATTCCATGGAATATAAGTCGCCGAAGGATTACCTGCAGCATAACACTGCGTAATCGACACATCCTCGAACACCTTGAACACGGTTCCCGCGATTACACTTCCATCTCTCAAGGTCACCGTCTTACCGACGCTCACGCTAGTGGTCTCTGCATTGAAGCTGCGGAAGAAGGTCATGGTACCGGCGGCATCCAGCACAGCGAACGCCATGCTGCCCGTCTTGTTCCAGGTGTAATTACCCGCCATGTTGGGATTATAGGCATCACGAATGGCAAGCGGAGTATAAGTCTTGTCATCCACGCTGGCATACCATTTGCCGTCGTTCGGCTCATCTGTGGGCGGCGTAGGCAGAAGCGCCATATTGGCCTCATCGGTTATGCCGTTGCCCTTAAAGGACCAACGCGAACCCAGAACCACCTTATCCAACTTGTTGCAGTTCTGGAACATGCCGCCCAAACGCTGCGCATTGCGCGTGTCGAAAGCGGGAATGATGAGCTCGTTCAGCACCAAGCAATTGCGGAACATGTTGCTGGCATCCGTCAGGTTGGGTGTGTTGAGCGTAGCCAGATCCAGCTTGGTCAGGCTCTCGCAGCCATCGAACATGCCAGACATATTGGTCGCCGCACTGGCGGTGATGGTGGTGAAGTCCGCCTCAAACAGCGACGAGCACCCCTGGAACATGTTGGCCATGCTGGTGCAGCGGCTCAGGTCCAGGTTGCCGCGCTGCTTAGTGGTGATGTCCGTGGCCGCAAAGGGCGTGAACACCTCCAGGTTGCTCATGCCAGCGAACCAGTTGGCGGTGCTGGTGGGCTGGATGGGATTCTCGAAGCGCACCTCACGCACTTTCAGCTTGTCGCTTGCCCAGGCAATGCCCAGCTGCGGGTCGCGCTCTTCGAAGTCCGTATACACCGTGCCGTTTATGGTCACGTTGTTCACTAACACACTGGTGGTGCTGGAATCGTAGGTGGATGCACTGCGGAAGAAGGTCAGCACGCCGGTGGCATCCAGCACGGCATAGGCCTTGGCGCTGCTGCGCTCCCACGTGTACTCGCCTGCCATGCCCTGGCAGTTGGCCTGCAACTGGTTGTTGGCATAAGGGGAACCATTAGGCGCCAGCCAGCGGCCGCTGTAGGGGGCGGTATTGGGGGCCGCCAAGAATGACTGCTTGTCAAAGCCGTAGGTCTTGCCGATGGTGATGCTCTCCAAGGCGTTACAGCCGGTATAGAAATCAACCATGTTGGCCGTGGTCACGCTCCGGGTATTTAAGTCGGGCATGATCAGCTTACGCAAGCTGGTGCAGTTCTTGAACGCATAGCGCATATCGGTGCAGTTCTCGAAGGTGAGGCCCGTCAAGTCAAGTTCCAGCAGATGATGTCCCTTGGTACGGGCCTCAACTGCGGACATCGAATTGTAGTTTTGATTTCCCATGAAATTCAGCATGGAGGTCACCTTAGAGGTATCCCACCCACGGATATTCAGATAAGCCAAGCTGTCGGTTCTGTGGAACATAAAGGCCATATTGGTCACCTTGGAGGTGTCGAAATGCGACAAGTCCAAAGAGGCCAACGAGTAGCAGCAACCGAAGAAATAAGCCATAGAGGTCACATTGTACGTATCGAAGCTGCTCAAATTCACATCCACCAACTCGAAGCACTGCCAGAATACGTCATTCATATTGGTCACTTGGGACGTATCGAAGCTGCTCAAGTCCACATACAGCAACTTATAGCAGTTCTCGAACATAGAGTGAATTACGGTCACATGGGAGGTATCAAGCCCACGCAGGTCCATATTAGTAAGCACAGTATTGCCGAAGAAGAAGTTCCCTAAATCGGTGATGCGGCGCAGATCCAGATTGCCGTTGCCGGCGCTGAAGCGCTGGCAAGCAGTCATGTTCATGAAGATAGCCGCGCTGTTGGTTCCAGCACCACCATACCTCCAGCTGGGATGCAGCACCACCTTATCCAAGAAGTCCACGGAGCGGATGCGCCCCTTGTAGCTGTTCCAGGTGCGGATGTTGCCGCCCTCTTCAAAGCCACCGCAGTTAATGCCCGTGTACATGGTGCCATGCACGGTAACGCTGGTGCTGGCCGTGTTGTTGTCGGCATACTTGGTGTTGCTGCGATAGAACAGCACATCGAACAGGTTGGTACCCTCCACCGGGACGAACAGCGCCGTGGCATAGGTGTCGGTGGGGTTGGTATCCCATGTCCAGGTGCCATAGCACGTGGAGTTGTCGGACAGCTTGCCACCCCGCACCATGGCATCGCGCATGTTGGTGTTGGGCAGGATCACGCCACCCTTCTTCCAGAAGCCGGTATAGGGCGGGTTGGGGCCTTCGGGCAGCAGGGCCTGCTTGGACTGATCAGTGATGCCAGCCCCGTTGAAGAAGAAGTTCTGGCCGAACACGATGGTGCTCATGTCCGTGCAGCCCGTGAAGATATCCGTGAGGTCGGTAACATGACTGGTGTAGAAGTCCACCAGGTTAAGGGTGATCACCGTCTCGCAGCCCTTGAACATGCGCGCCATGTTGGTGGCCTGCCACGGGCGGAAGCTCAGAGCCTGGCCGTCGGCGTTGTTGTAGCGGAAGTTCAGCGTGCGCAGGCGTGTGCAATCCTGGAACATGCCCTCCAGGTTGGTAACGTTGTCCACGATGAGGCCGCTCATATCCAGGTTGGTAAGGTTCACACAACCCTTGAACATGTTGCTCATATCGGTCACGCGATACGTGTCCAGCTTGCGGGTGCCGGTGCCAGTGTTGGCAGTGGCATTATTGGCACCCCAATTCACCACACGCAAGTCGGTCATATCGGCGAACCAGTTCGCGGTGCTCTCGGGCACGATGCGATGATGGAAGACCACCGAATGCACCTTGGCCGCATCTGCGGTCCAAGGCACGGCAGAGCCTTCCTCGAAGTTCGTATACAAGGTGCCGGCATAGTCCACGTTGCCAATGCGCACATCGGCCGTGGCATGCACGCCCGCTGCATACGGCGTGGTGCTGCGGAAGAACCGCAGGGTGTTGCTGGTATCCAACAGCGCATAAGCCGTCTGGCTGGTGTTGCGCTGCCAGGTGAAGGTGCCGGCCATGGTGTTGTTGTAGCCGGTAGCGATCTGCGCTGCCGTGCGGGCAACGCCCTTGGGATCGAGCCAGCTACCGGTGTACAACTCGTCTTTGGGCGGATTGCTGAACACTGCGTTGGATGTGCGCTGAGCGCCGAATGTCCAGTTCTTGCCCAGCGCGATAGTGCGCAAGCGGTTGGTTCTATTGAAGAAGTATTCGGTCGTTGCCGTAAGCGACACATGGAAATCGGACAAGTCCACGTACTCCAACGCATCCGTGGCATTCAAGAAATAGCCGAAGTCGGTCACGCCATGGGTATCGAACCCGCTCAGGTCAAGCGAGGTGAGCCGCTGCGTGCCATAGAACATGCCGCGCATGTAGCGCACCAGGCTGGTATGAAGGTTATCACGGAAGTCCACGTGCTCCAGATTGTCCATGTCGTAGAACCACCATGCCGTAGAGATGGTGGGGCTTATGGCCTCTTCAAATACTATGCTACGAACCTGCATGCGATAGTTATACCACCGCACCGTGGTATAAGTGTTGGTGCCGTTCGTGTTCAGGCTCTCGAAGTCCGCGAAGATGCGACCGCTTGCCGTACGGCCTTCCAGCTGAATATCCGTCACCAGCGTATTGTTGCCGTATACGGTCTCATCACGGAAAAATGTGAAAGTGCCATCGTCTTCCAGCAGCGCGTAGGCGCGGCTGCCGCCCGTCTGCCACTCGAAGGCAAGCGGGGCGCTGGCGGTGCCACCGCGCATGGGACCGGTGTATTCATCGCGCAGCTGCAGCGCGGTGTAGGCCTGCTTGTTCGGTGCCACCCACTTGCCCGTGTAGGGCGAGAAGGAAGGCGGATCCTCCAACAGCGCCTTGGCTGCAGTGCTGGTTATGCCACCGCCGGCGAAGCTGAAGTTATAGCCCACAGCCACAGAATACAGGTGGCTAGTGTCCTCGAACATGCCGGCCATGGTGGTTACCCGGTCGGTGTTGAAGGAGCGCAGATCCAGCGTGGCCAAGCTGTCGCAGCCCGCGAACATGCGGGACATGTTGGTCACGTTGGGCGTGCGGAACTTGATGTTGCCTTGAGCCGTGCTCTGCACATCGGGATCTGCGTTGCTCGCGAAGAACCGCAGAATAGTGAGCATAGTGGCGTCCTGGAACATACCTTCCATGTTGGTTACGTTGCCGGTATACCAAGTAGACAGATCCAGCTCCGCCAAGGAGGTGCAGCCACTGAACAGGTAGCTCATATCCGTGACGTTCTCGGTATTCAGGTTCTGCGGCCTGGTGATGGAACGCAGTGCCGTCATATCCTGGAACCAGCCCTTGATGGAATCGGGTTTGAGGAGCTGGCAGAACTGGACGTTACGGATCTCGCTCATAAGATCAGGGCGAATCTCGCAATTGGCCCAGGGCACATCAGTGGTGTACTCGAAGTCCGTGAATACGATAGCCTGATCCAGCGTCTTGTTGGCGCTGCCGTCGTTGAAGGTGACCTCGGCATACTGCATGCCACTCTCATACTTCCCAGCGGTGTCGCGGAAGAAGTACAGCGTTTCATCGGGTGTTGTGGTGCTTTCGGTGGCTACCGGGAATGCGGCATAAGCCTGGGTGGTAGCGCGTTCCAAGCGATACGTACCAGGCATTTGGTAGTTGTAGAAACAAGACCAGTCGGGACTGGTCACACGCTGACCATCAGGAGCAATGTAATACCCCGTGTAGAGTGCATTGGCCGCAGGAGGCGCCGGCGTGTGGATATGATAAGACGTATCAGAGCGGCCGCCGGTCCATATCCAATTCGGCCCAACGGTTACCTCAGTTATGCCGCTTTCGTACATGAACCAATTGGGGCCATAAGTACCGTTCAGCGTATAGCCCTCCCAGGAAGAATTACTCCAAGCGGTGGTGCTCATCATACCGCGACTATCCCAGGTGGATAAGTCAAGGGTCTTCAGGTTATAGCAATGCCAGAAGAAGAGGCTTACGTAATCGAGATGCTGAGTGTTCTGCCACGACAGATCAACAGAAGCAAGGGCGAAGCAATTCGCGAAGAAGAAGCGCACATCGTTTACGTTACGCACATTCCATCCGGCCAGGTTGGCGGAAATCAGATTGTTGCAGTTCGCGAACATCTGGTACATACCACGCACATTGCTTACATCGATGCCTGAAAGGTCGATGGTCTTCAAGGAGCGGCAGTACTCGAACGCTTCCTGAGTGCGGGAGCAGCGGGAAAGATCCCACATGCCGTTATGCTTGAACGTGGTCAACGTGTACTGGTTATAGAAATAGGTATAGGCATCACGCGGAGCGATGTAATCTGCAAAGTCAACAGTATCAATTTGACCGCGGTTGTTGTACCACAGCTTCTTTGCCGTGGCCTCACCACCCCAGGGTTCGATGTTCTCGATGCTCACCGCATGCAGCTGCGCCACAGTGGAGCTGCTCACTTGCGCCGCTGTGAAGTTGCTGAACACGATGCCCTTGATGTAACCACGGTTCTTCACATTTACCGTCTGAGTGGTCTGGTTCACATAGCGCTGCGTGTCACGGAAGAACGTGAGGGTGCGGGTGCTCTGATCAAGGATGGCATAGGGGAAGCTGCCATTCTCGTCGCGATAGTAATAGCCATCCACGCGTCCACGGTAAGTATCGGTAAGGTTGCCTGCACCCACCGGCGGCATGGAGCTGCCCGCAGGGGTGATCCAGTTGCCGGTATACATGGCCCGTGCCTGGTATTGAGGCAGGTAGGCACGCTTGCCGGATTCCACCGTTATGCCGTTGCCGCTCCAGGACCATTGGGTGCCCAGGTTGAGGCGCTCTAAGGAGGTGCAATTCGCAAACATCTCGCTCATATCTGTAGCGGCGCGCGTGTTCAGATTGGCAAGGTTCATCGTAGGCCTATCGAACACAGCCGTATAGGGACCACGAAGCACCGTGCAATCGGCGAACATACGGCTGAAGTTGGTGCAGTTCTCCAGGCGGAACCACGTTTGGGCACCAGCATTGTTGGTATTGAAGGTCACATCGGTAAGGTTGGTGCAGCCTTCGAACATGCCACTGGCATCCGTCACATAGCTGGTGGTGTGGCGCGCCTGGTTGAACGGAATGCTCTCCAGCTTGGTGCAGCCCTTGAACATGTCCTTCAAGCTGCGGGCGCTGCGGAAGTTCAGGTATTGGCTGGTATTGCCATAGCTGGAATTGCACAGGAACACCAGGTTGCTGCAGTTGCGGAACATGCCAGTGAAGTCCGTGCATAAGCTGGTGTCGAACTGATCGGCATTGGTTATGTTGAAGTACTTCAAGTTCGTCATATTGGCGAACCATTCCGCACAGCTGGTAGGCTGGATGAACTGGCCTTCGGCATCGATGAACTTCACCTGGCTGGCGTATTCGGCCCAGGGCACCTTGCCCGTGGTCTCGAAGTCCGTGAACACGATGCCCGTCTTGTTGGAGTCAGCCACCAGGCCAGTACGCTCCGGCACGTTCAGCTTGCGGAACGTCAGATCATCGTAGGTCTTGCCGTTCTCGTATTTGCCCACTGCATCGCGGAAGAAGCGCAAAGCACCATTGGGGCTCAAGGCCGCATAGGCCTGTTGGTTGCGCGTCCAGGTGAAGGTGCCGTCGGCATCCAGCGTGCCCGCCAAGGCTTCCGCTTGCAACTCGGCCGGTGTGAGGCTGCGGCCAGCCGGGGTGTCCCAGCGGTATTCGCTGTTGTAGACGGTGTTCAAGTTGGAAGCGTGAGACGGCATAAGCAGAGCATGCGTCTTATCCGTCATGGTGGCGTTGCCCACAAACGACCAGTTGGGCCCGAAGGTCACCGTGTTCAGGCGAGCGCAGCTCTCGAACATATTGGCAATGTGCCCATCCAGGCACACGCTGCTGTCAAAGCTGTACAGGTTCACGTGGGTCAGCTGGTTGCAGTTATAGAACATGCGGTAGAAGCTGGCGCTGCTGGAAGTATCCAGGCCATCCAAGTTCACCTCAGTCAGACCCGTGCAGCCGTTGAACATGCTTTGGAACGTGCGCACGTTGCTCGTCTGCATGCCGCTCATGTCCACATAGGCCAAGCGGTCGCCGGCCCCTTGGAACATACCCAGCATGGAGCCGCACTGGGACAGATCCAGCTTGCCGTTGAACTCCACGCTGCGCAGCACCGTGAAGTCCTGGAACCAGTAGTCAGTATGCAGGGGGGCTATCTCGTCTATGAACTCCACATCGGTAATGCTGCCGCGCCAGCCGTACCAAGGTGCGGCGGTGCTGCCATAGCCGAAGGTGGTGCCATAGCTATCGGTGCTGCCTTCCTTGGTCTCGAAGGGCTGGGTGGTCTCGCTGCCGTAGTACTGGATGACCTGGCCCACCACCGTGCGGCCGTCGCTCAAGGTCACGCGGGTGTTGCGGGCCTTGTGAGCGTAGGTCTGCTCGCTGCGGAAGAAGGTCATGGTGTCGTAGGCATTGCTATCCGTGGTGGGAGCAGCGCTGTTCCAAATCACCGCATAGGCCTTGGACTTACCGGTTGCCCAGGTGAAGGTGCCCATGGGGCCGTCGTAGCTGTCGGTGATCGTCTGGGCAAGGGCGGCGCCATCGCCATCCCATGTAGTGCTGGGCGTCTGCCACTCGCCGCTGTATACCTGGGAGTTCTTGGCATCGGGCAGCAGCGGGCGCCACGAGGTGTTCTCCACCTTTGCCGGGCGGAAGCTGAAGTCGTTGCCCAGGTTGATGGAGCGCAGGGACGTATCGCCATTGAACATGTTTGACATGTTCACCGCGCTTTCGGTGCTGAAGTAACGCAGGTCCAGCTTGGCCATCTTGGTAAGGCCGCCGAACATGCCGCTGAAGTTCTCCACGTGGTTAGTGCGGAACACACTGTTCAGGGCATTGTTGCCTATAAGCGTAAGCGTATCCAGCTTCACGCAGCCGCTGAACATGTTGGACATATCCGTGACCCAGAACGTACGCCACGTGCTCAGGTTAAGCTGGCTTATGCCCGTGCAGTCCTGGAACATACCGCGCATAGTGCGCACGTAGGACATATCCAGGCGGTTGAGGAACTGCTGGATGTTGGAATTGTTGTTGGTGGTAAGCAAGCCGCTACACTCGCGGAACATATAGTTCATGTTGGTCACGCGGCGCGTATCGATGAACCGGCCGCTGCTATCACCGATGCCCAGGCTGTTGATGCTGGTGAGGTTCTTCATGCCGCTGAACCACTCGGCCATGCTGACCGGGCTTATGGTTCCCTGCACGTAGACAGTCTTCACCTCCAGGGCGTTGTTCAGCCAGGGGATGCTCTCCGTGTCCTCGAAGCCCGTGAACACCGTGCCGGGCTTGGCGGCGCTTACGCTGGTGCCGCTTGCCAACTTACCGCTGGTTGCCTGGGTGGTGGCGGTCATCTGGAAGCCGTTGTAAAACTTGCCGGCAGCATCGCGGAAGAACTGCAACCGCCCGTTGTTCTCCAACAGGGCGTAGGCCTGGTCCTTGCGCTGCCAGATGTACGTGCCGGTTGGGTCGTTGTTCACCAAGTAGGTATCGCGCAGATCCGCGACGGAATAAGCGGTGCCGTTGGGGGCCACCCAGTTGGCGGTGTATGCCTGATTGTTGGGTGCGCTGGGCAGCGTGAAGCGTGCGCCGCCGGTGAGGGCGTTACCTTTGCCCCAAGCGAGCAGGCTGGAGCCCAGAACAACCTTGTTCAGGCTGTTGCATCCGCTGAACATGGCGTTCATGCCGCTCATTATGGTGCCATGGTGATACACGGTTGCATCGGCATTGCCGGTATTGAACATGGACAGATCAAGCGTGGTCAGGTTCACGCAGTAATAGAACATGGAGTCGAACGCCTTGCCGCTGGAGGTATCCCAGCCGGTGAAGTCCACGCGGTTCAGCTTGGCATTAACATTAGTGGACATCCAGAACAGGTGGCTGAAGTCCACCACCTTGCTGGTATCCAAGCCCGAGAGATCCAGGTAGAACAGCGCACTTGCGTTCTCGAACATGGAGTTCATGCTGGTGCACTCAGACAGGTCCAGGTTCCCGTTGAGGTTCACCTCGGTAAGCGCGGTGAAGCCCGCGAACCAATGCTTGGTGCTGTAGGGCTTGATCTGGTTCAGGAAGTTCACGCGGGTGATAGAGGCCGCATAGGAGTTCCACGGGCGGCTGCTGTACCGGCCGTAGCCCACGCTACCAGCTTCGGACCTGCCGGAGTCGTCGGTTTCGGCCGTGTTGTATGCCTCGAAGCCCTCGTTGCCGCTCACCCAACCGCGCCACACATAACCGGTCATGTTGCGGCCGTTCACCTGCACAGTCACGTTCTGGCCTGCAGCGGTCACCAGTGTGGGGCTGGGGTCGCGGAAGAAGGTCAGCGTGGTGTCGCTGGGCGTGTAGATGGCGTAGGAGTACGTGACGTTCTTCTCCCAGCGGAACGTGCCGTTCATGGAGCCGGTGTACTGGTCGCGAATCTCCTCCGACCACATGGCAGTTATCACGTTGTCCACATCGCCCATCGCCTCGGGCATCACCCATTTGCCGGTGTAATAGCCCATGGGGTCAATATGGGAGCGGTCCAGGTAATCCGGCAGCACAGCCATCTTGGCCGTGTCTTTGATCAGCTCTTGGGTCCTGCCCGTGTCGTCCACGGTCCATCCGCCACGGAAGCTGAAGTAATCACCGGTGGTCAGCGCGTTCAGCGACGTGCAGCCAGCGAACATATCGCCCATGTCTGTCACCTTGCGCACCACGAAGGTGGCGATGTTCAGCGTGGAGATCTTCCCGCAGTTCTGGAACATGCCGTGCATATCGGTCACGTTATCGGTGATGAACATCACCGGCTGGCCGGATAGGGTGAACGTGAGACTGGTCAGGTTCACGCAGTCCTTGAACATGTTGCGCATATTGGTGGCTGCCGGGGTAAAGAAGGCACCCAGCGCCAAGGTGGTGATGGAGGTGCAGCCTTCGAACATGCTGGAGAAGTCCTCCACCGTGCCGGTGCGGAAGTTGTTGCCCAAGTCCAAACCGGTGTTGAAGCTGGTGGTCACCAGGCTGGTGCAACCCTTGAACATGGCGCTCATGGAGCGGGTGTCGTGGGTGGCCAGCGCCCCGGTCATGCGACGCAGGTTGCGCAGGTTGCTCATGCCCTCGAACCAATGAGCGGTGGTCTTGGGGTACACGGGATAGTTGAAGTAATCGATGTTCTTCACGTCCGTGGCCCAATAGAGCTGCTTGCCCGCCGAATCGGTGCCCGGAGTGTTCAGGGTGTTGCGCGGATACTGGTTCCACGGCAGGTCAGCCGGGCTGGTTATGTCGGCCACCTCGGCCTGCTCCGGCACAGTGTACACCCAGCCGGCAGCGCCGAACGTAGCGGTGCCGTCGTACACGTCGTCGCCCAGCACCATGGTGTCGTCCCAGAACTCCAAGGAGCTGCGGAAGAACTTCATGTCGCCAGCTTCGCTGATGTGCACGTAGGCGCGCTTTTGCTGCTGCCAGTGGAACTCGCGCTTCACGGCGTTGGGGTTGTCCTTGCCCGTTTCGCCCACGAAGAACAAGGTGCTACCAACCGCAGCGGTTTCGGGGCCGCTGATGATCTTGAAGGCGCTGTCTACCACCAGCGGGCTTGCGAAGTACTTGCCATCGGCATCCCAGTAGCCGTCGGACTGAAGGTAGCTGGTAAACGCATAGCTACCGCTGAACTGGGTGTTGCCATTGGGCACCCACAGCTGACCCTTGCTGTTGGGGTTGGTGTTGAAGTTGCGGCCCAAGGTGATGGAGCGCAGGCCGTAGGCGATCTCTATCACGGCGTTGCTGCTATTACGACCGCGGAACATCGTATCCAGCGTCTGGGCCACTGCCTGGGTGTTCCAGGTGGACATATCCAGCTCGGTCAGCCAGTAGCAGTCCTGGAACATCTGGCGGAAGTCGGTCACCGCCCGGGTATCCCACCCGGTGGTGACCACAGTGGTGAGGTATTCGCTGTCATCGAACATACCCTGCATGTTCTGCACGTGGCTCACGTCCATGTTGGCCATGTTCACCCGCTGCAGGCGCTGGCAGTTATAGAACATCCAATCCATGCGGGTGACGTTGCTGGTGTTGAAATCGCGCAGGTCTATCTCTTGCAGATGGACCGAATTCTGGAACATGTACCGCAAGGTCGCACCGCGATCGGCGGCTGCCGTGTCGGGGTTGGTGCCGGTGGTCAAGCCATTCAAATATATATTCGTCAGGTTGTCGTTGGCAGAGGTGTCATGGCCGAAGGCATACATCCAATCCCACGCCTTGAAGGTGTTGTTCACGTAGGCGCCTTCGGCGTTCTTGCGCAGCACACCGCGCAGGTCAGCCGTATGCAGCGACTTGGCGTTATAGAAGAAGTTGCGGAACGACTCCACATTGTTGCAGTTGAACAGCACGTTGCCTGCAGCCGACTTGTTCGGAGCGAACTCTTTGATGGCGGTTCCCTCAAACCAGTAGGCCACGCTTACGGGATGGATCTCGTCCCAGAAGCGCACGGCCTTGATCTGAGAGCGCACACTGTGCCAGGGCACCTGGGCAGCAGCGGTGTACCGCACGTTCTCGAAGCCGGCATCTGCGGCGGTGCTGGTGCCATTGGCGTAGTACCAAGTGCCGTTAACGCCCGTGTCGTTCAGCTCCGGGGCCTTCACCGAAAGGATGGAGATGGCGCCCGCGGCACCGGACGCATGCGTGTTGGTGTCGTAATCGCGCATGAAGTTCAGGGTGCCGTTCCTGTCCAGCATGGCGTAGGCGCGCGTGGTCTCCAGCGTGAAGTCGTCGGGCGTGGGAGTGATGTCTATGTCGCCCGAGATGGTGCTATCCGACATGTCCGGGGTTTCCTCCGGCTCCGTTGCCTGCTCGGCAGCGGTGCCGATCACCAGGGAGCTGGCGCGCAGGTCGTCCTGCCACGTGTCGGTTGCGTTGGCGGAAAGCCAACCGCTGGTGGTGGCCGCCGCATAGCTGGTGCTTT
>CAZKKN010000001.1:2112-5607 GCA_964553375.1 uncultured Eggerthellaceae bacterium | reverse complement strand
TGCTTCACAGCTTCGGCGATGGCGGCGTTCTCTTCGGTGGCCGCACCGCTGAGCGACAGGTTGATGATGGTCGCCTTGGCGGCGATGGCCTGCATGATGGCCGCGTAGATGCTGGCTGCGGTGCCTTCGCCGTTAGCGTCCAGGGCCTTGATGGAGATGACCTGGGCGTTGGGGTTCTGAGCCAGGATGGCCTCCAGCATGGCGGTGCCATGGCCGTTGTTGTCTTCGGTGGTGGTGTCATCGGCCAGCGCCGTGGTGGCCTGCAGCACGTTGGCATGATCCGCAGGGGTGCCGGAGTCTATCAGGGCGATGACCTGCGGCGTCGCTGCGGTCGTGGTGGCAGCCTCCAGATCCTTGCCGGCCTGGTCAATGTTCTCCAGGTCGGCCGTGGCGCCGGCATTCGGGGCGGCGGCTGGGTCTGCGAGGTCTGGGTCGTCGCTTTCTGCGGCATCTGCGGTTGCGTCGCCTTCGCCGTTTTCGCCATCACCTTCTGCGTCGGCCGTCACGGTGACGTCCGGGGCCACGAAGGCGACGTTTTGATAGGCGCTGTAGCGCATGTAGGCGCGACGGGCGGCGTCCTGGCTGTTGTAACCCAGCAGGTACAGATTGGTGCCGCGGCTTACTATATTATTCTGGTCGCGATCCGCTATGTCGCCGCCGCGCAGGCCCACCAGGATGCGCTGGCTGCTGAAGTCCATGGCAGCGATGGCCTCCGGGATGTCCAGGAGGGCGTCATGCTCCTCCGGGGTCATGGTGGGGGCGGGGGTTTCGGTTGCGTCTTCGGTTACTTCGGTGGTGGTGTCGCCCTCGGTGGCGGCCTCGTCGGTGGTGCCTTCGGCGGCTTCGCCTTCGGTCGCGCCTTCGCCTTCCGTCGCCTCATCGGCGGGCTGCTCCGGCTCCACGCCGGTCAGCAGGGCTTCGGCCACCCACGCGCTGGTCAGGGTGATGGAGCTCTTGTCGTCCTCGCGCGCGCTGAGGTCGCGGGCCTCCGTGGCGGCGTTGGCCAGCTCGTCGGCCGTGGCGCCGGCGCGCGTGCTGGTGGTCACCGTTTTGTCGATGTCGTCGCCGTTGGGCAGCTGCACCGTGGCGCTGTCTGCCGCGGCGGGGGCGTTGCTCTTGGTCACCGTTTCGTCGCTGGCGGCGATGTACACGTTGCCGTTCTCCAGCGTGGCCACGATGCCGCGGGCCGCGTCGTCTGCGTTCGCGCCGTCTTTGGCGGCCTTCGCGCGGGCGGCCGCGTCACCGGCGCGGGCCAGCAGGATGGCCTGGGCGTCGGTCAGGGCCTGGCGGTTGCCGTTGTTGTCCACGAAGCCGATCACCTGGCCGCCGGCCACCAGGGCCTCCCACTCCCAGCTGGTAACCTGGGCGCCGGCCGGGATGGCCAGCGTGGCCTGGGTGTCGTCGTTGGCGTCTTCGCCCTGGGGCAGAGCCTCCCAACCAGCGAAGCGGTAGTCCGGGCGCAGCAGGTCGCCGGCGCCCACCGCGAAGAAGGTGCCGTCCGTGGCGCTGCCCTTCTCCGGCGCGGTGCCGGTGATGCCGGCCGCGTCGCCCGCCTCGTAGTAGACCGAGGCGTTGGCGTTCTTGTCGGCGTCTATGCCTGCGCTGAGGGGCAGGGAGTCGTCGTCGCTCGCCTTGTAGCCTTCCAGCGAGTCGATGGACGATTTGTCCTTTGTTTGTTGGTTGTACAGGATCTGGCTGTACAACATTTGCATGCTGTCGTCGTTTTCCGTGGAGTCCGTTGTGACGGATTCGCTGGATTCGCTGGACACCACGTTGCCATTTTCGTCATAAGTAGTGGTACTGCTTGAGGAATATTCGATAGAAGTAGTGGCACCGTTGAAGGTCACGCCGTTGATCTGGCCGTCATCGCCGAAGGCCGGCAGCGGGCACAGGCCGATGGCCAACACGATGGCCATGAAGCTTGCCAGGAACTTGCGGCCGAACTTGCGGGCCGAGTCGCGGCGCTGGACGCGGCGGGTTGCCGGGTCTATGGCGTTGGGGGTGCCGGGGCGCTCCGGACCGGCGGCCTGGGCGGCCGCGGTGCGTGCAGCCACGCGGGCGCTGGTTTCCTTCGTCGCGGCCGCGCGGTTGGCAGCGGCGCGAGCGGCAGATTGTTCGCGCGTGAGGTTGCTCAGCGGGCGCGACGGCGTGCGGTGCGTCACGCTGCGGTAGGAGATGCCCACGCGGCTCGCCGCGCTGGGCTGGTTCTGGTCGTTGTCGCGCAATGAAGCGTCCCGCGCCGCCGTTTTCAACCAATGCTCGGTCTTTTCTTGGGGGATGACCGAGTTGGTCGGGGGTAGTTCTCCTGTGCCAGCGGCTTGGGATGTACTGGCATTTGCAGGAGAGTGCGACACTCCCGCGCTAGCAGCAGATGAGGGCCTGGTGCTAGCCAGAGGAGTTTGCGACGCTTCTGCGCCAGCAGCAGGTGGGTTGCTGGCATCAGTTTTTGCAGAAGGTCGCTGTGCTTCCGAGGACGTCAGATTGTCCTCATCGGCGGCGCGGTCGCTCACGTGCACGCTCGTGCCTATTCTGGTGTCCACTATTTCGCAGGCACCCACGAGCGCCTGATTCAGGGAGCGGTCAGTTTCGGGTGGGACCGCCCCCTTATCAGCAATATCAGAAACGCTTCCAGAAACAGCTTCAGCCGAAAGCTCAGGAGTAGCTTCCGGCGATTCACTCGCAACTATGTCAGCCGAGGCATCCAAGATGGCATCGCCACCCTGGTCTACGCTCGCAACCACCTCGGTCGATGCCGCGTTCGGTGCAGCTTCATTCAGCTCAACCGCGTTCGGCGCGGCCGCTTCGGTGGTCACCCCCTCAAGGGGCTGGGTACTCAACGGGTCGGTGTTCTTGTTGTTGATTGCATCCATGGGAATCTCCTGTTCGTCTGCCGCAACGTTCAGGACGTCAGTCATATCGTTCGTATCGCGAGTGTCGTGCTGCATTTGGGATCCTTCGTTTCCAGCTTCGTTGTTCATAGGATTCGATGCCTCGTTTAACGTTTCGTTTTCTGCTGCCGTTTGGTTCGTGTGGTTCGTTTGGTTTGTGTCGCAAATTTGTTCGATGTTGCTAGTGATGCTGTCATCAGTGGATGGAATATCCGATAGTTCTGTGGGAGCTACGCTTTCCACATCGCTGAAGTTTTGTGACGCAGGAGGGATATCTGCGTCAAATGCGTTATATGAATCGTTCAGGTTCTTCATAACGTGTTCTCCGTCGGTGTGGTTCGTTAAGTGGTCGGTTTCGGTTTCGTTTGGTAGTTCGTCGTTACGTTTGTCTTCGTGTGCTTGTGTCATCTGATGTGTCTTGCTCGGTGGTGTTTCGTGCGGGCTTTCTGGTTTGGTGAGGTCTTCATCGGGCGCCCGCCCCGCCCCTATGTCCGGTGGCCATCCTTCGTCCGGAGCCCGGCCTTCGGGAATATCCGGCGCCCGCCCCGCACCAATCATGTCAGGGGTCGGGGATGATGGCATGATTTCCATGTCCGACACCCCCGCC
>CAZKKN010000001.1:0-2012 GCA_964553375.1 uncultured Eggerthellaceae bacterium | reverse complement strand
AATCATGTCAGGGGTCGGGGATGATGGCATGATTTCCATGTCCGACACCCCCGCCGCGTTCATTTCCATGTCAGGGGACGGGGATGATGGCATGATTTCCATGTCAGGGGTCGGGGATGATGGCATGGCAGCCGACGCCCCCGCCGTGCGGAACCGGTGTTTGATCCGATCGAGAAGCCGCGGCTTTTGCGCCGGCTTTTCGTTATCGATTTCAGAAGTATTGTCAGGTTTGGGGGTGCCAGGATGCGCTGCCGCCGCCGCGCCTTCCGCAGCTTTCGCAGAATCAGCGCGCACACCGCACGAGGCCAGCGCCGCATCGCTCATCGCGACACCGGCGTTCGCCTTCGCTGCTTCAGCTTGGATTGGTTCCATCCCATCCATGCCTACGGCGTTTTGTTTGTTTTCCTGGTCCATCAAGTCCATGTTTCCCATCGTCCGCCTATCTCACCAGTGCTGGCAAAATTTGGCGTCCCATCCTTGTGCGCCTGCTTGGTGTGCCTCGGTCGCGGTCGTATTTCCACCCACTTCCGCTGACCTGTGAGCCACCGAGCCTGCCGGTCTCTGCCTCCCAACTTCGCTGCTGCATCGGGTTGCCGCTTGCTTGCCGCTCGCTGCTTGTTCGCTTTCGCTCCCTTGCCGCCTGCGCTTGCTTGCCGCTCGCTTGCCGCTCGCTGCTTGCGCTGGCCGCTCGTTCGCTTTCGCTCACTCGCTGCCCGATGCTGCCGCCTCGTCAGTCGCTATCCCAGCGTGGCGCCGAACCCTGAAACACGCGCGCGCGTATAACGCGAAAAAGTTCGTCCACAGATGCCCCACACCTGTGGATTACATCACGAACCCTTCACATTTCAGCGCGGTGCGCCTGTTTCAAACAAACCTCCAATACGTCGAACATTCGTCTCTTCCCGCAACGTTTTCCCTGATAAAAGCCGTAATAAACAACCCATTTGGTCAACGTTGCCGCATAGCTCGACCTTATACGCGCGTGCGATATGATGTCGTTCAAATTCCCAGTTTGACCGGGCGTTTTCGCCCTTAGGAGTTGAACTGCCGATCCACCTTCGGCGTATTCGATTGCCGCTATGCCGTCGCTTATATGCGCGAGTTCGTTGTCATTTCCACCTGACCCCGACAGGGCGCAATTTGCGACTAGCCAATTTTACAACGTTTCGCGAGGTAAATCCACCTTTTACACGCTCCACACGGTCCCGTCATCAGCTCGTCACAGCCCCTCCGCAAGGCCATCGCAACCTCCCCACAACCTCCCCACATCCCTAACTCTCGTGCCTACCCCTCGCGCCCCCTGTTTCACGCTCCCTCTCACCCCCCGCATCTACCGCTCCTGCACCCTCGCGCCCGCGCCCGATTCCACGCGCATCTCCCGCTCCCATGCCCCGCTCTTGCGCGTATCTCCTGCTCACAAGCTCGTCTCCCATGCCCCGCTCCCGCGCGCATCTCCCGATCCTGCGCCCCCTTGTTTCGCCGATTTCGTCCTGCTGCGGCAGAAAAATCCGGGTTATGGGAGGTTTTCCCCTCATCTTCCGCGCGCCGCGAATTGCTGCACTCCTCTGACCTGGGCTTTTCCAAGCTCACTCTTCATGTACTTCTTGCATGCGCCGCAAAAACCTCCCATAATCCGGATTTTTCCGCCTCTCCACCCCTCCCTGCTTTCGCGCCTTCCATAACCCGCTTTTTCGACCCCATTTCAGCCCTTTTTTGCGCGCAAAAAAGGCCCCGAAATCGGAGCCTCAAAGCCTCAAACCACATCTGATTCACATTATCAACACAAATCTACCCTCCATCTTTTACCTATAAGGCCACACCCGGCTCCGTGGTAGCAATTCCTCCCTTTCCCTCATTTTTGCCCTTTTCTTAGCCCCTCTTCCCCCTACATTCGGGATTATGTCAGGGGACGGGGATGATGGCATAACCTTTCTTCCCCTCGCATCCATCTCCCGCAACGTCCATAGGGCTTATGTCAGGGGACGGGGATCATGCCATCATCCCCGTCCCCT